>NZ_RAYG01000033.1:0-69481 GCF_003670185.1 Parabacteroides sp. CH2-D42-20 | reverse complement strand
GTTCCGCGAAGACTCTGGTAATTTCTTATGTGGGCATGATTGCTCGTGAGGTTCCGGTACAAGATGTGTTGAGGGTAGTCCTTCAGTCTGGTACCCAGAATCTTGAGGAGGTTGTCGTAACTGCGATTGGTATGAAAAAGCAGGAAAAGGCGTTGGGCTATGCAGCCTCTACTGTGAAGAGTGAAGATTTGAATGCCGCTAAGTCTGGATCAGTGATGTCAGGCTTGACTGGTAAGGTTGCGGGTTTGAATATTACTAGCGGTGGTGCTACAGGCTCTTCTCAGAAAGTAATCGTGCGTGGTATCAGTTCTTTCAGTGCTAATCAACCTTTGTATGTGGTGGATGGTGTGCCTATTATGAATGATTTCCAAGGTGAGGATTCTTTCTCTAACTCCGTGGATTTTGGTAACCAAGCTAATGACATTAACCCAGAGGATGTTGAGTCTGTAACAGTCTTGAAGGGTGCTTCCGCTACTGCCCTTTATGGTAGCCGGGCTGCTAATGGTGTTATCATGGTGACAACAAAACGGGCTGGGGCTGAGAAGCTTTCTGTTACGTACGATGGCTCATTTATGGGATCTAGCGTATTGCGTGTTCCTCAAACACAAGATCGTTTCGGACAAGGATGGGGATCTTTCGGACCTATGGAGAATGGTTCTTGGGGACCGGTTTTGGATGGTCGTGATCATATCTGGGGACCTTACTCAGACGGCTCAGAAGGTTTATTAACTCCGCTTTCTAAGCCTTTCTCGTATGTAAAGAACAATCTTCGTGATTTTTATGAAACTGGTTTTGAGACGAATAATAACGTCTCGATTCGTATGGGTAATGATAAACTTGGTTTTGTTGCCTCCTATGGTAATGTGAAGTCTGACGGTGTATTACCGGGTGACGCTGATTCATATGCTCGTAATACAATCTCGTTAAGAGGTAATATGAAATATAAACGTTTTTCTGCGGAATTAAACTTGAACTATGTCCGTAAAGATATCACACAAGCTGCTGCTGGCCAAGGAGATGATGGTGCAACGATGTTTTCTGAGATTTTGCAACATGCCGTGGATGTAGATATTAGCTCAATGAAAGATTATACGAATCCTTATTTTAATACGGATAACTTCTATACAGCTTATGCGGAGAATCCATATTGGGTGTTAGATCATAATCGTAATAAATATCAAGACGACCGTGTCTATGGTAAGATCGAGCTTGCTTTTGAGATTATGAAAGGTTTGAAGGCAGTTGGACGTTTAGGTGGTGACTTTACGAACGCTACTCAAAAGAGATGGAATGAAAAAGTGACTTTCGCTTCAGGGTCTTGGAGTGAATTAGGTGGTAAGAAGCAGCAGCCCGGTACTTATACGGAACGTCGTGACAAGGTGGAGCAAATTGATGCGACCGCTTTCTTAAACGCGGATTATAAAATCGGTGAGGATATCGCTTTGAATGGTATGATTGGATGGAACTTGAATCAACAAACGAGTTCTTATTTGAAATCTTATCTGTATGGTTTGGAGCAACCGGGATGGTTTAACCTAGCGAATGGTGTTGATAAGCCCATGACTACGACTTACTCTGATAGACGCCGTTTGGTTGGTTTGTTCGCTCAAGGTGAGTTTGGTTACAAGAATTTCTGGTTTGTGAATGCTTCTATTCGTAACGACTGGTCATCTACTTTACCTCAAGGAAATAATAGCTTTTTCTATGGTGGCGTGAATACTTCATTGATCATCACGGATATGTTTGAGGATTTGAAATCTGATTATCTGAATTTCTTGAAGGTTCGTGCAGCTTGGGGACAGACTGGTAACGATGCCCCGATTTACCGTACTAGCAGTTATTTTACACCGACTCAAATCAGTTTAGGTTTTGGAGATTTATATTTACCTATTAATAATACATTAGGCTTGACAGAGTATAATCGTTTGCCGAGTATGGATCTTCGTCCGGAGATCACGACAGAATGGGAGTTCGGTTTAACAACGCATCTGTTTAACAATCGCTTGGATATTGATGCTGCTTATTATAATAAGAGTACGAAAGATCAGATAATATCTGCTAGTCTGGCTCCGGAGTCTCGCTATACGTCTATGACCCGCAACGTAGGTAAGATTGCGAATCAAGGTGTCGAGTTGGCAGTGAATGGCATTCCTGTTCGTACGAAAGATTTCGAGTGGGGATTAGGTTTTACTTTCAGTAAGAACTGGAGTGAGGTGAAAGAGTTATGGGATGATGTAACTGAGTATAAATTGACAAGTTCCTATCAAGTGGATTTCGTTGCGGAAGTAGGTCAGCCTTTGGGCGTTTTCAAGGTTCCGGCTTTGGCCACGACCGATGATGGTAAGGTGATCGTTGATAATAACGGTATGCCGACAATTGATGCTAGCAAGAAAGAGATCGTAGGAACGTCTACTCCTAATTTCTTGATGGGCTTTAATACGCATTTCACATGGAAAGGGATTACTTTATCAGCGGTATTAGATTGGCGTAATGGCGGTGAGTTCTATTCATATACCTCTCAATTGCTTACATTTGCCGGAAACTCTACTTATACGGTGTTTAATAATCGTGAACCATTTGTGGTTCCTAATTCCGTGAAAGTCGTAAATGGTCAATACGTAGAGAATGATATACCTATCGTACATTGGGGAGGTGCTTCTAGCGCTGTTAATACCTACTATAATAACGCCTCCAACTACGCTCAGTATAGAAATTGGATTTTACCTAAAGATTACTTGAAATTAAGAGAGATTACACTTTCTTACTCTTTGCCGAAAGCATGGTTGAAACAAACCCCATTCTCTATGGTTCAAGTTAGTTTGATCGGACGTAATTTATTTATGTGGACCCCGAAAAAGAACAACTACGTAGATCCGGAAGGTACGAATTATGGTAATGACATCTTGTCTGAAATTGGTGAATTTGGTGCGGCTCCGACAAACCGTACGTTTGGTGGTGGTATTAAAGTCGTATTATAATAAGTAACTTTAAAAAGTAAAGATAGTATGAAAAGAAACAATTTAATATATACAGGACTGGTTAGCTGCTTGTTGATGGCGACTACAGCTTGTTCCGATTATTTGGATATTAACCAGAATCCGGAATATCCAACGGAAGCCTCTTCTTCTACTTTGCTTCCTTCTGGTATCGCAGGAGTAGCAAGTATTGTAGGTGGTACTTACGAATTATATGGTAGCATGTGGTCTCAGCAATGTACGCAGGGACATACATCCAACCAGTATAATACATTGGTTAACTATACGATAACTAACGCATCCGATTCTCGTTTGTGGTCTATACCTTATTCAATAGCACTGCCAGACTTGGATTTGGTTATCAAAAGCTCTGAATCGGCTCAAGAATGGAATTATTGGGTAATGGGTAAGACTATGACTGCCTTTATGTATCATATCCTAGTGGACTCTTATGGCTCTATTCCTTTTACAGAAGCTATCCTTGGAAATGAGAATACTACACCAAAGTATGATGACAGTAAGACTGTGGTTTATCCGGGATTATTAGCGATGTTGGATGAGATTATCGCTAAAAAGGCGGAGGCTACCGCAGGTGGTTTGCCTTCGGTTACAAAACAAGACTTGGTGTTCGCTGGTGACGTGAATAAGTGGATTCAATTTGCGAAGAGTTTAAAGCTAAAATTGTTGATGCGTGATTTCGATACGAATAAAGCTGCTATCAAGGCATTGCTCGACGAAGGAGATTTGCTGAGTGTAGACGCTAAGATGGACTGTTTTCAAGATTTGGAAAATAAATCAAATCCATTGTATGAGAATGACCGTCGTAAATTGAATTCAACTGTAAATATTCGTGCGTGCGCTACGGTTTGCGATTATTTGAAAAAATATGAGGATCCTCGTTTAAATGATTTTTATTCACCTAATACGGATGGCTCCGGCGAGACAACAGCTTTGAAGTATGGTGACCGCCCAAACTCGGTAGCGGTAACAACTCGTATGATCTCTGTGGCTAAGCTAGGTCCTACGGATCCTGTTTATTTTATGTCTGCTGCTGAGGTAGCGTTCCTGCAAGCGGAAGCTTACGCTCGTTTGAATGATGTGGCTAAAGCGAAAGTGGCTTATGAACAAGGTGTGAACTATGCGTTTGAACGTTGGGGATATTCTGCTGCCGAGTTTATTTCGGAAGGTGCTCCTTATGCTTTCGATAGTACGGACCAAAATTCAATGCTTACCTCTATTTTGACCCAGAAGTGGATCGCTTCCACTCGTTGTCAAGCATGGGACGCATGGTTTGATATCAATCGTACCGGTATTCCTGTTTTAGGGACAAAGCATGTGGATGAGGAAGGATATATTTGGGGGCAGTTGACTCCTTGCATTGGTTCTGCGTTGGCTCCGGGTGAATATCCTCGTCGTTTATTGTATCCGAAGTCATCTTCAGACTATAACCCTAATACTCCGGCGGTAGTTCCGTTAGCGGAAAAACAATGGTGGCATAAATAAATGGGTGTTATAAATGTATATTAATCAGAAAAGCTTTTTGAATATGAAACAGATAAATAAATTACTGGTTATCTTATTGGCGTTGGTCACCTTTTCTTCTTGTGAGACCTATGGTGATTACGAGATAGAATACACGGCCATTTATCCTTTATGTGGCGAATGGGTAGTTAATGTTACAGGTGAGGATGGTGGTGTCTTGGCGGAAGGTGTGACCTGCAATACTTACAATACGACTGATGATGCCACGGATAAGATGTGGATAAAAATGAGTGTTGCCACAAACGACTGGGGAGTACGTGGCAAGATTCATTGCGATGTAGCTTCTAAATCTTTTGATGGGGATGGTATCGCTAATCTGCTCCATGCGGATGATGGTATAAATTCTACTGTAACCTTCAATATCTCTGGTAAAGTAATTGTGGATGGTTATACTACTCAAGCCAATACAAAAGTGGATGCCATTGAATTTACCTTGACTCAAAATGGAAAGTCGATGACGGTTAAAGGATTCCGTAAAACAGGTTGGGAAGGTGAAGATTATTGATATGATTTAATATCTTGAAAAGTAGGAGAGGCCTGCCATGTATTTGGCAGGCCCTTTTTATTTACTTTGATATATGGTTTTTTATTAGTTGGTAATCCGTGATAACAAACTTTTAGTTTGTAGATTGTGCTACAAAGAACTTATTATTGTTCCTTCGTGTTTACAATCAGATAATATATAAATGTATCATGGAAAAAGTAATTTACAACTTAGTGTTTAATCGAAAAAAGCAATTGAATGCGGAAGGAAAAGCTTTGATTCAAGTAGAGGCCTATTTGAATAGGCAAAAGAGGTATTTTTCAACGAAGGTTTATGTGAAACCTTGTCAATGGGACAACAAGAGACGTTCCATAAAGAATCATCCGAATATGGATGCGTTAAACCTGTATCTTCAGAACTATGTTATGGAGTTGGAGAGAGATGAGCTGGAGAAGAGACAAGCGAATAACGGTTTTTCGTTGAAGGATCTGCGTGAGGAGACCTCTTCGATATCTACGTCTTCCTCTTTTCTTGTTTTCATGCGTGAGGAGATTTTACATAGTAATTTAAAAGAATCGACGTTAAAAAACCATTTGTCCACTTTGCATGTTCTATCCTTATACAAGAAGGACGTTCTGTTTAAGGATATTAATTTCAATTTCTTATGCGATTTTGAATATTTTTTATTGAAGCAGGAGTATCATCGAAATACGATCGCTAAACATATGAAGCATTTGAAACGATATATCAACTTGGCGATTAATAAGGAGTTGTTCGAGTTGCACAAATATCCATTTCGGAAATATAAGATTAAATATCAAGAGAGTAAGCGTACTCATTTAACGCCTGAGGAGTTAGGTCGTTTGGAAAACTTAAAGCTGGATGGGCAGCGTACATTGCGCCGGTGTCTGGATATGTTTTTATTTAGTTGCTACACGGGATTACGTTTCTCAGACATAGTAAGTATAACGAAAGAGAACTTTTTGATTATTGATGATAAGGTTTGGCTGGTTTATTCATCGGTGAAGACAGACGTGAGTGTCCGTTTGCCGCTATTTCTCTTGTTCGAGGGTAAATCTTTACCTATCTATGAGCGATATAAGAATGCGCCGAGAACCCTGTTTGGTGTTCCCTTATCCTCTAATTCAAACGTGAATAAGCAATTACGCCGAATCAGCCAATTGGCAAGTATTGATAAGAAGGTATCTTTTCATACGGCTCGGCATACAAATGCTACCTTATTATTATATAATGGAGCGAATATAACTACGGTACAAAAGTTGTTAGGGCATAAAAGTGTTCGTACTACCGAGATCTATAGCAATATCATGGATATGACGATTGTCCGCGATCTTGAGAAGATTGAGACACGATTGAAGTTCGGCTAGAATGTGGATTTATAAGAAAGGAGAAAAATATCATTAAGATATTCTTCCCCTTTTTTGAATGTTGTCACTCGTTATGCTTTTATATCTTGATTAGCGAGTTCCGCCAGCCCACCATACGTTTTCGGTAAACACATACTGACCATCACCATAAGCAGCTTGTATATTAGGATTAGTCGTAGTATCATCGTTACCATACGGACATCTTAACGGGAACTTACCCGGATTTTGCAAGCCATAAATATCCTCACCCAAGCTCTTCAAACGACGTACGTCATTATAGCACTCGGTAGACTCTCCATCCGCGTTCCAGAAAGAAATATATTTCTGAATCATCGTCTCTTTCAAAGGATTAGCATCGAATAAGGGAGCGACATTCTCATCAAAGTAAGAAGCGGCCTCCTCCGGTGTCACCTCGTTTGTTACATTCAAGAAACCTCCCCAATAATCAGAAGCGAGGGCAGACTTGATATTAACCTCCATATTAGCCATACCTGCGACAACAGCCTCTTTCAACACTGCTTTTGCCTCATCCTTACGATTTAAACGACACAAAGCCTCTGCCTTTAAGAACAATACCTCATGATAACTTAAGATGTGAGTCGGAGCGGTTTGAGCTGCACAGAACATGGAAACAGTATATTCTAACTGACTTTGCACTAAATCACCATTATGAGCAAGATTCAATAATGGATCATCCTTAGAAGCAATCATCGTTTGGCTGTTAGCCTCCACATAGCAACGTCTGATACGCGGATCATTACGCTCATTCAATTTATCAAACATACTTCGGCTGGCTACTTCACCTAAACGAGAATAGAATACTCCGAAAAATGGGTTGATATTAACACCCACACCATACATAGCATAGCTACATTGCTCGGCTGCCGAGGTGTACGACTTGGAAATATAATCCAACACCTTTTCCATATCGCCCTTAACATCAGCGCTACGTCCCATCAAGCGCATCGTATAACGAGCCTTCAAGCCATAAGCTGTCTTTAGCCAAGCCGAAGCGTCACCTTTATAAATCAAATCTTGATTAGACAGGCTCGTCAGATCTGATTTCTGAAGATCTTCAATTGCGGCATCCACATAGGCCATGATATCCTTATAAATCTCCTCTTGTTTATCGATAGCGGGAGTCATAGATACTGTATAGTCACAAGCCTCTTTCCAAGGTGTATCACCATACATATCTGTCAAGATCGCCAAATTGTAAGCCACGAAAAGTTCCGCAATGCCTTTTGTTATGAAGTTCTGCTCTTCTTCTGCGACTTTGACAGAGATCAAAGCATCTTTCAGTGTCGAATAGGTTCCCCCCCATGAGTTATTAAAGGTAGAAGCCGATGTACAAGAAGAACGGGTTTCCGCATAGTAGAATTGATTATGCGAACCTGTCTCATGTTCCACATACATACCACCATATAAATTGAAATCGCCGCTAACCACGCTAAACGCAGTCGAAGTCATGACATCCGTAAGGATCATCTTTGCGGGAACTGCTGTGGTATGATTATGATCTTTGTTGATCTCATCCATCTTATCCTCAGAGCAAGAGACCAAGGCTGCGGTGAAAACAACTCCCGTCAATAATTTTTTTGAGATATTTTGAAGTTTCATCTTTTGTTTCCTTTATTAGAATTTCACATTTAAACCGAAGCCATAGCTCGAAGCACCCGGCATAGAAAAGCGCTCGAAGCCACCGCCCATATTATTATTACCTTGAGAAGCCTCAGGATCCAAACCTTTCAACTCAGACCAAAGAATGATATTTCTGGCAAAAACATTTAAGTTCACGTTGATTCCATTCTTATCCCATACCGGATAACTAACGGACAACTCACGTAGTTTCAAGAAACCACTGTCATAGATACCAGCTTCGGAAATAAGCGTCATGCGGTCATAATATGATAAAGCGTCTTCGCCTTTGATATCTATGTCATTAGCTACATAGGAACCATCTTCCAACTGCTTTACAGCCGGATGACTAAAACGGAAAGTCTCGGCCGTACGACTTTCAACAGACTCCATACTTGTACCATAATAGTTCAACGTGTTCAATGTACCGCTATACATCTGTCCACCACATTTCCAATCGAACGTAGCGCCGATACGGAATTTGTAAATCTCAAAATTAGTATTAAAACCCAAGAGGAAATCCGGGGAAACCTTACCGATCACACCCTCACTACCGATCTGAGGCAAGCCATCTTCGTCTACGACAATATCACCGTTGTCATTACGCAAGAAAGTCGTACCATAGATTACAGGGAATTTATCGCCAATATTCGCACGTACCTGCGGATCAACGAAACCTCCCAAGAAAATACTCTCTACACCCGGAGCCAGCTCATCTACGTAGTTATCGATCTTAGAGAAGTTAAATGCCATATCCCATTTAAAATTCTTCGTATTGATCGGATTGATTCCCAAAGTAATCTCATGAGCGTTCGTATGGATAGCGCCACCATTGGTTACTAATTCTGCAGAGCCTGTAGAACCAGCCAAAGGAACCTCAAATATCTGATCCTTCACATTCTGCCGAGAGAAGGTATAGTTCAATGAGAAAAGACCATTCAAGAAGGTCAAATCCACACCTAACTCATAAGACTTCGTGTTCTGAGGTTTCAAATTCGGATCATACACACGAGCATATGGAGTGAACGCCGTAATTCCACTCATAGGATATTGTATAGGCGTAGAACCATAAAAACCACCACCGTAAACAGGTGTAGTATAATAAGAATCATAATAATCTCCAGCCTGTCCTACTTCGGCGTAAGAAGCACGTAATTTACCATAAGTCAAGACATTATTCTTCAATGGTTCTAATTCTGTGAAAATCCAGCCCAAGGAAACAGATGGATAAGTGAATGAGCGGTTGTTACGAGGCATATTAGATACGATATCGTTACGAACAGTTGCGTTGAAGTAAACCATGTTAGCGTAAGACAATGAAATGCTAGCAAAGTTACCAACTGTGCGTTTCCGGCGTAATGACTCGGATGCTACCATAGTTGTAGCATTATCTATATGATTCCAACCCGGGAAGTTATAGTTCGCTCCATAAGACTCGTAAAATTTCCGCTGATTCTCTACCAATTCATTACCAACAAGGGCATCGAACAACCAATCTTCATTGATATTCCAAGTATATGCAGCGGTCAACAAAGAGTTCAACTCCGTGATTGAATATCCATAGTGATCAATCTCTCCATAACCATTTGCATGTCCATAACCCCAAGAATCCGTATAATTAGTCGTATAAGAGTCCACACCCAATTGATACTTGACATCCAATTTGTGATTATCGGTATTGAACTTCGTAGAATATTTCAAATAAGTATTTCCAAAGAAACGTTGTGAACGTTCCAAGAACTCGTTGTTATCTACCGCCCAATAAGCTCCGTCAAAACCTGATGTGCTACGGAATGTATTTTGTGTATACGGGTCACCCTCAACATGACTTGGGATACCGGCTAAATCGTAGCTAGAAGGAGCTCCGTAAACAGTAGCTAAGATTCCATTATTGGCACTAGACTGCTTGCTGATCTTCGAATTTACATAGGTACCGGTAAATCCAGTAGACCAGTTCTTGTGTAATTGAGCTTCGGCACTCATTTTTGCGTTGTATCGGTCCATGCCTGTATTTGGAATAATACCATCTTGCGTAGTATTACCGATCGAGAAGGAATAGTTACCTTTATCAAAAGCTTGAGCTACATTCACGGAGTTACTCCATGTCGTACCCACGTTGAAGAAATCCTTGATATTGTCGTAAGCTTGTGGTTGAGCCCAAGGGGCTAATCCCGCAGCGGCCCGCTGAGGTACATAATACATACCTTCATGCTTACCATATTGCTTGGTAAACTCATTATCCGTATTTCCTCCATAAGTCGGATCGTTAGGCAATTCGCTGATTAGTGGTCCCCAAGAAGTTGAAGCATACGGGCTATACTTGCCATTTGTACCCTGCGCATACACTTTTTGGTATTCAGGCATCGTTGAAACCTTATCAAAAGATAAGCTGGTATTAAAAGCGACCTGAGGTTTACCTTTACGGGCTCCCTTTCCACTTTTGGTCGTAATGACAATTACTCCATTTGTTGCACGCATACCATACAAGGCAGATGCGGCCTGTCCCTTTAATATATTAATGCTTTCAATATCGTTTGGATCGATATCCACCGCACGAGATGCAAAGTCCGTACCGGAAACAGAACTACCGGTGTCCACATCAGCCGTTGAAGCGACAGGCATACCGTCAATCACATACAAAGGAGTATTATCCCCTGTAAAAGATCTGGAACCACGAATCGTGATCTTAGAAGAGGCACCCGGCATACCGGAAGAAGGAGAGATCTCCACTCCAGAAACCTTACCTTGTAATGCGCCAGACAAACTAGTATTAGCTCCTTTCGTCAACTCATCCGCTTTCACATCTTGAACCGCATAACCTAAAGCTTTCTTTTCCTTTGAGATACCCATAGCCGTAACCACGACCTCATCCAAGTTCTGGGTATCGGCTAATAGTTTTACATTTACATTAGAAGTGGCCGCAACTTCTTGAGATTTCATACCGATGTATGAAATAACCAATTGTTTACCATTCGCAGGTACTTCTAGTTCAAAGTTTCCATCAAAATCCGTGACTGTTCCCACGGTTGTCCCTTTTACGATGATGGAGGCTCCGATCACCGGCTCTCCATCTTCCCCAATTACCTTACCGGTAACCTTCGAAGTCTGTGCTGAAACCACACCTGCACTCAATGCAAGAAATAGTAGCACAGAAGTCAACTTTTTCTTCATAAACACACTTATTTATTAACAATATACTTAAAAATGTTTTCTCTGCATTTTAATGGTTGATTAACTAAGTTCATACAGAACTACCAATTTTCAATATTTTATTTAGTGTAGTCATATGAAAAAAAAATTATCATATAAGTTTAGATCTATTAAAATTCTGTAATAAATATATTGGATTTGAGAGATATTGTTTATCAGCCATATTGGGAGGATAAGAAAAGCCAGCCGTTTTTCACAAATATCTACATAAAATAAAGTTGTAAATATTTTTAGTAATAAGCTATATGCTATAAAATATCCAGAATAAGTTGATATCAAGTCTAATATCATGCCTATAAAGAGTAAGCTCACTATTTGTTACGATAAAATTAAGATAAAAATAATTTTTTTATTTGTCAAAAAGAAACTATCGGCAGCGATAACTCATTGATTTGTGATACGATCATGTCACCTGAGTCGATTTAGACAGTGGTTATATTGCAAATTGACAGATTTAACAATTAAGAAAACAAAGGAAATATATCACAATAATAATAATTTGTTGTTTTTTTCAGGTATAATTTATAGTTTTGCAACCGTTTTTCATTTAATAGGTATGTCGTAAAACATAAAATGGAGTAGTTCTGTATGAACTATAGTCCACGAAAGCTTAATTGAATTTCTAGTTTAGTTTAAATAAAAAGAATGTGTCTATGAAGAAAAAGTTGACTTCTGTGCTACTATTTCTTGCGATGAGCGTAGGAGTAGTTTCGGCACAGACCTCGAAGGTTACCGGTAAGGTAGTCGGAGAAGATGGTGAGCCGGTGATCGGTGCGTCCATTATCGTAAAAGGAACGACTGTGGGAACAGTTACGGATTTTGACGGTAATTTTACTTTGGATGTTCCTAGTGATGGTAAGCAATTAGTTATTTCATACATCGGTATGAAATCCAAGGAGGTAGTTGTGTCTCCCAATGTAAATGTAACATTGATGTCTGATACCCAAAACTTGGATGAGGTCGTGGTTACGGCTATGGGTATCTCAAAGGAAAAGAAAGCTTTAGGTTATGCCGTGCAAGATGTAAAATCGGATGAGTTAACACAAGGTGCTAACACTAGTTTGTCTGGGGCTTTGCAAGGTAAAGTATCCGGTATCGATATCGCTTCCTCATCGGGTATGCCAGGCGCATCTTCCAAGATCATGATCCGTGGAGCCCGTTCATTTACAGGGGATAACTCTCCTTTGTATGTGATCGATGGTATGCCGATCGCTTCTACGGCGGATGTTAATACGGATACGATGAATAATGGTAGTGTTAGTGGAGCTGACTATGCGAACCGTGCCGTAGACTTAGATCCGAACGATATCGAGAGTATCAACATCTTGAAAGGACAAGCTGCTTCTGCGTTGTATGGTATGCGTGCTTCTAATGGTGTGATCGTTATTACTACAAAGAGCGGAAAAGGTGCTCGTAAAGGAAAACCTCAGATCTCATTCAACACGAATCTTGCGTTTGATAAGGTTTCTACATTACCTGAGTTACAAACTGAATATGGACAAGGTAATGAAGGTGCTTATAACCCATATTCGGGATTTAGCTGGGGACCGTCTATCTCTGACTTGGCGAATGATCCTGTATATGGCGGTAATGTACAAAATGAATATACGAAAGGTGGATTGCATAATGGACAATACTATGTGCCTCAGCGTGCTGCGGCAGGATTGGATCCATGGGCTACTCCCCAAGCTTATAATAATGCGAAAGATTTCTTCCAGACTGGCGTTACTTGGAGTAACTCTGTAAATGTAGCTCAGTCTTTCGATAAAGGAAACTATTCATTCTCTTTGGGTAATACGACTTCTGATGGTATCGTTCGTTCTACGGGAATGGATCGTTATAACGTGAAGCTGTCGGGTGAGGCACAATTGCATGATAACTGGACGACTGGTTTTAACGGAAACTTCGTGACATCAAAGATCAAGAAGCAAGGAACCGCTAATGACGGTGTTACCGCTACGGTTTATACGGCTCCTATCAGTTATACTATGGCGGGCATACCTTCCCATATCGAAGGTGATCCTTATACTCAGAATACGTTCCGTGAGAACTGGATCGATGATGGAAACTGGGCGTGCGACAATAATAGCTTTACGGAGAGATCTCAACGTTTCTTCGGGAATGCGTTCTTGAAGTATTCTACTAAATTTGGTACGGACAATCATAAATTGGATGTGAAATACCAAATTGGTGATGACGCTTATACGACCAATTACTCTGATATTTACGGCTACGGTACAACTGGTTATACGAATGGTTATGCTAGCGAATACGGTTTTACGGTAAATGAGATGAACTCATTGTTGACGTTTACGTATAACTGGAATATCAATGAGGATTTCGTATTCGATGCTTTGTTGGGTAATGAGCTTGTAGATAAGCGAATCAGTAATACTCAAGCCGTGGGATATAGCTTCAACTTCCCGGGCTGGAACCATTTGAACAACGCTTCTGTATTTAACAGCTCTCATGAGTATAAGAGAAAACGTACGGTAGGTAACTTCGCTAGCTTATCTTTGGCTTGGAAGAATATGCTTTATTTGAATGTTACGGGACGTAATGATATCGTGTCTTCTATGCCGAGAGATAACCGTTCGTTCTTTTATCCTTCCGTATCCCTTGGATGGGTATTCACGGAAGTGGAAGCCTTGAAGAATGATATCTTGACATTTGGTAAGATCCGTGGCTCTTACGCAGAGGTAGGTATGGCAGGAGAATATGTGCCGTCTTATTATTATACGCCAGGTTATGGTGGTGGTTTCTTCCAGGGAACACCTATTATGTATCCGATTAATGGAAATATGGCGTATATTCCTTATTTCGTGGTTTATGATCCGAACTTGAAGCCTCAGAACACGAAGTCTTATGAGCTTGGTGCTGACTTGACTTTCTTGAATGGTTTAGTTTCATTGAATTATACGTATTCTCGTCAGAACGTGAAAGACCAAATCTTCGAGGTGCCTTTGGCTGGCTCCACAGGTGCTTCCAGTATGATGATGAATGGTGGAAAGATGCACTCAAACGTACATGAGATTACATTAGGTATCTCTCCGGTTGATACGAAGAATTTCAAGCTGGACTTCGCTTTTAACTTCTCAAAGATCGACAATTATGTAGACGAGTTGGCTCCGGGCGTAGAGAGCATTATGTTGGGTGGTTTCGTGACTCCTCAAGTACGTGCAGGTATCGGCGATAAATTCCCGGTAATCTATGGTGTTGGTTACAAACGTGATGGCGAAGGACGAATTGTAGTAAACGAAAAAGGTATACCAGAGGCTGGTGAGACCCAAGTAATCGGTAAGGTTTCTCCTGATTTCCGTTTGGGTTTCAATACGAATATCGAGTTGTATAAATTCCGTTTGGCTGCTGTATTTGACTGGAAGCAAGGTGGACAAATGTATAGTGGTACGGCTGGTGAGACGAACTTCTACGGTACAAGTAAGTTATCAGGAGAGGTTCGTAAGAGTGATAAATATCATTTTGACTATGCTGCTGTTGAACAGAAGGGCGTAGATGCGGATGGTAAACTATCTATGTTCCCTATACGGGTGGAGTGAAAGGATCAGATGCAGAGGAGTATTTCAAAAGTGTGAGGGGCATTGACGAAGCCTATGTCTATGACAACTCGTTCTTGAAATTGCGTGAACTTTCATTGTCATATCCTGTATATAAGAAAGATAACTTGAATGTAAACGTGAATGTTTTCGCCCGTAATATCATTGTATGGTCTGAGATAAAAGGCTTCGATCCGGAGGCTACTCAAGGAAATAACAATATGGCTGGCGCTTTCGAGCGTTTCTCCTTACCGGGTACATCTAGCTACGGTTTTGGTGTCAACGTAAATTTCTAATTTATAAAGAAGACAGATATATATGAATACAATAATAAAATCATTTAAAGGGTTGGCTGTTATGTCGGCCGTATCCTTGGCATTGGCTGGATGTTCCGAGGATGTAATGGATCGGATTAACCAAGATACGAGCCATACAAATAGCGTGGATGGCAAATTTATCTTGGCCGACTTGATTACTTCTACTGCATTTTCCAACGTTAGCGGAGACTTCAATACCTATTCATCTTCCTACGTGGAATATGAAGTGGGTATCGAAAACCAGTTATATAACGCGGAAATTCGTTTGAATGAGCCTTCTGCCTCTTCTACGTTTGAGAATACGTGGGGAAATGTTTATACAAGCTTGAAGAACGCTCGTGTTATTATCGGTCAATGTCAAGAAGGTAAGCGTGATGAGGGAAATTTAGTGACGAGAGGTATCGCTGAGGTCATGGAAGCTTACAATGGCGCTCTATTGGCGGATATATTTGGAGATACACCTTATAGTGAAGCTTCTTTATTGGATGAGAATGGCTCACCGGTGAATATGAATCCTAAAATAGATAAGCAAGAGGAGATTTATGTCTCTATAATGGCCTCCTTGGACAAGGCGATCGAGGATTTGAATCAGTCTGATCGTTCACCGGTTGGTACGTATGATTATTTGTATAATGGAGATGCCGAGAAATGGATTAAATTCGCTTATGGTTTGAAGGCTCGTTATACGATGCGTCTGATCAATCGTTCCACGGATAAGCAAGCTGACTTGAATAAGGTTTTGGACTATGTATCAAAATCTTTTACTTCTGCGGATGACGAGGCTGCATACGCTGTCTATGATGCGAATAATATCAACCCATTCTTTGGTTACTTCGATTCTCGCGCTGGTTTTGCCAATAGCCAGAGCTTGACGGACAAGTTGATTGAGCGTAAAGATCCTCGATTGGAAAGAGTGATACTTTCTCCTACTACGGCTGACAAGAAACGCGTACAGGTTACAGGCTCTGCTGATAAGAACTTAGTTCCGGCCCCGAATGGTACTCCTGAGCAGAATATGCAGAAATATGGTGTTTCCGCCTTTGTATATTCAAACACTGCTCCTACGATGTTGATGAGTTATCATGAGTTGAAATTCTTGCAAGCTGAGGCGTTATGTCGCTTAAACCGTACGTCTGACGCCGAGAAAGCGTTGAAAGAGGCGGTAGCTGCCGGAATCGCAAATGCTGAGAGAAGTGTCTCTGCTGCTATCACTTATATGGGTAGCAAAATGGTCGTGAATTCAGAAAAAATGACAGAGGAGACGGCCAATACATATTTCGATAACCAAGTTAAACCGTTGTTTGCTGTAAATCCTTTGAAAGAGACCATGATCCAGAAATATCTGGCTTTGTGGGGGGCATCGGGAGAGGCTACCGAGACTTTTAATGATATCCGTAGAATGAAAGGATTAGGAGAGAATTTCGTGACATTGGCGAATACGAAAAAATTCCCTCTTCGTATGCCTTATGGTAATAGTGACGTGGTATCAAATCCGGAAGTAAAAGCCGCTTATGGCGACGGTCAATACGTATATTCAGAGCCTGTATGGTGGGCTGGCGGAACTCGCTAATCTAACATATATAATATAATGTATAGGGTGCCTCTCCGATTATGGAGGGGCATCTTTTTTTGTTATATATCTTACATGTTTTGATAGCTTCCCTTATCCCATTTCCTTGGAAGGCTTATTGGTTTTATACGGAAGTATAGATCATCTAACAATTGGTGCATGATCATCTAACAGCCGTTGCATGATCATGCACCAACTGTTGGACGATCATGCACCAGCTGATAGATATTTAATGCTTCAAGAAAAAAGGTATAATGTGTTAAGAAGATATCGCTAAAAGTACGGGATAAAAAGGATAGGGAACTAAGGGAATGTTAAATTTTTATTGTCATAATGTTAGTATATTATATGGGTAAAAGTGTGTTTGTGATGATTACTCTTTCATTATGTCACTATTTCCTGTTGTTTAACATTCTTTTTATACGATAAATTTCTTGACTTATCCTTTGAAAAGTAAATAAAATGTCCGACTTTTGCTTCCATGATGAGTCAACCATTAGCAGAGAGATTACGTCCGAAGACGTTGGATGATTATATCGGACAGAAGCACCTGGTAGGCCAGGGAGCCGTGTTGAGGAAGATGATTGATGCGGGACGGGTTCCCTCTTTTATATTGTGGGGGCCGCCGGGAGTAGGGAAGACTACCTTAGCGCAGATCATAGCGAATAAGTTGGATGCGCCTTTTTATACGTTAAGCGCGATCAGTTCGGGAGTGAAGGACGTGCGGGAGGTGATAGAGAAGGCCAAGAGCAACCGCTTCTTCAATACGGTATCACCGATATTGTTTATTGATGAGATACACCGGTTCAGTAAGTCGCAGCAAGACTCATTGCTGAACGCCGTGGAGACGGGCGTGGTGACGCTGATTGGGGCAACCACGGAGAATCCCTCGTTCGAGGTAATCCGTCCTTTGTTATCCCGTTGTCAGGTGTACGTGTTGAAATCGCTGGACAAGAATGACTTGCTTACGCTATTGCATAAGGCGATCGCCGAGGATGTCGTTCTGAAGGATAAAAACATAAGGCTGACGGAAACGGATGCCATGTTACGTTACTCGGGAGGAGACGCCCGGAAGTTGCTGAATATTCTGGAACTGGTGGTGTCTGCCGAGGAGAGTGACGATATTGAGATTCTGGATGAGAAGGTAGTGGAGAGGTTGCAGGAGAACCCTGCGGCGTATGATAAGGGAGGGGAGATGCATTACGATATAATCTCCGCTTTTATCAAGTCGATCCGGGGTAGCGATCCCGATGGCGCCATTTACTGGCTCGCCCGTATGGTGGCCGGGGGAGAAGACCCTGAGTTTATCGCACGGCGGTTGGTGATCTCCGCTTCTGAGGATATCGGATTGGCGAATCCGAATGCGCTTTTGCTGGCGAACGCATGTTTCGATGCCTTGAAGAAGATCGGCTGGCCGGAGGGCCGGATCATCCTGGCCGAGACGACCGTTTATCTGGCTTGCAGCCCGAAAAGTAATTCGGCCTATATGGCGATCAACGACGCTTTGGCACTTGTTAACCGGACTGGGAATTTACCCGTACCGCTTCATCTACGCAACGCGCCTACCAAATTAATGGCTGAACTGGAGTATGGCAAGGAATATAAATATGCGCACGACTACGAAAATCATTTTGTAAAGCAGGAGTATCTTCCGAAGGAAATTTTGGGCGAACGTTTGTGGAAAGGACAGGAAAATCCGGCCGAGCACAAACTAATTGAGCAAATGAGGCGCCTTTGGGGAGATCGTTTTTAATTGACATATTCTGATTGTAAATTAAAAAATGCTCGAAAAGTGTCGGCAAATGAGAAAAAATAGTTACATTAGCCGCCTGTTTTTGAAAAAATAGTTACTTTATTTATAATAACATTCTAAAAAGACATTGGTATGAAGAAGCACAATTTTTATGCAGGTCCTTCTATCTTGAGCGAGTATACAATTAAGAATACAGCCGCTGCGGTAGAAAATTTTGCGGGTATGGGGTTATCACTTCTTGAGATCTCTCATAGAAGTAAGGAGTTTGTAGCCGTAAACGACGAGGCACGTGCGTTGATCAAGGAATTACTGGATGTTCCGGCAGGCTATGAGGTTGTATTCATGGGCGGTGGCGCCAGCATGCAGTTCTGTATGGTTCCTTACAATCTGTTGAATAAGAAAGCCTCTTATTTGGATACCGGCACATGGGCTTCGAACGCTATCAAGGAAGCTAAGTTGTTTGGGGAGGTAGATGTTGTCGCTTCTTCCAAAGACAAGAACTATACTTACATCCCGAAGGGTTATGCGATCGCTGATGACTCGGATTATTTCCATTTTACTTCTAATAATACGATTTACGGAACAGAGATGCGTAAGGATCCGGATGTGAAGCAACGTTTGGTTTGCGATATGTCTTCCGATATTTTCTCTCGTCCGATCGATATTTCCAAATATGATATTATCTATGCGGGTGCTCAAAAGAACTTGGCTCCTGCCGGCGTGACTTTGGCTATCGTTCGTGTGGACGCTTTAGGACATGTAGACCGTCCGATCCCGACCATGTTGAACTACGCTACCCATATTAAAAAGGATTCCATGTTCAATACACCTCCTGTATTGCCTATTTACGCGGCTTTACAGACCTTGAAATGGTATAAGGAACAAGGTGGTATCGCCGCTATGGAGAAGAAGGATCTTGAGAACGCGGCGATCTTATACGATGAGATCGATCGCAATAAGTTGTTCCGTGGTACGGTAGCGGAGGAAGATCGTTCGATCATGAATGTTTGTTTCGTGATGAATGATGAGTATAAGGAGTTGGAGGACGAGTTCAGTAAATATGCTACTGCCGCTGGTATGGTAGGTATCAAGGGACACCGTTCTGTAGGTGGTTTCCGTGCCTCTCTTTATAACGCGATGCCGAAGAGCAGCGTGGAGGCTTTGGTAGCTTGCATGAAAGAGTTCGAGAAACAACATTAATTAAGGAGGATTCAGACATGGCAAAGATATTAGTTGCTACAGAGAAACCTTTCGCCGCTGTCGCTGTGAAAGGCATCCGGGAGGTAGTGGAAGGCGCTGGCATGGAACTGGCTCTTTTGGAGAAATATACAGAGAAGGCGCAATTGCTGGATGCGGTTAAGGATGCCGATGCCGTGATTATCCGTAGCGATAAGGTGGACGCTGAGGTATTGGATGCCGCTAAGAACCTGAAGATCGTGGTTCGTGCCGGTGCGGGGTATGATAACGTGGACTTGGATGCGGCTACTGCCCATAAGGTATGCGTGATGAATACGCCGGGACAAAACTCTAACGCTGTCGCCGAATTGGTATTCGGTATGTTGGTGTACGGGGTTCGTAATTTCTATAACGGTACTTCCGGAACAGAGTTGAAAGGAAAGAAATTGGGTATCTTGGCTTATGGAAACGTGGGCCGTAACGTGGCTCGTATCGCTAAAGGTTTCGGTATGGAGGTTTACGCTTACGACGCGTTCTGTCCGGCTTCCGTGATTGAGGCCGATGGTGTGAAGGCTGTAGCTTCTACAGCCGATTTGTTTAAGGCTTGCCAAATCGTCTCTTTGCATATTCCAGCTACGGCCGAGACGAAGGGTTCTATCAATTTCGAGTTGATGAATTCCATGCCGAAGGGAGCTATCGTAGTGAATACGGCTCGTAAGGAGGTGATGGATGAGGCTGGACTCGCTAAGATGTTGGAAGAGCGTCCGGACTTCAAGTACTTGACAGATATTATGCCCGCTATCCATGCGGAATTGGCCGAGAAATATGCCGGTCGTTATTTCAGCACCCCGAAAAAGATGGGTGCCCAGACCGCCGAGGCTAATATCAACGCTGGTATCGCCGCCGCCAAGCAGATCGTTGATTTCTTGGTGAATGGCAATGAAAAGTATCGGGTTAATAAATAATATTTAATTACCATGGCAAAAATAAAACCTTTCAAGGGAGTTCGTCCGCCAAAAGAATTTATAGAGGAGGTGGCTTCCCGCCCCTATGACGTATTGAACTCGCAAGAAGCTCGTGTGGAAGCGGAAGGAAACGAGAAATCCCTTTACCATATCATTAAACCGGAAATCGATTTCCCAGAAGGGACGGATGAGCATGATCCGGCTGTTTACCTGAAGGCCGCCGCCAATTTCAATAATTTTCAGGAAAAAGGTTGGTTGGTTCAGGATCAGAAAGAATGCTATTATGTTTATGCCCAAACCATGAATGGCAAGACTCAATATGGGTTGGTAGTCGGGGCTTATGTTCCCGATTATATGAATGGCACGATCAAGAAACATGAGCTGACCCGCCGTGACAAGGAGGAGGATCGCATGAAACACGTACGTGTCAACAACGCTAATATCGAGCCGGTATTCTTCGCTTATCCCGACAACTCAGAGCTAGACGCTATCGTAATGAAATATACGGCTCGTGAGCCCGAATATAATTTCGTGGCGAAATTAGACGGTTTCGGCCATACGTTCTGGATTATCGATGAGGATAAGGATATCGCTCGCATCACGGAGTTATTCGGGGAGATGCCTGCGTTGTATATTGCCGACGGACATCATCGTTCCGCCGCTGCTGCTTTGGTAGGAGCGGAGAAGGCCAAGCAAAACCCGGATCATAAGGGAGACGAGGAGTATAACTATTTCATGGCTGTTTGCTTCCCGGCCAACCAATTGACCATTATCGATTACAACCGTGTGGTAAAAGACTTGAACGGCTTGACCGAGGAACAATTCGTTGAGAGATTAACGAAAAACTTCGTGGTAGAGGAGAAGGGCTCTGCTATTTACAAACCGGGTGCCTTGCACAATTTCTCCCTGTATTTAGGAGGGAAATGGTATTCTTTGACCGCTAAGCCCGGTACGTACGATGACAATGACCCGATAGGCGTATTGGATGTCACGATCTCTTCGAACTTGATTCTGGATGAGATTTTAGGCATTAAGGATTTACGTTCGGACAAGCGAATCGATTTCGTGGGAGGTATCCGTGGCCTGGGTGAATTGAAACGCCGTGTGGATAGCGGTGAGATGAAGGTTGCCTTGGCTTTGTATCCCGTTACGATGAAGCAATTGATGGATATCGCCGATACGGGTAATATCATGCCGCCGAAGACGACGTGGTTCGAACCGAAGCTTCGCTCCGGTTTGGTGATCCATAAATTGGATTAAGTCTTATATACATAAATATAGCTTTGGATTGGGGTATAATCGTTGAAGATTATACCCTTTTTTATCCTTGTAACCTAGATATACGGAATAAATTGTATCTTTAGGACTTAAATAGTATCGCAATGGGTAAAATAAAAAATATAGTATTCGATCTGGGGGGCGTTATCATAGATTTGGACCGGGATGAACCTGTTCGTCGTTTAATAGAGATTGGGGTCAAAGATGCCGATGGATTGATAGATCCTTACGAACAAAAAGGGGTTTTTCAAGATCTGGAGACCGGAAAGATCGGAGTAGAGGAGTTTTGTCGCTATTTACGGAAGTATACGGGTAAAGACCTTTCTTATGAGGATATTTGTTGGGCTTGGTTTGGCTTCATTGGCGGCGTTCCCCAATATAAATTGGATTACATATTAAAACTCCGTGAGAGATATCAAGTCTATTTATTGAGCAATACAAATCCGATCATACAGCTTGAATGGGCACAGACAAAAGAGTTTACGCCGTCGGGCCGTCCATTAAATGATTATTTCGATAAATTGTATCTCTCTTATGAGATCGGTGTCACGAAGCCGGATCGTGAAATTTTTGATCGCATGGTCTTGGATTCAGGAATCAAACCAGAGGAAACATTATTTGTAGATGATGGTAAGAATAATATCGTAGTGGGGCAGGAACTAGGGTTCCATACCTATCAGCCTTTGAATGGAGAGGATTGGAGAGGGAGGCTCGATGAAATACTCTCAAAATCATAGGAGCTCTATTCCTCTTAATTAAATCTATATCATTGAAAATGACAAATACTACTTTAAATTTGGAAGAACTACTCTGTGGTGTAAACGAGCTAGTCGATACGCTTTGGATCGTCACATTAGGTAATGAAAAGGTTGAGATAGTCAAAGATTCGATGACTCCCGAAAGGGAAGGAGAATGTTTGGATTATACAGAACTTTGCCAGACTTACATTCAAGAATATGTATATCCTGCGGATTTAGGGAAATGGGAGGAGATCTTATCCTTGAATTCATTGCGGCAAATGGCGGCTAGCGGCGTAGCAAATAAGAAGTTCGACATGCGTTTCTGTAATGATTTGTTGGGTTTTGAGTGGCATGAGGCTTTTATTCGTATCTTGAAAGATAAGAGTGGAATTCCGGATCGTGTCATTCTTTTCAGCCGCTATGTGAATCATTGTCGCAAGGCACAGATCGTAGAGGCTGCCGTTCAGACTGAGTATGATTATGTCGTTTATATAGAGGCAAATACGAATAGCTATGTCATGTATACTTCCAATCGTGAAAGTGGGACGCCGGTCCCCCCGATAGCGAGTAATGACTATGAAAAAGAGGTAGCCGAGTTCCACCACAAATATGTGCCGGAGGATCAGCGAGATGAGTTAACCCGAAATCTTTCCCTAGATCATGTCTTATCTATCTTACAAAATTCCCGTGAGTATGTCTTGTTCTGTCAGGTGATGGAGAATGGCGTTTTTAGGGATAAGAAGTTGCGTTTTAGCTTTTTCGATAAGGAGAGGAATATACTTCTTTTGACCCGGACCGATATTATGGAGGTTCGTGAGGAAGAGCGGCAAAGGCAATTACTTCAAGATGCCCTACAAGTGGCTAAATCGGCAAATCAGGCTAAATCAGATTTCTTATCCCGTATGAGCCATGATATACGTACTCCGATGAATGCCATTATCGGTATGACCACTATCGCCAGTATGCATATCGACGATCGGGAGCGTATAGTGGATTGCTTGAAGAAGATTATGGTTTCTTCCAAATTGTTATTGAACTTGATCAATGAGGTCTTGGATATGTCTAAGGTAGAGAGCGGACATATTTTGCTGACAGACGAGGAGTTCGATATGGGCGAGTTATTGCAAAGCGTAATTACTATGGTTCAGACTTCGGTCAGTCAGAAGTTTCAGGATTTCCGGGTTCACTTGTTTCAAATCAAACATGAAAAGCTGATTGGCGATGTGCAACGGATTCAGCAAGTATTGTTGAATTTGCTGTCAAACGCCATAAAGTATACGCCGGACTATGGGAAAATAACACTTGAGATACGGGAAAAGCCAATTAAAAATGGTAATTATGGTTTATTTGAGGTTACGGTTATAGACAATGGTATCGGGATAAAGCCGGATTTCTTACACAAGGTTTTCGAACCATTTGAACGTGCGGAAGACGCAACCTTGCGGAATATACAAGGAACCGGCTTAGGCATGGCAATAAGCCGTAATATCGCTCATATGATGAATGGTGAGATTCAGGTGGAGAGTGAATATGGCAAAGGTTCCGTTTTTACATTTACGATGCAGTTGAAATTGCAGGATCAAGGGTGTTTTGAGGATGATCATTTAAGGGATTTACCGGTTCTCGTGGTAGACGATGATATCGTGTGTTGCGAGAACGCATGTATGAGGATTAACGAGATCGGTATGAAAGGTGAATATGCCATTTCTGGTGAGGAGGCTATCGGGAAAGTAGAGAGGGCACATCATCTTAATGATGACTATTTTGCCGTTATCCTTGATCTGAAAATGCCGGGAATGGATGGAATCGAGACCGCTACCCGTATCCGAAAAGTCGTTGGCCGGGATATTCCGATCATTATTCTTTCCGCTTATGATTGTCCGCATTTTGAGGAGATAGCCCAACGAGCCGGTGTCGATGGATTCATAAGTAAGCCGTTGATGAAATCCAAGTTATTTTATTTGATGAAAAGTTTCGCTATCAAGCAAGAGGAAAAAGAGGAAGAGACGGAGAAGCCTCAATATCCTTTCGGTAACTTTGAGGGTAAGCGGATCTTGCTGGTGGAAGATAATAGCTTGAATAGGGAAATAGCGACTGTGTTACTAGAAGAGACCGGTGCGGTGGTAGAGGAGGCGGAAAATGGCCTTGTCGCGGTGAATATGGTAAAAAACTCTAGTCCGGGATATTATGACTTGGTATTTATGGATATCCAGATGCCGGTCATGAACGGGTACGACTCTACTCGCCATATTCGGGCATTAGAACGTCCGGATATCAAGTCCATGCCGATAGTAGCCATGTCTGCGAACGCATTTGCGGAAGACATCAAGTTGTGTAAAGAATCCGGAATGAATGAGCATATCGCTAAGCCGATCGATTTCGGGAAGGTTCTTGAGATCTTAGAGAAGTACTTGTAGATATAAGGATATAAAAAAGGCCGTATCTTAGCTAAGCGCTATCAGATACGGCCTCTTTTTTTGTGTTATTTACTGGATGCCACGTTCTCTCAAACGTTTCTGCCAGTTCCATGCGGATTGCAGGGTGTCGGCTAAAGTCTCCTTGGCGGTCCAGCCTAATACCTTATTCGCGTGCTCCGGATTGGCCCATACCTTCTCGATATCACCTTCACGACGGCCCACGATCTTGTGCGGAACCTTAACGCCTGTTGTCTGCTCGAAGGTATTGATCAGTTCAAGGACAGAAACACCATTGCCGGTACCTAGGTTGAATATCTCGATATGCTCATCAGACTTATTCTCAAGCATACGGTCCATAGCGATTACATGTGCTTTCGCCAAGTCTACGACATTGATATAGTCACGGATGCAAGAACCGTCTACTGTATCATAATCATCGCCGAATACGCTTAATTCCTTGCGGATACCCATAGCCGTCTGTGTCAAGTACGGGATCAAGTTCTGGGGAACACCATTTGGCAACTCGCCGATCTCTGCGCTTGGGTGAGCGCCTATCGGGTTGAAGTAGCGCAAGATGATACTCTTGAAAGGCGCTCCTGCGTGGATCGTATCCCGGATAATCTCCTCGTTGATCTGCTTCGTGTTTCCATAAGGAGACATAGCGGGTTTGATCGGGGCATTCTCGGTTACCGGCAAGTTCTCCGGGTCCGGTTGTCCGTATACCGTACAAGAGGAAGAGAATACGATACCTTCGATATTGAATTCAGGCATCACCTCCAACAAGTTCACCAAAGTGACAATATTATTGCGATAATACTTCAAAGGCTGCTGTACGGATTCTCCTACCGCCTTGCTAGCGGCGAACAAGATAATGCCTTTGATGCCCGGATGAGCTTCCAATGCCTTGCGAGTACCTTCCTTATCCTTTAGATCCAATTGGATAAACTCCGGACGGATGCCCGTGATTTTCTCGATACCATCGAGCACCTCGATATTCGAGTTTGACAAATCGTCGATAATGACTACCTCATATCCGGCGTTCTGCAATTCTACTGTGGTGTGTGAGCCGATATAACCGGTTCCACCCGCTACTAAAATCTTCTTTTTCATTCTAGTGTTCATTTAGATAAGTTTGTTATACGATACCCGAGAATCCCATAAAAGCCATAGCCAGCAAACCTGCCGTGATCAAGGCGATCGGAGTGCCCTTCATGCCTTCCGGAACGTGTGTCATGGCTAGTTGCTCCCGAATACCCGCAAAGATAATCAAAGCTAGCGCAAATCCAATGGCCGTGGAGATCGCATATACCACAGATTCTAATAAATTATACTCTTTTTGGATTACAAGGATAGCCACACCCAAGATACAGCAGTTCGTGGTGATCAATGGAAGGAATACGCCCAACGCCTGGTAAAGGGCGGGAGAGACCTTCTTCAATATGATTTCCACCATCTGAACCAAGGCGGCGATGATCAAGATGAAACTGATCGTCTGCATGAACCCTAATCCGAAAGCGTCCAATATGTATTTTTGCACGAGGAATGTAACAATCGTGGCGATCGTAAGCACGAACGTAACGGCGGCTCCCATGCCTGCGGCAGTCTCCACTTTCTTAGATACCCCCAAGAACGGACAAATTCCCAAGAACTGTGCCAGTACAACGTTATTAACGAATACGGCGGCGATAAATATCAATATATATTCCATATGATCCGTTTATTATGCTTTACGCAGTTTGTTTACTATTGCTACCAGATAACCCAAGGCGATAAACGCTCCCGGAGCCAATACGAAGATCAGCGAACCATATTCCTCGGGCATCAAGGTTACGTTGAATAACTTACCGGTTCCCAAGAACTCACGGCAAGCGCCCAGCAGCGTAAGAGCCATCGTAAAGCCCAGTCCGATACCGATTCCGTCGAAAGCGGATGGGATTACGCCGTTCTTCGCAGCGAAAGCCTCGGCACGTCCTAGTACGATACAGTTTACCACGATCAACGGGATAAATAATCCCAAGCTAGCGTATAAAGCCGGGACGAACGCTTCCATGCACATCTGCACTACGGTCACGAACGTCGCGATCACAACGATATATCCCGGGATACGCACCAAGTCGGGGATTACGTTTTTCAAGGCGGAAATCACGATATTCGAGCAAATCAATACGAACATCGTAGCCAATCCCATACTCATGCCGTTGATGGCCGAAGAGGTCGTTCCCAAGGTCGGACACATACCTAACAGTAATACAAATGTCGGGTTCTCCGTGATGATACCATTCATCAATATTTTTAGATTACTCATTGTTCTGTCCTCCCTTTTTATTTGTTATCAGTTGAAGTGGCACCCGTTAATCCGTCTACACCTGCGAATGCGCTATACGCACGGTTCACGGCATCGAGGAACGCACGGCTGGAGATTGTCGCTGCCGTGATAGCGTCCACGTCGCCACCATCTTTTGTTACTTTTAAGCCTCCGTCCGGAATCGTACGCCCCAAGACACTTTGCTTGTTCTTGTCCGCACGGAACCATTCTTGCATCTTGGCTCCCAAGCCCGGAGTCTCGGCGTGTTGCAATACGGAATAGTTCAAGATCTTGCCATCCATATCGAAACCTACGATAACCCGTATCTCACCGCTAAAGCCTTTTTTCGTATTACTCTCTACGGCTCCGCCAACGACTTGTCCGCCTTTCTTGGCAGGATAAATCTTGAGGGAATCACCATCGGAGGAGACAGCCATATAGACGTCCTCAGTCGGTTTGTTGTCGAACTCGGGAGCAACGGCTTTAATCGCTTCCTCCAAGGCGGTCGCTTTGGCTACCGCTATAGGGCCGGCGGTAAACTGGTTCACTCCGGCTAGGATCGCCCCTGCTACCAAGCAAATGCCTGTTAGTGAAAGGAGCATATTGGGTAATGTTGATTTTAATTTTGCCATGCTTACTTTCCTCCGAAATGTTTAGGTTTGATATAGCTGTTGATTAGCGGAGTAAATGCGTTCATGATCAGGATAGCGAACGACATACCTTCCGGGTAAGACCCGAACAAACGGATCACCGTGGTAAGGATTCCGATTCCCACGCCGTAGACAAGCATTCCGTTCTTGCTCATCGGCGAGGTTACGTAGTCGGTCGCCATAAAGATGGAGCCTAATAACAAACCACCGGATAATAAATGAACGAACGGGCTGGCGTATTGTACCGGATTCACCAAGTGCATGATGCCCGTGAATACGAATACGGTAGCCAAGATGGATACCGGGATCTGCCAAGTGATGATCTTTTTCCATAGCATGAATAAAAGACCGAGGATCAAGGCCACGGCGCTCACTTCACCGAGACTACCTCCCATAGCCCCTACAAGCATATTCCCGTAAGACGGAAGCTCGGTCACGCCCTCGTTCATCAACGACAGTACCGTCGCGCCGGTCTGGGCGTCCGTATAAGTCATCGGGAAAACGTTCAAGGCATCTACCACCGGCCAAGTCGTCATCTGCGCCGGGAAGGAGATCAATAAGAATACACGTCCGACCAACGCCGGATTGAAAATATTATTACCTAATCCACCGAAAGACATCTTGCCGATGCCGATCGCCGCCAACGCTCCGATAATAATGATCCAGACCGGAAGGTTGGAAGGTAGGTTGAAGGCCAGCAATACACCCGTCAGGATAGCGGAGCCATCGCAAAGGGTCGGTTCCTTTTTCATCAGGAATCGCTGGATCAAATACTCGAATATCATACAGGCCAGAACCGATACGACCGTAACGATCAACGCTCCCAGACCGAAGAAATAAAGGGATACCAAGAAAGCCGGGATAAGGGCAATCAGTACACCATACATATTTTTGCTTATGCTGTCGCCACCATGGATGTGGGGCGAGGGCGATACGTATAAATTATTTTCCATGTTGCTCTTGTTTTATGACTTTCTAGACCGGATAATACCCATAACTTTTCCTTTACCCAACCGGATCTGATCCAGCAACGGACGGTTGGCCGGACAGGTATAACTACACGACCCGCACTCGATACAGTCGGTGATATAGTTCTTCTCCGCCAATTCCCAATTCTGGAATTCCGTGGCGTTCATCAATAGGGTAGGGTTCAATCCCATCGGGCAGACACTTACGCATTTGGCGCAACGGATGCAATCCCGGATCGGCTTGCGGACAGATTCCTCCGTCGTCAGTAATAAAACACCGGAGCTTCCTTTGCAAACCGGCACCTCGGCGCTGATCAACGCTTTACCCATCATCGGTCCGCCACCGATAATCTTACCCGTATTCTCGGGCAGGCCACCTGCGGCCTCGATCAAGCAACTGATCGGTGTTCCCATACGAACCAAGAAATTGGAAGGATTAGCTACCGCCTTACCCGTGATCGTCACCACACGCTCGAACAACGGTTTATTCTTTTGTACCGCCTCGTAAACGGCATAAGCTGTTCCTACGTTCTGTACCACGGCACCCGCCGAGATAGGAAGCGCACCACTTTTTACCTGACGGCGAATAACGGCGTCGATCAATTGTTTCTCGCCTCCTTGCGGATATTGTACCTTAAGCGGCATGATCTCTATACCTTTATAATTTACCGCCAACTTTTGCAGATGGGCGATAGCGTCCGGCTTGTTATTCTCGATACCGATCACGGCCTTGTTCACGTTGACCGCTTTCATTAGGATCGTGACACCGACTAGGATTTGCTCGCCTTTCTCCAGCATCAACGAATGGTCGGAAGTAAGATAAGGCTCACACTCCACGGCGTTGATGATTACGATCTCTGCCTTGTTTCCGGGAGGCGGCATCAATTTCACCTGCGTAGGGAAAGTCGCTCCACCCAGACCGACGATACCGGAAGCGGCGATCTTATCCACGATTTCCTTGGAAGACAGCGTGCACTCCTTCACTAAGGTCTCGCTGCGGTCGATCGTCTCTTCCCATTCATCACCTTCCACATCTATATAGATAGCGGGACGTTTGTATCCGCTAGCGTCGAGAGCGTTATCTATCTTGTTCACTTTGCCGGATACGGAAGAGTGGATGTTCGCTGATACGAAACCACCCGCCTTGGCTAGCAATGTACCCACCTTTACCAGATCCCCTTTCTTCACCACGGCCTGCGCCGGGGCGCCGATATGCTGGCTGAGGGGGATAATCACCTGTTTAGGCGTAGCGAGAGCCGTAATTTTCTTACCGGCAGACAGTTTATTCTCGGGGGGATGTATACCTCCGATTCGAAATGTCCTTAGCATACTATTAGATTTTAATTTAGATTTGTTTTTTCTTCACTTGTAACTTTCGGTGTGGCTTCCGGTTTCACGGTAGCCTCTGCCTTCGGCGCCGGTTTCACGGTCTCCGCTTTCGGAGCGGGAGCGGCTTCCTTACGAGGAGGGAAATTCAGCTCATGAATAGCTCCTGTCGGACATACAGCCACGCATTTGCGGCACATCCGGCACTTCGTATAATCGATATAAGCTACGTTGTTTGTTACGGTGATCGCCTCGAACGGACATTCCTTGGCGCATTTGCCACAGCCGATACAAGCGTTGGCGCAAGCCTTGCGGGCGGCGGCTCCCTTATCTTTATTTACGCAAGACACGTAAATCCGGCGTGATTTAGGTCCTTTCTTTCTCAACTCGATGATACTCTTCGGGCAAGCCTTCACGCAAGCGCCGCAGGAAGTGCATTTTTCCTCGTCCACCTCGGCGATTCCCGTAGCCGGGTTGATGTGGATCGCGTCGAAAGCGCAGGCGTTCACACAGTCGCCATAACCTAGGCAACCGAAAGAACAATTCGTCTCGCCTCCGTAAAGGGTAGAGGCGATGGCGCAACTTTTCGTTCCATCATAAGAGTTTGTACGTGGGCGGGCCTGACAAGTTCCGTTGCAACGGACAACGGCTACCATGGGTTCGGCTGTACCCGCCTCTTTACCCAGTATTGTAGCGACCTTGGCCATGACCGGGCCACCACCAACGGGGCAGAGCAATCCGTCTAATGAGTCAGCTTTTACGCAAGCGCCTGCGAATCCGGCGCAACCCGGATAACCGCAACCTCCACAGTTCGCCCCGGGAAGGACTTCCTGTACTTGTGCGATGCGAGGATCTTCGTAGACTTCAAATTTCTTGGAAGCAGCGTAGAGGAAAACCGCTCCGACCGCCCCGATTGCTCCTAATGAAATAACGGCAATTAAAATCATGATATATTATCAATTAAGTTTTTTCAAAGTAAATATAAATCGTCTTTTTAGTTTGTCACGCATTAAGTATAGTATACAGTAATAAGGCAGTAAAAGCGATAAACCGGTTAACCCGCTCGTGGTCTCGTCCCATTGTAGATTCGTCCCGATTACGATGGCCCCCACGACTATCACCAAAGGAATGACAAATGCCAGCAATACGGCCTGAAGTCCCATGGAATTTTGTCCGCATATTATCACTTCCTCGTTTACGTGAAACCGTCCCGACCGATCGGGTACCTCAATGATCTTATCCTTTTTCTCGGATGCCGAGCACATAGACTGTGCGTGGCATCCCGAGCATGCGGATTGTTGGGTAATGCGGACGAAGACGGTGTCGCCATCGATCTTCTCTACAAATCCTGTATGATTTATACTTTCGCTCATATTTGTAATCTCGACATTGCAAAATCAAGGCAAAAGTAAGTATAATTTAGAAACTATGTCACGATTAACAAAGTTTATTATTCGAAATCTTAAATCCTAGCTTACCATTTGTAATTAAAACCGAAACTTAACAACTCATTAAGCTGGAAATAACTCTTGTTATCCTCTGTTTTTTCCACTCCATCGTCGTATCTAAGGTGAAAATAGATACGTGTGGAGAAAAAGCGGCTGATGGCCAGAACCAAGGTATTCTCGAACTCCCCGATGGTATGATCGCCGTAAGTGGTAAAGAAATAAAGACGGGATTGCCAGCTTACGTTACGGTTGAAATCGAAGGCGAGGTCTGCGCGGATCGTGGAACCTATTTGGCTTAGCTTGTTATTGAACTCACCGGTTTCCTCGTTTTTCTTGAAACCGTGACGGCTATAATCGATCTCTTGTGTCGTATACATATATGTATAGGAGATCGGCGCCAAGTTGGTGCTGAATTTAATCTTCTTATGCTTGTCGGTAAATTGTTTTTCCAGCTCGTATTTCATACCGAGACCGAAGTTGATAGAGAACGGGGCTAGGAATGCGGCCTGTTTGATGCGCTCGTTCTCTTGGTAGTTGGTGAAGAACTGGGTCTTGAACTCAGCGTCGAACGTATAGTACCATTTGTTGAACGCTTGGTAGCCGACGTTGCTGTGTATACGGAATACGTCGTCACCGATCTTATAGTTCCTTAAGGTATCCTTCGGTGCCGTATATACGCTGGCTTTGAATTCCAGTTCGTTCGTTACTTGTACCTTATCTTTCTTATAGTCGTATTTTAAATTGTTCTTGGTGAACAGGTTCAAGTTGCTACTTCCACCTTTATACCAGTTCTCCGAAACGTAGTTCTGGGAGAATTGGATGGCGCTCTCGAAGGCCGATATCCAGTATCTCCGCTCCGGGATAAAGCGGGCGGGAGCGTCTACGTCCTCAAAATTGGCATCAGCCTCCACCTTGATCGGCAAGTCCTCATAAATATTCTTCTTGATGAATTTAGGTTTGATCACCTCATTGGGCAGATCCCTCTCGGAGTAGCGGAAATAAGTCGGGTAATTGTTCTGCACATATTTGTAAGCCATCTCCTCGAACTGTTTGTTTCGCTCCAGATCTTTGAAGATGGAGTCTGTCCGGTATAAGTTATCATAGGGAGTCCTCTCCTTCAATGAATCGAAGTTATAGAATATCAAGTTTTTGGGTAGATAATCTCCCCGGAAAACGATCGGCATGAATAAAGGGTTTACGATCACGGTGTCTCGGAAGGTCATCGTATTATCGAAAGCCGTGGAGGCGTCTCGTACCAGACGGGCCCAATACATCGCCTCGTCCGAGATCTCCAGTTCGTCTTTTTTCAAGAAACGCAGTAAATTCGTGCTTGGGGCCAAGGGCGCCGAGTAAGTCTTGTTTTGTTTCTCGAATTGTTTACGAATGTCTACGATGTTGTCTAATTCCTCTTCGCCAAGATTGATCGCAGGAATCGTATCATCCGATACGACTTGCTGTGCGGGACGTTGAACTATCGTTCCGGTAACTAGTTGGTTCTCTTGGCTGTATGCCGAGCTCCCAATTAGTGAAAGTAATAATAGCGCATACACACCATGCCTCTTCATCATCATAATACCTTATTTACATCTATTAGTTGTAGTGGTCGCAAAATTAGCTAAAAAGAATGATATACAACATACGATTTGATATTTATCTGGGTAAAAGTTACGATCACTGAGGCAAAGCAGGTGTGTCTAGCGAGGCTTATACGGACTTGCCTCAGTACTCCGCAGGAAGTACTGGAATACTTCGGTTAAAGTACTTCAGTACTTCCTACGTAGTACCGAAGTAATTCCATGAGAAGTACTGTCTTTAGTGCCGTGCTTCGGGTCGGGAATCGGAAGAGTCCTGCCGAAGCCCGGGTCAGTTCTGGAGATATTCAGCGAGAAATAAAAACATTAAATTTGGCATGTCTCGATGAAAATCGCTAACTTTGCGGTTTCGAAATGCAGGTGTGCAATTAAAAAGATAACTAAAATATTACTATCGTGGCAGATACAAAGTACATTTTCGTTACAGGCGGCGTGGTCTCTTCCTTAGGTAAGGGAATTATTTCCGCTTCTTTAGGTAAGCTCCTTCAAGCAAGAGGTTACAAGGTTACTATCCAAAAATTTGATCCTTACATCAACATCGACCCGGGTACGTTGAACCCTTATGAGCATGGGGAATGTTACGTGACCGTTGATGGACATGAGGCTGACTTGGACTTGGGCCATTACGAGCGTTTCTTGAATGTCCAGACTACCCGTGCGAATAATATCACTACCGGACGTATCTATCAAAGCGTGATCAACAAGGAGCGTAAGGGGGATTATCTGGGTAAGACGGTGCAGGTGGTACCTCATATCACGGATGAGATCAAGCGTAATGTGAAATTATTGGGTAGCAAGTATAAATTTGACTTCGTGATCACCGAGATCGGTGGTACGGTGGGTGATATCGAGTCTCTGCCTTTCATAGAGAGCGTTCGCCAGTTGAAATGGGAGCTGGGTAAGAACTGCCTTTGCGTACATCTTACTTACGTGCCTTATATCGCGGCGGCGAAAGAGTATAAGACGAAGCCTACGCAACATTCCGTGAAGCAATTGCAGGAGTTAGGCATCCAGCCAGACGTGTTGGTTTTACGTACGGAGCATGAGCTGAACGCGAACTTGTTACGTAAGGTGGCGTTGTTCTGTAACGTGGCCGAGGATTCCGTGATCCAGTCGATCGACGTACCGACGATCTACGAGGTTCCTTTGGTATTGCAACGCCAGAAGATGGACGAGGTGGTCTTGCGTAAGGTCGGTATGGAAGTCGGCCCGACTCCGGAGTTGAAGCCTTGGAAGGAATTCCTTGCCTTGAAGAGCACGGCTACGGATACGGTGAAGATCGGTTTGGTTGGTAAATACGTGGAATTGCAAGACGCTTATAAGTCGATCGACGAGTCTTTGTTGCAAGCCGCTATTTACAATCATCATAAACTGGATTTGCATTTGTTCCATTCGGAGAAATTAAATAACGAGAACGCCGCCGAGCAATTGAAGGATATGGATGGTATCTTGATCGCCCCCGGATTCGGGCAGAGAGGTATCGAGGGCAAGTTTGCCGCTATCAAATACGCTCGTGAGCATGATGTCCCTTGCTTGGGTATCTGCTTGGGTATGCAGTGCATGGTGATAGAGTTTGCCCGTGACGTATTAGGTTTGGCGGATGCCAACTCTACGGAGATGGAGCCGAATACGGCACATAAGGTGATCGACTTGATGGAGGAGCAGAAGAACGTTACCAATATGGGAGGTTCCATGCGTTTGGGTGCTTACGACTGTACGCTGAAAGAGGGCTCCAAGGTATTGGAGGCATACGGCAAGGAGCATATCCAAGAGCGTCATCGCCATCGTTTCGAGTTCAACAACGAGTATAAGAAGCAATATGAGGCCGCCGGTATGATGTGTACGGGTGAGAATCCGGAGACAAATCTGGTAGAGGTGGTAGAGATCCCCGCCTTGAAATGGTTCGTGGGCGTTCAATATCATCCGGAGTACAACAGTACCGTGGTGAATCCGAATCCTCTTTTCCTCAGCTTCGTGAAAGCTGCTATCGAAAATAAAAAATAATTGGTGATAAATGGATAAAAACACATTAATAGGTTTTCTGCTGATCGGTGTCGTATTATTTGCGTTTAGCTGGTTCAACCGGCCAACGCCTGAGCAGTTGGAGGCGCAACGTCGTTACCAAGATTCAATCGCGAAGATTGAGTATGCCCAGCAACTGGAATTGCAGAAACAAGAGAACAAAAGTGCTTTAGTGGAGGATTCGTTGGAGAACGTGCCGGACTCGGTAAGGGCGCAACGTTTGCAGCAGAGCTTCGGCGTATTCGGCGAAGCTATGGTGGGTACGGAAGATTACACGACCCTACAAAATAACTTGGTTGAGCTTCGTATCAGCAATAAGGGCGGACGTATTTGTTACGCACGCTTGAAGGAGTATGATACGTATAATGACGAGCCTCTCGTTTTGTTCGATGAGAAAGAGTCTAATTTTAATTTTACGTTGGTCACGGCTACGAACCGTGTCGTGAATACGGGCGATTTGTATTTTACCCCGGTTAAAGGTAATGACCCGAATTCCGTGATCATGCGTTTGAACACCGGCGAGGGTAGTCATCTGGATTTTACCTATACCTTGAAACCGGATGATTATATGGTGCAATACCAGATTCTGGGTACGGGATTGAACGGTGTCTTGGCACCGAGCACGAATGCCTTGGATTTATTGTGGGAGCAGGATATCCGCCAACAGGAAAAAGGACGTAAGTTTGAGGATCGCTACGTGACTTTGAACTACAAGTTCATGGCGGACGACGTGGAACACCTGAGCGAGTCGAAGAGTGACAGCAAGCAGATCCCGAACCGCTTGAAATGGATCGGTTATAAGGATATGTTCTTCTCTACCGTATTGATCTCGCAAGAGGGCTTTGAGGCTACTACCTTAGACTCGAAAGCGATTCCGGAGGGGGATGTATTGAAACAATTCAAGACGACCACTTCCGTACCTTTCGACTTGCAAGGTAAGGAGGCCACGAACCTGTCCTTTTATTTCGGACCGAATAAGTTCGCCTTGTTGAAGTCCTTCGATAAAGGTGTCGTTGCCGAGCAGCAACTGGATCTGGAGAAGTTGGTTCCGCTAGGTTGGGGTATTTTCCGTTGGGTGAATCAATATTTCGTGATCCCTTTGTTCGACTTCTTGGGTAAGTTTATCCATAATTATGGTATCTTGATTCTTTTGATGACTATCATCGTGAAGATCATCCTTTTCCCGTTGACGTATAAGTCTTATATGTCGTCCGCCAAGATGCGTGTATTGCGTCCGCAAGTGGAGGAGATCAACGCTAAGTATCCCGGACAGGATAAGGCTATGGAACGGCAGAAAGCGACGATGGAGCTATATAGCCGTGCGGGGGCGAGCCCGATGAGCGGTTGCTTGCCGATGTTGTTGCAGATGCCGATCTTGATCGCTTTATTCATGTTCTTCCCGTCGGCGATCGAGTTACGTCACCAGAGTTTCCTTTGGGCGCACGACTTGTCTACTTACGACGCTATCTTTAGTTGGAATAAATATATTCCGATCATCACTCCGTATTTCGGAAATCACATCAGTTTGTTCTGTTTGTTGATGACGATCACGAATATTTTTTATACCAAGTATAATATGGAGATGACGAATACCGGGCAGCAACAGATGCCGGGCATGAAGGCCATGATGTACATGATGCCGTTGATGTTCTTGGTGTTCTTCAACCAGTATGCTTCCGGTTTGACGTATTACTATTTCATCTCTACGTTGATCACAATCGTGCAGACATTGATCTTCCGCTATACGATCAATGAGGATAAATTGTTAGCTAAGTTGGAAGCAAACAAACGGAAACCGATGAAGAAATCCGGTTTCATGAAACGTCTGGAAGAGGCTCAACGAGCACAGCAGGAGACGTTGCGTAAACAACAAGAGGCTAAGAAAAAACGATAGGATAATAGTAATTGTTGTCCTTGAAAAAGGTCCCTTTATTTGCTTATTGGTAGATAAAGGGATTTTTTTTGTATATCTTGGCTCCTCTACTTGAAAAACAAGACGTCTTGATCATGATTCTATTTGTTTATTTGTATTTATTCAAAACTTTTTGTTTGTTTGCATTGTTTTGTATTCAAAAGATTGATGAGGAAATTGATTTTTTCTATATTGAGGAAATAGGGAGGTTATAAATAAGAGATTTTGTCAATGACAAAAAATGAACGATCGCTTCAATGGGTAATAGCGGGAATATTCTTCGTAGTATGCTTTGCTTTCTTTCAATGGATTTACCCAAACCATTTGTTCTTCAAAGAGCAGATGAGGATTTTTTTGTATACCACCGATTATTTTATCTCGTTCTGGGATGAGCCGGCCTGGTTGAGCTGTTATGTGGGGAATTTCTTGATACAGTTCTTCCATTTGACTGTGATAGGTCCGTTAATCGTGACGTGCGTGTTGTTGCTCTTATGGTATTACTCTATGCGGGTTTTACGCAAGTTCGGAAATGGTAATATGGTCTCCATATATGCGTTGTTTCCGGTAGCGTTAGAGTGGGGATTGATTTGCCGGTTGTCGTATAGTATAGCGTCTACGCTTACGTTGATTTTCGTGCTATGGCTCTTCTTGGGATACATCCGGATTAAGAATAAGAGAACGTCCGTTTGGGTGGCTTTTATACTTCTTCCCATAATTTATAGCATGGTCGGTAGCCGGCTGTTTGTCTTCTCCTTGATGGTGATATTCTATGAGGGAGCCAAGAATAGGAAACGGTGGTGGTTCTGGCTTTCTCTTTTGTTATCGAGTTATTTATATCCGTTGTTCATGCGTCATTTTTATGGATTGAGCATTGAGGAGGCCTATAAATATTCCCATGTGGATGGCTTGAGCGTATATTTCCCCGCTTTAGCGTTGATTCTAGAGATATTCGCTTTGGAGATTAAAAGTATACGTAGGATACGTCTGAACCGGCATAGCTTGCTTATTACCTTTTTAGTCGTATTTGGATTCTTTTCATTTGTTATAGCGGGTACGAACCGGAAGCGGGAAAAGGTTCTGGCAGTAGACCAAGCGATCTATAGGGGTGATTGGGAGCGAGTCTTGGATTTGTCTGCCGGATTTGATTCTCCCGATATCTTGGTAAGTTATTATAGGAATATAGCTTTCTCCAAGAAGAACGAGTTGCCCCAGAATTTGATGGATCATTATCAACGAGGGGCGGACGCCTTGTTCTTACCGATCGATTTGAGGTCTTCTATACTTCCCGTGTTTTTCAGTAATGAGGTGTATTATCAATTGGGAGATATGGATATGGCCCGTCACCGGGCGATCGAAGGAATCTTGTTCAGCCCTAAACAAAGAAGCGTACGGCAGATCAAGCGGCTGGTGGAGATTGATATGCGGCGAGGGGATATTGAGGAGGCTAGAAAATACCTGAACCTATTGGACGCGACGTTATTTTATCACTCATGGGCAAGGTCGAAGGAGGAACAGTTGAAGGGTGAGGAGACCTTGTCGATGGAGAAACGTTTGCCGAGGAAAAGTGATTGGGAGCGAGAGCACGACATACTAATGTCCATATCCGATTATCCGGGCGTACTGTCAAGTTTGGTGGCGGAATATCCGGAAAATAAACAGGCATTGGATTATTTGTTGTGCTATTATTTACTGAACGAGAATTTGAATAGTTTTAAGAATGCGTTCGATACTTATTATAAAGGAAAATTTGAGGTTGTACCCCGTTTGTACGAGGAGGCTTTGGTACAAGTCTTATCTAAAAGCTCGGACGAGGAGGTGGACGGTTATCAGATACCTCAAGATGTTATCGAGGATTACCAAGATTACATCCATTGTAAATCGGGTAGAAAAGCAAAGGAGGAATTACGAGAACGTTATTCCTCCACCTATTGGTACTACTCTGACTATATTCATTGAATAATAGTGTAAGTGATCAGCGGTTCGCAAGGAAGGCTAAGGCTTTCTCCATGTCCTCCGGTGTATCTATACCGATCGTTTCTTGCTCTGTGATGCCGACCTTGATTTTATAACCGTTTTCCAACCAGCGTAATTGTTCAAGGCTTTCCGCCAGTTCTAAAGCGGATTGAGGTAATTGGGTGATTTCTTTCAGCACTTGCGCACGATAGGCATATAACCCGATATGTTTGTAAAAGGTATGACTCGGCAACCATTCCGTATATTTCTTGCCCCGGATATAAGGAATAATAGATCGACTGAAATACATAGCCTCGTTGTTTTTGTTGAGTACGACTTTCGGGGAATTGGGATTGAATAGGGTACTCTCGAAATCATCGTCCGAACGGAAAGGCTTTACCAATGTCGCTATTTGCGTGTTTGCGTCGGCGAAGCAGGTTTTGATCGTCTGGATTTGCTCGGGATGGATAAAAGGCTCGTCACCTTGGATATTGACAATCACATCATACCCTTCGCCTATTTTCTGATAAGCCTCGTAGCAACGATCCGTACCGCTACGATGTTGATCGGAGGTCATGACGACTTGGCCACCGAAGGCTTTAACCGCATTCTCTATCCGGATATCGTCGGTAGCTACGCAAACGGAGTCTAAGACATCCTTTACTTGCTCATATACACGTTGTATCATGGGCTTTCCGTTCATATCCGCTAATGGCTTCCCCGGAAAACGGGTAGAGGCGTATCTCGCCGGAATAATTCCTATAAACTTCATCATTCTATATCGTTTTGTTAACTGGTTACTACTTTTCCTTCGCTTAACTGGATCAACTTATCCCGTTCGCCTACGATCCATACGATATCTCCTTCCTCGAAAACCGTACTGGGAGGCGGATTCTTGATCGAGCTACTTCCACGTTCGATACCGATTACCAAACAAGCGGCTTTATCACGGATACCGGACTCTATGATGGAGCGGCCAATCAATCGGGAACCTTCCGAGATAATGATTTGCTCCATGTTCATCTCTTCCTTTCTTGTGTTCGATTGCTCGGCGTATGATTTCTTGTAGCGTTCCTCCAGATATTTCCTAAAGTGCTCCAGATCATCATCGGCGCCAACTACTACCAGTTTATCGAACGGGTAGAGCCGCTCGTCTCCTCCCGGTATATTGATTCGCTTCTCTCCCCGGATAATCGTTACGATATTTACGTTGCACTTTTGCCTGAAGTTTAATTCTTTCAGGCTTTTTCCCATACTGGGGGAATTCTGCTTCACCTCGAAATCCGCTAAATGGAGATCTCGTTCTAATAAGTGGTTCGCGAAACGCTGGTTGATCGGGGCTTTTCGCTCTTGTTCCACTTCCCTCGCTACAAGGTTACTGAAAAAATGCCGTTCCATCAGGATCGACTGCCTCTTTAGCCGTTTGGAGAATATCATTAATACGATAACGGCGGAAGCGACCGCTAGCATAATTCCTAGCGCAGCATTCAATAACCGTGCGACAGGAAGCATGACGAGACCGATACAGAGCAGGATTCTGAGGATCACGAGTGAGACTAGGGGACCCCGGTTATATTTATTATCGTTCCATAATTGCTGGAACTCCACGGAATGATTCTTTTTCATCATGATCGCCCGCAACATCGGGGAGATCAGAGCTAGGATTAAGATCAAGGAGATTAGATTTCCTTGGATGCCGGGCAAATGTTTGCAGATGAACGGTGTCACGATTTGTAGCCATAAAAAGATAAGTACTAGGCAGACGGCGGTATAAGTACCGACGATGCGGACCAAGGCTTTTAGTAACTTATTCCATGCGCTTTTTTGACGGATCGTATTGGAACCGGATGAATATCGCTCCAAGAACTGTTTCCAATTCTCCGGTATGATCCGCTCCGCCCATTTGTAGGCAGGTTCCGCTAGCCGGATCATATAAGGTGTGAAGAATGTCGTGATCACGGATACGGCGACAACGATCGGATACAGATATTGATCCGTCACGTTTAATGATAGTCCCAAACCTGCGATGATGAAGGCGAATTCTCCGATCTGCGCTAACGAGAAACCAGACTGGATGGCTATTTTTATCGGTTGTCCGGACAGTAATACTCCGAAGCTGGCGAAACAAATCTGTCCGGCCATGACTACGAGCGTGATAATGAAAATCGGGATTTTATACTCCCAGAGCATCTGAGGATCGATTAACATGCCTACAGACACGAAGAAAATCGCTCCAAATAAGTCTTTTACGGGTTTTACCAAATGCTCGATCCGTTCAGCGTCAATGGTCTCGGCCAAAATCGAACCCATGACAAAAGCTCCGAGAGCCGATGAGAATCCGGCTTTTGTGGCGATCATAACCATACCAAGGCATAGCCCGATGCTCACGATCAACAGAGTCTCCTCATTTAGGAAGCTTTTTGCCTTTTTCAGAAAAGAGGGGATCAAATAGATCCCGACGACGAAACAGAATAAAAGGAAAATGCCTAATTTGACTACGCTATCCAGCATCTCCATGCCTTCCACGTGTTTACTTACCGCTACGGTAGAAAGTAATACCATTAATAATACGGCGAATAGATCCTCTACTACCAAGATACCGAATACGACACCGGCGAATCGTTGGTTACGCAATCCCATGTCGTCGAATGCCTTGAAGATAATCGTCGTGGAAGACATCGATAACATACCTCCGAGGAAAAGACTGTTCATATGTCCCCAACCCAGTGATAAGCCCGTGATATATCCCGCTGTCATCATACCTATAACAACGGTTATGGCTCCAATGACGGCGGTTCCTCCCACCTTCATCAACTTCTTGAAACTGAAATCGAGCCCCAAAGCGAATAACAGGAAGATAACGCCTATATCAGCCCAGATACGGATACTTTCCACATCTGTAACTGTCGGTATTTGCTCGATGGAAGGCCCGGCGAGTATTCCGGCTACGATATACCCCAATACGACCGGTTGCTTTAACTTTTTGAATAACAGGGTAACCAACCCGGCGGATATGAGTATGACCGCAAGATCTGATATTAGCGCAGGTATCTGAGACATCGTTTATTGTTTTTTCGATTGCCAAAGTTAGGTATTTATTTTAATTTTGTGTCTCAAAACAGAAGCCAAAATGAAGAAGAAACATCCGATTGAAGCGCTTATAGAGCAAGGGGAACATCAACAACTTGATTTTAAGTTTGAGGTGAGCGACAGTAAGAAGATCGCCCGGACGTTGAGTGCGTTCGCAAATACAGATGGCGGGCGTCTGCTGATTGGAGTGAAGGATAACGGCGCTATTTCCGGTGTGAGAAGTGAGGAGGAATATTATATGATCGAGGCTGCTTCTAAAATGTATACGCATCCCGAGGTGCCGTTTACAGCTAAGCGCTGGGATGTCAACGGGAAGGCCGTATTGGAGGTCTATATCGCCCCAAGCGATGAGAAACCGCATACGGCACCGGATAAAGACGATAAATACAAGGCCTATATCCGGGTTGCGGACGAGAATATATTAGCGAACGAAGTCCTCATGCAAGCATGGAAGAAGCAGAAAACCAAAGAAGGTACATTGCTGAAAATAAGTAAGCCCGTCGAGATCCTGTTTTCTTGGCTCGACGAGCATCCGTATATCAGCATAAAGCAGTTTTGCCGTATCGCCCATATCAATTATTATGCGGCCCGTAACATCCTAAGTGATTTGATGGCTATGGGAGCGATGGAATATGTCGTGATCGATAAATGTATTGCCTATAAACGGATCGCATAGACTCGTTTATAGGTTGATTACATAGACTTGCGCGCTCTCGAATCTGACGACTTTGATAGGAGTCCCTTTCTCGATGAAGCCAGACTCCGATACGCCGTCATACAACTCTCCCTCGATAGATACCTTACCCGAAGGACGTAAAACGGTAGCGGCCGTGCCCTCTTTTCCGATCAGTTGTGTCAAATTGGGGCTGGATACCGCTTTTTCCAAATCAGCGTTTAATGCCATTTTCTTTAGCGGTCCTTTATGTCCTATTTTGTTGGATAACCATATCACTAGCGTGAATCCGATACCCAGACCTAATAGAACCGTTAAAGCGGCTCTGCCCGTATCCATTCCAGATACGTTTTGAAAATCAAAAACAGTATTGTTCAGTAAGCTCATTGTAAGTCCGCCGACCACGAGAATAATTCCACTTATCCCCGCTATGCCAAAGCCCGGGATCACGAATATCTCCAACATTATTAATATAACGCCGAGAATGAATAACAGGATTTCCCAGTTTTCAGCCAACCCGTCCATATAGAGAGGAGCGAAGTAAAGGATAGCCGCTATTATCGCGGCAGCGGATGGAAAACCAAGCCCCGGGGTTTGCATCTCGAAATAAATACCACCGATGATAATAATGATTAATAAGCCCTGTATTACCGGACTCATAAAGAAACCTTTTACATTATCGAACCATGAGGGTTGATAACTTTTAATCTCATAGTCCTTACATCCGATATATTCTGTGATTACTTGATCCGGACTCTCGGCGATGCCATCGCAATAACCCCATTTGAGTGCTTCTTGAGAGGTAAGTGTCAATACTTTACCACTATCGATGAGGTTGGGGACGATCACTCTGTCATCGACCATCGCTTCGGCGATTAAAGGATCTCTTTTCCATTTATAGATCGTGTCGCCGTTTTGTATAAGCGTATCTTTCCCTTGCGCCTCAGCCGTCGAACGGATCATGGAACGCATATAAGATTGATATTTATCAGGTAGAGCCGCACCCGTTTGATTGACAACCGTTGCCGCTCCTATATTCGCCCCTTTCCGCATATAGATTTTCTTGCATGCTATGGAAATTAAAGCACCTGCTGAAGCTGCGTTATTATCGATAAATACATATACCGGTATGGGACTATATAAAATAGCCGTTCGCATAGAATCGGCAGATTCCAGTAATCCGCCGTATGTGTTCATATGCAATAAGATGGCATCGGCGCTCAATTGCTTGGCCTCTGATAATCCGTTATGGAGATAAATCCACGTGGTGTTATCGATCTCTTTTTTTATATCAATCGTATATATTAAGGACTTCTCTTTAGCCTCCGATTGAAGAGAGATTGCAAGTATTAATATTATAGCTGTTAATATTGTTAATAAACGTTTCATCTTGTTTGTATTATATTCGTTTTTAATATTTGGTTGAAAATTGTAACTGGCTTGTTGTAAATGTTGATTTTTGTAACTTGTGCAACTTGTAAATAATACTCATTTTCAGTAAGATTTACAACAAAAATATTAAGTTACGATTTTTAATATTAATATTTATCAAAGAACTGTATATCTCCATTTTTAATTTATATATTTGTTGCATCCTTCAATGTTTGAGGGATAATACTTATACAGTATTAAACTTTATTTAACTAGTAACAATATGAATGCGTTGCAATTTCAGAAAAAATTATTGAGCATGCAAGAAAACATGATGAATTTTGCGCTTATGCTTACAGCGAATAGGGATGATGCCCAAGATCTGATGCAGGACACAACGCTGAAGGTTTTAGACAATCAAGAAAAATTTGTAGACAATATCAATTTTAAGGGCTGGGTCTTGACTGTGATGCGTAACATTTTCATTAACAATTATCACAAGATCGTTCGCACGCAAACTGTCGTAGATCAAGGTGTCGACTTATATAACTTGGATGTCGTGAACGATTCAGGTTTTGACTCTCCGGATGGCGCTTATCAAATTCAAGAGATCACGAAAGCGATCAACGGTTTGAACAATGAGTTGAAGGTTCCATTCTCTATGTTTTTGAGTGGCTATAAATACAATGAGATCGCTGATAAACTGGATGTTCCTCTGGGGACGGTTAAGAGCCGTATATTTTTCGCTCGACAAGAATTACAAAAAGTTTTAAAAGATTTTCGTCAAGGATAAAATTTACTTTATATAAAAGAAGCCGTCTTTAACAAAAGACGGCTTTCTTTTTATTCGGCCGGTTGGTATAAATATCTCTTGATGCTTCTTTTGGGTGTTTTCTCGAATTCTTCTTGATACAGCTTGAAACAGGTGATTTTACTGTAATTCGGCATCTCCTCGTTTACTTGGTCAATGTTGGTCTGCATCAACTTCTCGATTTCGGAATGTTGTATACCTGCCTTATCTACTTGCTCCCAATCGGGATAGATGAGGGCGACTAGTTTACCTCCTTGGGAGATGATGAGCGATTCCGCTACATATAGCATATTATTCAAGCGATCCTCGATCTCTTCCGGATAGATATTTTGTCCGCTGGGGCCTAGAATCATGGTTTTACTACGGCCGCGGATATATAAAAATCCATCTTTATCGAGGGTTCCCAGATCGCCGGTACGCATCCATCCGTCAGGCATCATAACGGCTTTCGTAGCCTCCAGATTCTTGTAATAACCGAGCATCACGTTCATGCCCTTCACCAATATTTCTCCCACCTTGTTTTCCGGGTCCTCTGAATCGATGCGGACTTCCATACGGTCGACGATACGTCCTACGGAACCAGGCTTAAACTCATCCCATTGCGCATAGGAGACTAGCGGGCCACATTCGGTCATCCCGTAGCCTACGGTATATCGGAAATGGATGGAATGAAGGAACGTCTCCACTTCTTTATTGATAGCGGCTCCTCCGATAACGATCTCCCCGAAGTTCCCTCCGAAAGACGCCGTTAACTTGGCGGAAATGGTATCCAGTACTTTCTGGTCTATATAGGGGACTTTCAAGAGCAATTTAATCAAAGGCTTCTCCAGTTCGGGGAATACCTTGTTTTTGATGATTTTCTCGATAATCAGAGGTACGGCTAGGATCAGCGCCGGCTTGATTGTCGTAAAAGCTTCCGCTATGATTTTCGGGCTGGGGGTACGTGTGAGGAAGTGTACATGGCAGCCTTTATTCACGGAATTCAATACCTCGAATGCCAATCCGTACATATGGGCCATCGGAAGCATACATACGATATTATCACCCGGATGGATGAACGGTAAATTGTCGTAAGCGAATTGCGTATTACTCCATAAGCTCCGATAGGGGATCATAACCCCTTTCGAGAAACTGGTGGTTCCGGAAGTATAATTAAGTACCGCTAATTCTTCCGGCTTTTCCACGTGATACCGAACATCGTTCGACGTGAATGAACGAGGGTACTTTTTACCGAAATATTCATTGATCCGGTCTCTTACTACCCGGACTTCTTTGCTTTTACTGTGAATGATCGAGAAGTTATCCAGCATCATGAACAGTTTCACGTCAGGCATCATGCGTTCATTCATATTCTCCCAGTTACTGGAAGCGGCAAGGACTGCCTTTGCCTCGGAATGATTTACGATATGATGTATATTATCCGGTTTGAATTCATGTAGGATAGGCACGGCTACGGCTCCATAAGCCAAGATCCCGAAGAAACAGATCGCCCAGTTGGAAGAGTTCCGTCCAACTAAAGCCACCTTATCCCCCTTTTTAATGCCGGCATGCTCTAGGATAATATGAAATTTCTCGATTCGACGAGCTACATCTTTATAATGGAAGGTATGTCCATTATAATCGGAGAACGCTGGGAGATCCCAATGCTCCTTGATGCTATTCTCTATGAGTCCTAAAAAACGATTCTCCATACTAATTTATTTATCAAATAACCATATGACAGGGTGGAAAGTTGTCAAAAGCCAAAGATAGTGCCTTTTCTGTAAATTATGAGTTTCAGTCCGCCGGAAACTGAAATATTCTTTACCTTTGTCTCTCCAAATAGAAGAATATGGTAGCACCTTTGGTAAAACGGATATGGATCTGGTGCAGGAATCTGTTGATCTTCCTGTTTGTATCCAGTATATTGGCGGTAGTGGTATATAAATTTGTACCCGTATATTATACGCCATTGATGTTTATTCGTATGTATGAGCAGCATCAGGATGGGAAGAAAATGAAACTCGATCATACGTGGGTTCCTATATCCAAGATCGCCCAGCCTTTGGTTCAAGCGGTCATAGCGTCGGAGGATAACCTGTTCATGGAGCATAATGGCTTTGATGTGGAACAAATCCAGAAGGCACGGGCCGAGGCCGAGAAAGGTAAAAGGGTGAGAGGTGCCAGCACGATTTCCCAGCAGACCGCTAAGAATGTATTTCTTTGGCCGGGGAAAAGTTATTTACGGAAAGGCATCGAGGTCTATTTTACCTTCTTGATCGAATGGATATGGGGAAAGGAGCGTATTATGGAAGTCTATCTGAACTCGATAGAGATGGGGGAGGGCATCTATGGTGCGGAGGCGGTAGCGGAGGCTCATTTCGGTAAGCATGCCTACCAATTGACCAAAAGCGAGGCAGCCCTAATAGCGGCCACACTTCCAAATCCCCGGAAGTTTAATTCCGCTAAACCGTCACCTTATATGCTGAAACGACAAGCGAAAATAATTTCCTTAATGGGAAAACTGATAAAAGTAGAAATGGGATATGGTGCCGGGCAAGTTGATCCCGGTACCGGAAAGGTTAAAAAAAGAAAGAAATGGAGAGCTTCCGTTATCATGACTTGGGACGAATCGCTTATGCCGATGCGTTAGAATATCAGACAGCTGCTTTCGAGGTCTTATTGGATGCGAAGGCAACGGGAAAGAAAGAGGATAATCAATTATTCTTTTGTGAGCATTTACCGGTCTTGACGATCGGTAAAAGTGGCAAGGACTCTAATTTGCTTATCCCCGAGGAAACTTTACGGGAACGAGAGGTCTCGTTTTACCATATAAACAGAGGGGGGGATATAACGTATCACGGGCCGGGACAGATTACCGGTTATCCGGTATTTGATCTGGAATATTGGAATCTGGGATTGAAACAATACATCCATATGCTGGAAGAGACGATCATCCGTTTCCTATCGCTTTACGACTTGAAAGGGGAACGTTTGGAAGGGGCGACGGGTGTATGGCTAGACCCTGAAGTACCGGGGCGTGCCCGTAAGATCTGTGCGATTGGTGTGAAAAGCAGCCGGTTCGTTACGATGCATGGCTTTGCTTTGAATATAAATACGGATCTGAGTTACTTTTCATTGATCAACCCTTGTGGCTTTACGGATAAAGGCGTTACCTCCTTGGCTATGGAGTTGGGGGCACCCCAAGACTTTGAGTTGGCAAAAAGTCAATTGAGATCGATTTTCATGGAAATCTTCGCTTGATATGGCAGTCATTCATTTCGCTCCTTTGCAAGGATATACGGATTCGGTTTATAGAGAGGCGCATACCCGAGTATTCGGGGGCGTAGATACCTATTATACTCCTTTTGTAAGGATAGAGAAAGGTGGTTTCCGGAATAAGGACTTGAAGGATATCGCTTGCGATAGAAATAGGCAGGTACATGTCGTACCGCAATTGATCGCTTCCACACCAGACGAGTTTCGGTCGATCGTGCGTTTATTCCAAGAGAATGGGTACCGGGAAGCGGATATTAATTTAGGATGCCCTTTCCCTATGCAGGTCCGTGCCCATAGAGGCTCGGGACTTTTGCGGTACAAGGAAGAGGCCGAGTATTTATTACGTACGATTGAGGAGTTCCCGGATATTTCTTTTTCTGTGAAAATGCGTTTGGGGTGGGAGTGTGCGGACGAGTCATTCGTGCTTCTGTCCTTATTAAATAAGTTACCTTTGAAGCATATAACCTTGCATCCCCGGTTAGGGATACAGCAATATAAAGGAGCTATCGATTGGGATGGATTCTCCCGTTTTTATGAGGAATGTAAACTTCCTTTATATTATAATGGAGATTTAGTGGGGCTGGAAGATATCCGAGGTATAAAGGAGCGTTTTCCGGGGCTTGCCGGGCTTATGCTAGGACGAGGGTTATTGGCCTCTCCTTGGCTGGCCACTGAGTTTGTGTCCGGACAGGTCTTGACCGTGAATGAGAGGCGGGATAAACTAGTCATGTTCCATGAGTCGTTGATGGATGAATATGCTGCCCGGTTGGAAGGTGGCGAGCATCAGGTATTATCCAAAATGAAGACAATCTGGGATTATCTTTTGCCTGAGGCCGATAAAAGGCTTCGCAAGAAAGTATTGAAAAGTACTTCCCTTACTTTTTATCAGTCGGCAGTGAAAGATTTGTTGAGTCTTTGACTACGGGAGGGACATTCGTAGAGTCTTTGGGAATCAAGGGTAAAAGAGGTCTCTTTCTTCTTCTGAAAATCTCAGAGAAATTTGTAAAGTCTTTCCGGTACATGATTCCTACACCTTGTATGGTTAACGCTTGCTTCAGGCCGAAATACATATCTCTGGCATGGTTATAAGCCTTTAGCCGGATCTCACCGGAGGGGGTCAACTTATATTCTAGGTCGAACTCCCCGATAAAGGTGTTATTTTTGCCTGTAGTAACCGTATTTCTCATACCGAAATTACCATTGATCAATAAGCGGTTGTTTAGCAACTGGCTGGATAATATCATCTCGTATTCCGTGTCTTCCTTGAAACCGTCCTGTCCCGCTCGTATGTTTGTCCCTATTTGCACTTTATCCGTGAAACTACCTAACAGATTGGATAATTGCGCTGAGATAGCGGATGAAGCCACGGCGTTTAACTCGCTAGACTTGTAAGTCGTTTGGGCATACTCGGGTGTATAGAATTTATTCAACACCAACAAATAAACGATTTGCCGGGTCATCATATCCTCTGTGTCTATAAACGCTTTGACTTGACGCTCTAACTCCTCGTTAGAGTTCGGAAATTCTAAGTCGAAGGAAATAGACGGGCTGCGCAATGCGCCTTCAAGGTTTAAGACGCAATTGACGGGTATGTTTGTTCGAGAACTTTCTAGTAAGAGACTCTGATCCAAGTCTCCGATATTTGCGGTCAGATTGTAGATCGCATTGATATCCATATGGGCATTAAAGGGATCGCCACGGAAATTGATCGTGCTACCGTCTCTGATCTTAAAGTCTTTATGGATGATTTGCTGTAAGCTGAAATTATAGTTTCCTTGTACGATATTCACGTCGCCATACATACGAAGATCACTTCTTGTTCCATATTGTATTTGTAAACTTCCACTGGCGTTTCCTTTGATACGGTCTCCCGCTATCGGGTCCATGATTAGCTCTATATCGGCATCGGGTGTGATATCAAGGAGGAAGTTCATTCGTAGCTCGGCTCCCTCGTCTGTCTCGTGTACGATATTCAATGGGTGTGTGGACGTGGAATCTACGTTAGCGGCCAACTTGCTTTTATCGACGAACGTGATAAAATCATAGTCCGTAGCCGAGTTATTATTCATGAAGTCCAGATAAATAGCGGTCTTAGGTTCGCTTTTCATGTTAATATCAAAGTCTATCAACTTACCGTTGCCCTTGATTTGCGCCGTTCCGCTGGCGAATACCGTTCCATAGATCAGCGGATTCTTTTTCTGGTTGGCGTTATACATCAACATCTTATTACCCTGCACGTTTACGAGGAAGCTATAATCCCGGAAATGCAGATGATTGAACTTAAGGCTGACTTTTCCGGAGTTGCCGAATTGATCCTTGACCGTGATATTCCGTAAATTGACGGACGTAGAGTCAAGGTGGACGGAATCGGAGAAGGTATAATAAGTATCCAAGAAATCAACGCCGACTCCTCCATCCATGACATAGGCATCTCCCTCGACATTCAGCTCCTTAAAGGGGCCGTGCAAATGTATACTTCCGAATCCCCGGCCTTGCAAGTTCTTTACGACCGTATCGACAAAGGGTTGCAAGAAGGCCAGATTGATATCATTGGCATCGAAATACAAGGATAGCCCCGCATTGGGCCCGACTGGAAATACATAACCGTTCACATCCGTCCAAGTGCTGTCGTTCTTGTAGATACTTCCTAGCATAAGGATGCCTTTCTGTGCGTCGTCCCATTCGCTGAAAAGATTGAGACGACCTAAGGTGACTTGATTGAACGAGAAATTCTTTACTTCCAGATCCGTATTTAGCATGCGGCTATTGAATAAGTCGTTCACATAGAACTTACCGGTCGCCTCACCCCCGAATTGCAAGACTGGGATATTCAATACGTCGAAGACATAACTCAGCTCTATTTGCTTCAAGTCTACTAATAAAGTATCTGCCGGATCTTTCGAGATCGTCCCTTCCATAGATAAATACTGGGTCTCATGATCTACCCGGAAATGCTCGATACCGATCTTGCCCTCACGAATCGTTATATTCGCCGGATTGATGGTCCAGAGCGTGTCTTTAATAATGAGGGGGCTTTTATTCAACGTGACTTCCGTACGTAACTTGGCCGGCCCTTTCTCGCTTTCCTCTTCGACAAAAAGGGTAGAGGCGGAGATGTCGGCCTTAAATAACCGCTCTTTATTATTCGCCCAGCCAATCAGGGTGTTCACCAGATTATCTTTAGCGTCTGCTTTGATATCAAGGTAGTTACGCAGTCCCTTGTCGTTATAATTAATCGTTTTTAATTGGAGGTTTACCTTATCGTTCGGATTGTCGCAGACCAAGTAACCGGATTCGAACATGGATTTCCCGAGATTGAACTTCGGAAGCCACGCCTCGATACGGAACTTATTATAAATATTATTATAATGTCCCGTGATCCGTCCGGGTTGCACCATCGTGAACGGTAGTTTCAATGTCGTAGAAAGCGCTTCCGTATTCTCGATCGTTAATAGGAGGGCGAAGTTATTCTCCTTCACGATTTGTTTTTTCTGGGTCGTGTTGATCAAGGCTGGCACATATCCCTTGAACGTATTCATAAGGCTGGGGATTAGCGTGTTGAATGAGTAAGACCCGGTGACCTCTCCATTCAAGATATCGGATGTTATGGTTAATTGCCGGTCGAGACTATGCCCCGAGGCAACTACTTCGAATTTCTTAAGGAAGAAGCTGCTGGGAGTGGTCTCGAAAGAAAGACTGTCCAACGTGATGCTACCTTCCAGATTATCTATATTATCTCCGGTGAAATCCGCGTTTAAAGCCAAGGAGATATTCGGCGCCTCATATTTGTCCGTCAGGTTCAATCGGTCCGGCCGGAAATGATCGAGGCGGGCGGTGAAATTAAACAAGGAGTTTTGCCCTTGGTGCTGGAAGATGCCTTGGGCGTATAACTCGCCATTGGGATCGTTTACATGGATAGTCCCATCGAAACTACTCTTCTTGAAATTACCGGAAAGATTTATATCCTTGTATTTATAAGCTTTATAATCGAACTCCTTGACTTGTGCTTGGATATTTCCGGAGAAATTTCCGCCAACAGGTCTACGGGTATCGATATTGATGTCGAAGCGAGCCTCCCCGAAAGGATTATTCTCGCCAAATAACTCATGGAGCCGCAAGTTGCTGGAGGCGATGCGTCCCCGTAGGTAAGCGGCTATATTCTTATCCTTGTTGCTACCGAATATCAAGTCTGTCTGTATGGAGCCGATGGAAGACGATAGTTTTCCGAAAGCGACTAGGTTATCAAAAAAGCCTGATATCTCGCCCGTGAAATTGATCGTCCCCAATTTGACGACCGGGGCCGGGAGATTCTTCGGACGCTCATTGAAGTTATTGGCCAGACTGGAGATACCGTCTGTCGTGATATACATCTTATTCACCTTCCCTAAAAGATACGTTTCCTCGGGATGGGTGATGTTCTTTAATTCCATCTGGCCGATAAACAGCATCTTATCGCTATATTTCAAGGTGAGGCGCTTCAAGTTGAAATTATTGATGTAGCCGTTTGCCTCGGCCGATAACTCAATCGTGTCGGCGAAGTTCTTGAACGCCGGGACGAAAGGGGATAAGTCTTTCAGGCAGATTTGCGAAGGTGTTATATTCAAATCGATCGGAGCGTTGTTCAAGAGAGCGGGAAGGCTATCGATCTCGCTTAAATCGATCCGGGCACGCCCGATCTTCAAGTCTGTCTGCGGCAAGCGTACCTCGAAGTCCTGCACGAAAGCGCTATCCCGGTTCCCGACCACGTTCAGCGATAACTTATTCAAGGAGAAACCGGATGCCTCATCGAAACTCATCTTCTTGATATGGGCGTTCACGCTGTCCTTGTTAAAAGCCTTGAGGGATATCTTGGCACTCAGGTTCTTGATATCGATATGCTTGGCGTTGAACTTTCCCGGGGTCTCTTTCTCGCTATCCACGTTATAGCTGAAATTACCTCTTCGGATCATGATGGAGTTGAAACGGAGATCGATATTCTTCTCTTTCTTTATCGAATCCTTGCTGGCGAAAGCGTCGATGACGAATTGCAGGTTCAAGGGGCTTTCGGGCGTATGTTTTCGTAGGTTGAAGGAGAAACCGAACAAACGTACCGTCGTGAAGACGAACTTCCCTTCCAGTAACGGCATGATCTCGAATCCCGCCGCCACATGGTTCGCCTCGAACATGACTTTCCCGTCTTGGTCTTCCAGATAAAGCCCTTCCAGTACTAGGCGATTGAACCATTCGATATCCACGTTACCGATCTTTACGGGCACACCGAGGTGGCCGGATAACTGGGTCGTGGCTACTTCTGATACTTTGTTTTGAATATAAGGAATTCTCAGTAAGATGCCCGGCAACGCATAGAATATCCAGAATAATGTAAGCAGGGTAATGATTATGTATTTAAGTCCTCTGATATCTTTTCTATTTATTTAGCGCAAATCTACAACAATATCGCGATAGATTTCGTTAATTCGCGGAAAAAAGAATGAAGATATGAGTATAACGATATTAGGAATCGAGTCTTCTTGCGATGACACTTCCTCTTCGGTGATCCGTGACGGCGTGATGCTGTCCAACGTAATAGCCAGTCAAGCCGTTCATGAGGCCTATGGCGGGGTTGTCCCCGAGTTGGCTTCCCGTGCCCATCAGCAGAATATTATTCCGGTAGTAGCCGAGGCCATCAAGCGTGCCGGCATTGATAAGTCCGAGTTGAGTGCCGTGGCGTTTACTCGTGGACCGGGTTTGATGGGTTCTTTATTGGTCGGGACCTCGTTCACCAAGGGTTTGGCCGCTTCCTTGGATATCCCGATGATCGAGGTCAATCACTTACAGGCTCACGTGTTGGCTCATTTTATCAAGGAGACTCCGGACGATGACCATGCTCCCTCGTTTCCTTTCCTTTGCTTGTTGGTTTCGGGCGGTAACTCGCAAATCATAAAGGTGAACGCTTATAATGATATGGAGGTGATCGGCCAGACGATCGACGACGCCGCAGGAGAGGCTTTCGACAAATGCGCTAAGGTGATGGGACTGGGTTATCCTGGTGGCCCAGTCGTGAATCGTTTGGCGAACGAGGGTAATCCGAATGCCTTTACGTTCAGCAAGCCGCATATCCCCGGATATGATTATAGCTTCAGTGGCCTGAAGACCTCCTTTTTATATACCTTGCGTGATCATTTGAAAGATGATCCGGATTTTATTGAGAAGAACAAGCGAGACCTATGCGCTTCCTTGCAAGCTACGGTAATCGATATCTTGATGAGTAAATTGCGTAAGGCTGCGAAGGATTTGCATATAAAGGAAGTAGCTGTCGCCGGAGGTGTATCGGCCAATTCCGGTTTGCGTGAGGCATTCTTGGATCACGCAAAACGTTATGGCTGGAAAGTGCATATCCCGAAGTTCTCGTTCACCACGGATAACGCCGCTATGGTAGCTATCACGGGATATTATAAGTATATGGATAAGGAGTTCTGTCCGATGGATGCCGCTCCTTTTTCTAGGGTTGTCTTATAGGAAAAGATAGTTTTGCTATAGAGAAACAAAAGTTTCTTCCTAATGAAACTATTGTTTTCCCATAATGAAACTCCTAGTATCATTATAACAATGGAAGTAGATGATTTACCAATAGAGTTAGAGGTAGCGGACGCACTCAAATCAGGACACCTGATGATGGGTACGGCAGAGAGTTGTACAGGCGGAAAGATTGCCAGCATGATAACCTCCATGGCGGGCAGCTCGGAATACTTCACCGGGGGCGTGGTAGCCTATTGCAACGAGGTGAAGCATCATGTGCTCGGTGTCTCCGAGGCGGACTTGAACACTTTCGGGGCCGTAAGCCAGCCGGTCGTGGAGCAGATGGCCCGTGGGACTATGCGGGTATTGGGATGTGATTGTGCCGTCGCTACCTCCGGGATCGCCGGGCCGGGAGGCGGGACTCCCTCGAAACCGGTGGGAACGGTATGGATTGCCGCCGCTTATAAGGAGAGGATTCTCTCCGAGTGCTATCATTTCGGGGAGAATCCTCGTATGGAGAACATTCGCTTGTCGGCAGAGGCGGCGTTGCGTATGTTGCTCGGATTGATTCGTGAGTAAAGGGACTATCGCTTAATGGGCGATCTCGTCCACGATTCGTTTATAGCCTTCCTCGTTCGGGTGTAATCCGTCTGAGAATAAGGATTCGTTTATCTTGCCGTCTTCCTGAAGCAACTTCGTACCCGGGTTCTTGAACGTGTACCATCCGGTCTCGGCTATTTGACGGATGCGGAGATTGAGATTCCTTACCCGTTCTTCTTGGTTACGGCGGGGCAAGATGCCGATTACCTTGATCTTGGCCTCCGGCTGCCGTTGCCTGATGGCGGAAAGCAAGAAACGAATGCCTTCCACGATCTCGTTGTCATTGTTGATTCCGATGTTATTCGTGCCGATCATCAATACTACTTCCTCAGCCTTGTATCCATCCAATTCACCATGATAGACTCTCCAAAGTACGTTCTCGATACGGTCGAAACCATATCCGAGATTGTGGAATCCAGCCGGACGCATGATTTTCTCCCATGTTTCCATACCTCGCACGGACGGTCCTTTGGGCTCTCCTCCCCAGAAATGCGTGATGGAATTACCTAGGATCACCCGTCGAGGCGGGTTGCTTTGATTCAGCGAGAGAATATCCCGGTGACGTTTTTGCCATTCGTAATTATTGGGTTCCCGGCGCTGGGTGACAGGCATTGTGGTAGAGAGGTCTCCTTTGGGGATGCGTAATATCTCCCGTACTTTCCGCTCTACGGCGTTCGCTTGTGTTTCCATGCCCCAGTCGGAAGGATGGACGTAATCTACCCAAGCATCCGGGTGCAGTCCCAGCTCTTCTCGTGTAAGGTAGTAGATATCTTTTATCCCTTGTGCCTGCAATTCCTCGAATGCTTTTTTAGCTCCTTCGTTCATGCGCACATAATCTTGTAGCTTCGTATCGTCGGCGAGTGCGTTGCTATATCCGGCATGCTCCACCAATAAGATCGGAGAGGAGTGGGTGGCACGTATTTGCTTGACTGCGTCCGATACGAGTTGCGTGATCTCATCTTTGCTCTTTGGCGTGAGGTTGGGCAGGCAGTCAAGGATATAAAGGCGTGCGTCTATCTCACAAATAAAATCCAATACCTCTTTCTCTAAACGTCCGTTACCGGAGAAGCCTAGGTTGATAAGCGGATATCCCAGTGAACGCTGCAAGATCGTACCCCAAGTCATGCCCGGACGGGAGGCGCATGCGCCTTGGGCGATCGAGGTTCCGTATAAAAGAATCGGTTTCTCGGGCGATACGGGGATAAACGTAAGCTCATCGTTTTCGGGCACGCCGATTTCCAACCACTTTATCGTATTATAAGGAGGCAGGTAGAGGCGGAACTCATAGCCCCTGTCATGATATATATCTTTGCCTATGTTCGTATAATGGTATTGAAGCGTATCTCCGGAAGGATAACCGCCGAAATAAAATCTCCATTGGCCATCACTATCGATACTATATATATCTACACCGGATACGCCTGTCGTGGGCATATGTGGCATATTCAGCGGTCCGCTTACTTGATAGCGTACTTTTAGTTCAGGGGCGTTGCTGAAAAAATGAATCGCCAAACCGGCGGAATTGCGGGATAAATCCCAGACGGGTTTACGTACCTTGCCTTCGGCTCTTTGGGGAAGCCGGACGTAGCTGTCTCCGATCTCTTCGGTCCATCCTTGGTTTTGTATGACAGGGAATCCACATTCGAGCGGGTTGAGCCATTTCCATTGTGCGTGGGCGGATAGAGCCGTGAGGCATACGAGCGTTAAGAAGATTTTGTGAAGTCTCATCATTCCGGTATTATTTGTTTTTTGTTATGAATATGACAAAGATAATATATATTTGTATTCATAAACAAACTTAAATCAATAAACCATGAGTAAAAACATTCTATTTGCTTTTCTCTTTTTAATGGGCGCTATCCCGTCGATCGCCCAGAAGAATTACCAAGTCCAGTCTCCAAACCGGGATATAAAGGTGGAGGTTACGGTAGCCGATAAAGTCACTTTCGCTATCGTACAGGATCATTCGGAGGTGATGAATTCTGCCGTATCTATGACTTTACAAGGAGGTGAGGTACTTGGCGCTAACCCGAAAGTCTTGAAAGTGACGAAGACCTCAGTAGACAAGGAGATACCCTCTCCGTTCTATAAGAAGGACGTAGTAAAGGATATCTATAATGAGATGCAAATCTCGTTCCGGGGAAACTACGGGCTGGTTTTTAGGGTGTATAACGATGGAGTCGCTTACCGTTTCACGACGAAAAGAAAGGAACCGATCGTTATTGCCGATGAGGAGGCCGTCTATAATTTTCCCTCGGATTATAAGACATTCACCGCTTACGTGAATAGTACGAAGCCGACGTTCGAGGAGCAATTTTTCAATTCCTTCGAGCAGCCCTACGCAAACGAGACGATCACTGGCCTGAATGATAAACGCCTGAAGATCCTGCCTCTTTTGGTGGATCTGGGAGATGGTCGCAAGATCTGTATCACGGAAGCCGATCTGGAGGATTTCCCCGGGATGTTCTTGAATAACGAGACGGGAAAACCTTCCTTTAAAGCGGTTCATGCGCCTTATCCGAAAGTGAAGGAGCAAGGTGGCCATAATCAGTTACAGATGTTGGTGAAAGAGCGTGAGAACTATATCGCCAAAACATCCGGAACCCGTTCTTTCCCTTGGCGTGCGTTTATAATCTCCCGGAATGATAAGGAGTTGGCCGATTGCGATATGGTCTACCGTCTGGCTTCTCCCTCCCGGGTAAACGATATCTCTTGGATCAAGCCGGGTAAGGTGGCTTGGGATTGGTGGAACGACTGGAATCTATACGGTGTGGATTTCCGTGCCGGAATCAATAATCCCACCTATAAATATTATATAGACTTCGCCGCCGAGCATGGTATCGAGTACGTAATCTTGGATGAGGGCTGGGCCGTGAACCTGCAAGCGGACATGATGCAAGTAATACCGGAGATCGATCTTCAAGAATTGGTGGATTACGGTAAATCCAAGAATGTCGGTATTATCCTTTGGGCAGGTTATTGGGCTTTCGCCCGTGATATGGAGAATGTCGTGAAGCATTATTCGGATATGGGCGTGAAAGGCTTCAAGGTGGATTTCTTGGATCGTGACGATCAGGAAATGGTGAACTTTGTTTATGAGGCCTCCGAGGTATGCGCTAAATATAAGATGCTTGTGGATTTCCATGGCGTATTCAAGCCGACAGGTCTTCAACGGACCTATCCGAACGTATTGAACTATGAGGGTGTGAATGGCTTGGAGCAAATGAAGTGGTCTTCCGAGAAGGAGTTCGATATGGTGACGTATGATGTCACGATCCCGTTTATCCGTATGATCGCCGGCCCGATGGATTATACGCAAGGCGCTATGCGTAACGCCGTTAAAGGTAATTATCGCCCGGTAAACTCGGAGCCGATGAGCCAAGGAACCCGTTGCCGCCAGTTGGCTACTTACGTGATCTTCGAGTCTCCTTTCAATATGTTGTGCGATGCCCCGTCTAATTACAGGAGGGAAAAGGAATGTACGGAGTTTATCTCTAACATTCCCACTATCTGGGATGAGACGGTCTCATTGGATGGAAAGGTCTCCGAGTATGTAACGATCGCCCGCCGTCATGGTAATGATTGGTATATCGGGGCATTGACCAACTGGACGCCGAGGGAGCTGGATTTAGACCTGTCTTTCTTGGGCGAAGGTGATTATATTTTGGAATTATTCAAGGATGGCATAAATGCCGATCGTGCCGCCCGTGATTATAAGAAAGAGGTAATCCCAGTCCCGACAGATCGCAAATTAAAGATCCATATGGCTCCCGGTGGAGGCTATGCGGCTCGTATCCAGAAACGATAATTCTTTTTTCGTCTAAAGCGACCCTGCCTTTCGTCGAATAAACGCTTGCGTTCATAGGCGCAGGCGTTAGATTCGTTTACTTTTATAAAAAACGGTATTATGAAACTCACGAGGCAAGATTATATATTGGCGGGAGGACAGGCTTTATTGTGGATCACCTTATGGCTGATTCCTCCTGCGATCGATTTTTTCATACGCTTTAATCCGAGTTCGGCTTTCGAGGTGTGGAAGATTAATACGGGGTTCATTACTCCGTTGGCTATTGTTTTCACCGCTAATTTCTATGTATTGGTTCCCTATTTGCTTTATCGGGATCGGAAGATGCTCTTTGGTTTGATGAATTTGCTATTGATCACGGGGGCTAACCTATGGATATTTTCTCCTAAGGCGGATTTCCCGGACGAATGGCGTTCGGGAATGTATATGGTCGCTTTCGGAGCGTTCTTCTTACATTTGCTAGTGGTTGGATGTGCCGTGGGATTCCGTTATATCGTACGCTGGGGCGATATGCAGATGCGTTTGAAAGAGGAACGGCAGAAAAACGCCGAGGCGGAACTGGCTTGGCTGAAGAACCAGTTGAATCCGCATTTTCTCTTTAATACCTTGAATAATATATCCAGCTTGGTCCAGATAGACCAAGATACGGCGCAAGAAAGTATCGGGCAATTGAGCGATTTGCTGCGGTATACGCTCTATGAGTCGAACCATGAGCTGGTACTGGTGGAAGGCGAGATCGAGTTCATGAATAATTACATCGAGCTGATGAGATTGTGCTGCAATGAACTGGCTACCGTGGAAGTGGATTTGCAAGTTCCGCCTAAACCGATGAGGATCGTGCCGCTTTTGTTCATCTCTTTAATAGAGAACGCATTCAAGCATGGCGTGAATAGCCGTAAGTCGTCGTTCGTACGTATTCGTTTCAAGGCGGAAGGAGATGACCTTGTTTTTACCTGCGAGAATAGCGACCATCCGAAACCGGATGTGAACCGTAGCGGATCGGGGATCGGGTTGGAAAACCTGAGGCGTAGGCTGGATCTGGCTTATCCCAGTCGTTATCAATATGATCAAGCGCTCCGGGAAAATAGTTACTTTGTTCAAATAACACTTCGAGACTGCTTATGAAAACACTGACTTGCATGATCGTAGACGATGAGCCCTTGGCGGTGAAGATGCTGGAGGACTTTGTAAGCCGTACGCCTTATCTGAGGCTAGCGGCTTCCTTCAATGATCCGGTACTGGCACTCTCCACGTTGCGTGAGTCTTCGGTGGACGTGCTTTTCTTGGATATTCAGATGCCGGATCTGGACGGGCTGAACCTCTCCCGCATGGTGCCCCCCGGTACGAGGGTGATCTTCACGACCGCCTTTAAGGAGTATGCCTTTGATAGCTATGAGGTGAATGCCCTCGATTTCCTGCTGAAGCCCATCCGATACCATAAGTTTCTCGGAGCTGCGGAGAAGGCCCGCCAATGGTTTGAGATGAGTAGCGTGAAGGAGGAGAGAGGCAGCCTTTTCGTGCGGGTGGATAGCCGTTGCGGCAGGTGGAAATCTCCCGGATATTATACGTGACGGGTTTGAAGGATTACGTGATGATCTATCTGGAAGGGGAGGCCCGTCCGCTTATCACCCACGTGACGATGAAGGCCATGGAAGAGATGCTGTCTACCGGTCGCTTTATGCGGGTACATCGTTCTTATATCGTGGCGTTGGATAAGATCCGTTCCGTCGACCGGAATAATTGCGTTTATATCGGGAAGGAGATCATCCACGTGACGGATGCCTACAAAGAGGCGTTCAACGCTTATCTGAAAGCTGCTCAACCTTCTTGAACTTGGATGCCCATTCAAAGCTCCTTACGATGGGCATTCTAACGACCTTACAATGCCCATTGTAGGAACCTTATAATGGGCATTCTAAACTTTATGTGTATATTCGTGCCTTAATTAAGAGAAAACGATATGAAGAATAGCATTCCTTTAGGGTTTATCCGGATCTTTATCCTGCTTATATGTCTGACCTCGTGCGGTAGCAAAAAGCAACAAAAAGTAGCTTTGCCCGCCGATTTCAAGGGACCGAAGGAGTTGGCTCGCTTATATGGGGTACGTATCACACCGGAAGATAATATATTCTTGTACAACGAGGGGGCCCGTTGGTTGGGTGTACGTCATAAATTGGGAGGGAGCACGAAACGGGGCGTGGATTGCTCCGGTTTCGTATCGATCGTTTATCGGGAGGTATACGGAAAGCAGCTGGCTCGTTCCTCGGCGGATATGCTGAAGTATAATTGCAAGAAAGTGAGTCGTGCCAAATTGCAGGAAGGAGATCTGGTATTTTTCAAGACGGGCCGTGGCGGGAAGCGTGGCGTTCCGAATCACGTGGGGATTTACTTGAAAAATGGGCGCTTCATCCATACCAGTACTTCTAGCGGCGTGATGGTAAGTAGCCTTAGCGAACCTTATTATACAAGAACTTGGTTAACGGGTGGTCGGGTAAAATAAAATTACTAAATTCGCGTCTTAGAAAAACTATTAAACATAAATAGAATATGTTGACAATCAAATTAATCACTGAAAACACGGATGCCGTAATCCGTGGACTGGAAAAGAAACATTTTAAGGGTGCGAAAGAAAGCATCGATAAAGTGTTGGAATTGAATGATAAAAGACGTATCGCACAAAATCAATTAGATAAGAACCTAGCGGAGGTAAACGCAACCTCTAAGTCGATCGGACAATTAATGAAAGAGGGCAAGAAGGAAGAGGCGGAGGCCGCTAAGAAACATGTTTCTGAGATCAAGGAGGTGAGCAAGGCTTTGCAGGCTGAGATGGATCAGGCTGCCGAGGAGCTGCAGAACTTACTTTATACGATCCCGAACGTACCTTACGATGAGGTGCCCGAGGGTACCTCCGCCGAGGACAATGTGGTAGAGAAAATGGGAGGTATGGAAACGGAACTTCCGAAGAACGCTCTTCCGCACTGGGAATTGGCGAAGAAATATGATTTGATTGATTTCGATCTGGGTGTTAAGATCACGGGAGCAGGTTTCCCGGTCTATAAAGGACAGGGCGCTCGTTTGCAACGTGCGTTGATCAACTTCTTCTTGGATGAGGCCCGTGACGCCGGTTACTTGGAGATCATGCCGCCTACGGTGGTGAACTCGGCTTCCGGTTATGGTACGGGACAGCTTCCGGATAAGGAGGGACAGATGTATCATTGCGAGGTAGACGACCTCTATTTGATCCCGACGGCGGAGGTGCCCGTGACAAATATTTACCGGGATGTCATTCTGGATGAGAAACAGTTACCGATCAAGAATTGCGCTTATACACAATGCTTCCGTCGTGAGGCCGGATCTTATGGCAAGGATGTACGTGGTTTGAATCGTTTGCACGAATTTTCTAAGGTGGAGTTGGTTCGGATCGATAAACCGGAGCACTCTAAGCAATCTCACCAAGAGATGTTGAATCATGTGGAGGGATTACTTCAGAAGTTGGAGTTGCCGTATCGCATCCTTCGTCTTTGTGGGGGTGATATGAGTTTCACGGCTGCCCTTTGCTTTGACTTCGAGGTGTATTCCGAGGCACAACAACGCTGGTTGGAAGTTAGCTCCGTGTCCAACTTCGATACGTATCAAGCCAACCGCTTGAAATGCCGCTATCGTGACGAGAATAAGAAAACGCAACTTTGCCATACCTTGAATGGTAGTGCTTTAGCCTTGCCTCGCATCGTAGCCGCCTTATTGGAAAACAACCAAACCCCCGAAGGTATCCGCATCCCGAAAGCGTTGATCCCTTACACTGGGTTTGATATGATTAAATAAGAATGAGTGAGGCCATGTTAGGATTTTGATCTTAACATGGCTTTGTTTAAAAATCAAAGAAAGTTATTGTAAGTATATGATGCTTATTTGATTGTTATTACCTATCTTTGCCGCTATAGGACTAAAACATATAAAGCTATGGCACGACCGATTAAAGAAACTCCCGTTTTATACGGTGATGACGCTAAGCGTTTTGATGAACGAATGAAATATAATGAAACGCATAAGGCAACGGAAATAGAGAAAGAACGTATCCGTAAAGCTTATGAGTATATGAATTCAATCATGATTAAATAATTTACTACTATGCAACCAAAACATCTTAACTTGCAAATCCTTTCTGAACAGGTAGATCTACACTCTTTTAACTGTGGCGATGAAGATTTAAATGATTTCTTGATTAATAATGCGTATCAATCTATGATACACAGAATGTCATTGACTTATATACTGAAAGAAAATGAGCAGGTAGTTGCTTATTTTAGTTTGCTCTTTGATAAAATATCAAAGGAAGATACTAGGAATACGACTTCTTTTATTGAATTTAAAAGTAATAAAGGGCTCATTATGGAAGGTAAGGACTTTAAAAGTTATCCGTCACTGAAAGTTGGACGTCTAGGGGTTAACATTAGTTGCCAAAAACGTCAGTTAGGCCATTTGATACTGGATTATATAAAAAGGCTCACATTGACCCAGCAATTAGCCGGATGTCGTTTTATCACTGTGGACGCTTATCGAACAGCCTTTACTTTTTATGAGAAAAACGGCTTTGAATACTTAACCTTAAAGGATGTAAATGATCATACGAGACTGATGTATTACGATCTGTATAGGTTGCTTTGATTAAACTGTTTGTATTTTGAAGGATGAAGATAACATATAAATACGCCAATGTGACTCTTCGCTAAATATATACTGATTTAAAGGAGAGCACATTGGCGTATTTTTTAGATGAATAAGTTTACGTTTGCGTCTTCCGCACGTTCCAGATAGGTGGCTACGCCTCCTAGGACAACGTTATCCATCAGTTCTTCTTTTTTGACGCCCATTACGTCCATACTCATCGTGCAGGCGATCATCTCGATACCATTCTCTACGGCTTGTGCCATAAGGCTTTCCAAGCTGTCGATCCGTTTCTTCCTCATGATAAGGCGCATCATCCAACTGCCGGCTCCACCCATATTCATTTTAGATAGTTTCAGCTTTTCGCTATTTGCCGGAAGCATCCAGCCAAACATCTTGCCGAAGATATCTTTTGATACGGCAGGTTTTTCCCGTTTCTTAATCACGTTAAGTCCCCAGAAAGTAAAGAACATAGTCACCTTCTTTCCGGTGGAGGCAGCCCCGTTCGCTATGACGAATGAGGCCAACGCCTTATCGAGGTCATCGCTGAAAACGATCAATGTCTTGTTGTCGGCACTATTACCACCTGTCGCTATTTTGCATTCAGCTTTTTTTTTTCGTACCGTGGCGGCGATCGTGCCTCCCTTATTTTCCAGAGAGACTAACTCTGCCCCGGTTATCTTGCACCATGAAGAGACATCTTTTCCGAAAGCCTGATCTGTTGCGGTGATTTCCAATGACTCATCTTCCCGCAAGTTCTCATAGTTCTTTTTCAACTGCATGATCGGTCCCGGACACATTAATCCGCAAGCGTCTACCTTAATCGCCGTAGCTGCCGGAGTCGATTTGCAAGAGCTACTTTTACCAGATGCCTTATCAGAAACAGCTTCGGACGAACAAGGTGCGCAGGCCGGCTCATTCTTGATCTTTGCTGTCGCTACACTCCAAGTCTTGTAACCACCGGATAGGTTCCGGACATTCGTGAAGCCATTTTGAGTCAGGATGCGATAAGCCAAATAGCCCCTTAATCCAACGGCACAAGTCACTACGATCGGTTTATCCTTGGGCAGTTCCTCCAAATGTTCTCTTAACTCATCAACCGGGATATTGATGAAGCCGGGGATTGTCCCTAAGCTGTACTCGTCACGGGTACGGACATCGATACGTACGGTATCTGGCGATAAGTTCTGGATCTCTCTCCACTGGATCGCTTTCGCTTTTCCCGTAAGTAGGTTCTCCGCTACGAACCCGGCCATATTTACGGGATCTTTAGCGGCTGAATAAGGAGGAGCATACGCATGTTCCAACTCCGTCAGGTCATAGACCGTACCTTTCCGCTGGATCACTTGCGCTAACATCTCGATCCGTTTGTCTACGCCTCCGAAACCTACGACTTGCGCCCCTAACAATCGTCCGTCTTCCGGCGCGAACAATATCTTGATCGATAAAGGCACGGCTCCCGGGTAATATCCCGCATGCGAGGCTCCATGCGTATAGGAGGATTGATAAGCGATTCCTTCCCGTTTCAACAGCTTAGCGTTAGCTCCCGCCGTGGCGACCGTCAAGTCGAATACCTTGGCGATAGAGGTTCCCATCGTCCCGTCATAAGTTTCCTTATTGCCGGATACGATATTATCGGCTACGATACGTCCTTGCTTATTCGCCGGACCCGCCAATGGGATCAAGGCTGGTTTGCCTGTCACGAGGTGGCGTACTTCCACGGCATCTCCCAACGCATAAATATCCGGGTTCGAGGTCTGCATATATTCATTGACAGCGATACCGCCGAGTGCTCCGATCGTAAGTCCCGCTTCCTTGGCCAATCGGGTTTCCGGACGGACACCGATACTCAATAAAACCATATCCGCCGGGATTTGCTTCCCACTTTTCAAATGAACGGTCACGCCTCCGGAAGTCTCCTCGAAACGAGATACGCCATCTTCCAGCATCAAGCCTACCTGCTTGCCTATCAATTGCTGATGTACGATAGCGGCCATGGAATAGTCGAGGGGTGCCATCACTTGGTTAGCCATTTCCACGACGGTGACATGGATACCCAGCTCATGCAAATTCTCCGCCATCTCCAAGCCGATGAAACCACCCCCTACAACAACGGCGGTACGGGGCTTTTCCGTGTTCACGTAATTCTTGATCGTGTCCGTATCCGGCACGTTACGTAACGTGAATATCTTTTTACTCTCGATTCCTTCGATGCGTGGACGCAAAGGCTCCGCACCGGGAGAGAGCACTAGTTTATCGTAAGTCTCCGTGTAGGTTTCTCCTGTGCCGAGTATCTTTACCTCCACTTGCTTGGATTCGGGAAGGAGTCGGGTTGCTTCCTGCTCCGTACGGATATCGATGCGGAATCGATCCGTGAAGCCTTTCACGGTTTGTACGAATAATTTATTCCGGTCGTTGATCGTGTCTCCTATATAATAAGGTAATCCACAGTTTGCGTAAGAAACATATTTTCCACGTTCGAAAAGGATGATTTCCGCTTTCTCGTCCATTCTACGCAGCCGGGCTGCTACGGTAGCTCCACCGGCTACACCTCCAATAATCAAGTACTTCATATCCGTTTGTATTTAATTTATATTATACATATTTGTTAGTAGACAATAATTAGTTAAAAAAAGGGATTCATCCCTTTTGTATGTATTCTTTGAGTTGATTGAACAGGCTGTCCATGTTTAGCTCGGCCTGCATCATCTGTTGTATTTTCTCTTTCCCTTTCGGGGTGAGCGAGAAAAACATTTGCCGCTTATCCTCTTTATTGATGTTCCTGCGGATAAACCCCTTGTTCTCGACAGAGGTGATCACCTTTGAGACCCGGGAGTTTGAAAGACCGATATAATCGCAAATCATTCCCGCCGACTTGGCCTCATTATCCTTTAAGCAACAAAGCAACATGGCCTCGTTGATGGTGATAGCATGTACTTCCGAGAAATTTTTCTCGAACTGGTACAGTATCTTATAGATATCCTTTATGGCGCAAATTGGTTCCATATTTCTTTATAACTTGTTTGATGATGCAAAGATATAACTATTTTCTAATAAAAATACTTTCTAGTGGAAAATAATTAAGACTATTGTATATTACCCTATAGTAGAGACGGGGCACGCCCCGTCTCTACTACTAGGTATTTCTTTTAATCTCTGTTGGAGAAATATTTCATGAATTGTGAACGCTCATACATCGCCGGGTTCGGGATATTGGCGTAATTCAATTTGCCTTGGAATTGGGAAAGGGATTGGTAATGTGCCTGATGCATCCACTCTTCCACGCAAGTCAATACTTGGGAGATGATTTCCGCTCCATGTGTATAGACAGCGCTACACATCTGTACGGCGGAAGCGCCGGCCAATAGACATTTAACGACATCTTCCCAATCATGCACACCGGTAGAGGAAGCGATACTGATTCCCGGGATCTTTCCGGATACGATAGCCGTCCAGCGAATCGTGTCACTCAAATCGGAATGATTGCTAAATACATTACCCGAAACGATCTGCATATTATTGATGTCGATATCCGGCTGGTAGAAACGATTGAATAGCACGACACCATCAGCACCGTTTACTTTCAACAAATTAACCAGCGAAGGAATATTGCTGTAATTCTTTCCGATCTTCATGATAACCGGAATCGATACGGTCTCTTTTACCTTGCGGATGATACTGACATACGTATCCCGGATACTCTCGAAATCTTCGGTCAGTTCGGTTTCCATGAAGAACACGTTCAATTCCAAAGCGTCCGCTCCCGCTAACTCAATTTGGCGGGCAAAGTCGATCCAAGCGTCCGCCTTATAGCAATTGATGCTGGCGATAATGGGGATCGTACATAATTCCTTGCTCTTCTTGATCAGTTCCAGATAATCATTTACTTGATTCGCTTTTACATAACCACGGATATAATCCGCCGCTTCGGGGTAATCGGAGTCTTGCATCAAAGCCTCGCTCTGCATCTCGATCTGCTCTTCGAAAAGAGATTTCAATACGATAGCTCCAGCACCTGCTTTCTCAAAATCCCTGTTACGTTCCGCCTTATTGGTGAGTCCGGAGCTCCCTACGATAATCGGATTGCGAAGTGTTAACCCCGCGTATTGGGTTTTAATGTCAATCATGTTGCCTATATTTAGATTTAATAATTACTTTAATATTCCCGTTCGCCAAAGATACTGGTACCCACCCGTATCAAGGTGCTTCCTTCTTGGATAGCGATCGGGTAATCATGGCTCATCCCCATGGATATCTCCTTGAAATCGACATTATCTTTACAGAGCGTCTCTTTCAGTTCGATAAATAAATCATGGATCTTGCGGAATTCTTCCCGTATCAACCCCGTATCATCGGTATTGGTAGCCATGCCCATCAATCCGCAAATACGAATATGCTGGAATTCGGCCAAGGACTCGTCACGCAACAACTCCTTGCATTCCTCAGGACTGAGTCCGTGCTTGGATTCCTCTTGCGCCACATGGATCTCCAATAATACCCGGATCGTGCGGTCGTGTTTTTTCGCTTGTTTATTCACCTCAGCCAAAAGCTTCAAGGAGTCTATGCTATGGATCAAATGAATAAAAGGAGCGATATCTTTTACCTTATTGCTTTGTAACGGGCCGATAAAATGCCATTCGATATCCTCAGGTAGTACTTTTTGCTTGGCGCTCAGTTCCTGTGCCCTGCTTTCGCCAAACACCCGCTGTCCGGCGTTGTAAGCCTCCCATAGAGCCTCCACCGGGTGAAACTTAGAGACGGCAACCAACGTCACCCCTTGCGGGAGCGACGTTTTCAGTTGTACTATGTTTTGAGCGATACTCATGTTTTTATACTCTTTGTTCAGCTTGTTGTTTTTGCTCCGCTATCAGTTCCTCGCCACTTTTCTTCTCGCCGGGAATACTGTTCGCATCGAATGGGAATACATCCATCAACTGGGTTTCCGTTACCGAGGCGATGGTATAATCCGCCAATGTACCCTTCATTCCATCTTCCAATACGGCGATGGCCTCTTTCAGCGTAGTGGCTTGGGCAAGCATTTGTGCGGCGGTTTTCTTTTCCGCTCCGCTCTTCTCGTCCAACGTGATAAAATAAACCTTGATCTTATAGAACCGATCACCATTCTCGTTGAAGAATAATTCGGATAAACGAGCTCGTTTGATGTCTGTTACCGTGAATTCACCCGTGATGAAGGGGCGGATCTCCTCGATGATGCGAGCTTCCGCTTCCGTAAAAGACAGGGCGTCTACCAAGTAAGGCTCGGTTACTTTTTTCTGCATGCCATTTTCCAGCATTTTCTCGTAAGAGACCTTACATTCAAACCAATTGTGCATATGCTTTACTTTTTAATTTAGTCTGTACTCTGTTTAAAACAACGTACAAATATAGTGGCTATTCGTCAATAAAACAACTTGCCGCAAAAGATATAATTTGTCAGGATGTCTAATTTCGCGTGTTTGTTTTCAGTTGGAATTTAAAATAGAGAGATATGGATGAGAAAGATTTGGTGGAAGGGATGCGAGAGTAT
>NZ_RAYG01000032.1:0-75731 GCF_003670185.1 Parabacteroides sp. CH2-D42-20 | reverse complement strand
TCGCTCCGTGCGGAGACGGACGTGATGCGTTGCAAGATCTACTCATTGCTTCTTTCTGCCTACAAGTTGTTGGGCGATGAGGAGGAGTTCACACGTTTGCATGACACGATGCGCGGCATGCTCCCGGTGGTGAAAGCTCCGCAATCCCGTGCCTTGTTGCTGGTGACGCTCTACGGTTGCACGGACAGCGCCCTTTACCGGCAGATGGCGCATGAGGTGGTGGACCCGTGGCGGGGTGAGTCCTCGCCTAAGAAAAGCAAGTTATCCTTGATCCGCCGGCTGGACGATTGCGATCGCTGGCTGAAACACGAAATCAGTTGACAAGTGACAGTTGACAGTTTAAATCAAAAATCATAAATCAAAAAGAAATGTCTTCCCTTCCTTCCGGCGTTCGTTTGGTGCGGTTGCTGAACGAGCATTTTAGTGAGATCATGAGCCGCGAGCGTACGAATATCGCTTCCATCCACCTGTATTGCACGGGTCCTTACTGGGTGGCGTTCGAGTGCTCAGCCTATCAGTTGCGCCGTGCGTTCCCGGACAGCGAGGTTACGCCGATGCGCTTGCTCGGCTACCCGTTTCCTGTGGTGATGGTATCCGTGACGGATCGTTCGCTCCGTTCGTATGCCCGCAAGCACATCTTGCGAAGAGATGATAAGGATTACAAGCAATTAACTGTACCCGGACTCTCCCTTGTGGACTACCGGGAGTGGCATGCTGGCGAGGTGAAAGGGTTGCCTTTATTGAATAACTAACTAGACATGATTATGAAAGAGAGTTTGGAAAAACCTTCTGATTTTATTCCGGATGGGATGAATGCTTTCGAACGTAACGTGAAGCGTATTGGGGATTGTCTTTTGGCCTTCATCGCTTTGGCCGTATTCTCCCCATTGTTTTTAATTTGCTATATCGTCGTAAGGCGTGAGGATGGCGGTTCGGCTATCTTCAAGCAAGAGCGTATCGGTCGTTTCGGTCGTCCGTTCAACATCTATAAGTTCCGCAGTATGCGGCTGGACGCTGAGAAATTTGGCCCGGCCCTTTATAAGGGAGGCACGGACCCCCGCATGACACGTGCGGGCAAGTTCCTGCGTGAGCATCATTTGGATGAGTTGCCCCAATTGTGGAATGTTTTCATCGGTGATATGTCTTTTATCGGCCCCCGTCCGGAACGAAAGTTCTACATCGACCAGATCATGGAACGCGATCCCCGCTATCGTTATCTTTATCAGATCCGTCCGGGCGTGACCTCGTATGCCACGCTCTACAATGGCTATACGGATACGCTGGAGAAGATGCTTCGTCGTTTACGCTATGACTTGTTCTATTTAGAGCACCGCTCATGGCTGTTCGATTTCAAGATATTGATGAAGACTTTCTTGAACATAGCGTTCGGGAAGAAATTCTAAGGTATAAGTAATAATCCGGGGGAGCAATTCCACTCTTCCTTTAAATCAAAAATACCATGAAGAAAGTATTGAAAGGCTGGCTCATCGACAATGCGGTGACCACCGACAACAAGACGGACAAGATCCTGCTGCTGGCCTCGGCTGGAAGTTTAACTTTGGATGACGTGTTGGAAGAGATGTACAAGCAAGACACCGGCCTGCGTCCGGAGACGCTTCACCATTCGGTGGCGCTCTACCATCGGGTAGTAATGGACTTGATCTTGAACGGCTATAGTGTGAACACGGGTCTGTTCCGTGCCGTTCCCCAGCTGAAAGGCGTGGTCGAGGGCGGCGTTTGGAACAAGGAGAATAATTCCATCTACGTCTCTTTCACGCAAGACAAGGCCCTGCGCGAGGCGATCGCCAAGACCGTGGTTGAGATCCTCGGCGAGAAGTCTAATATCATGTACATCCTGGAGACCGAGGATCGCAAGACGGGCTTGAAGGACGGCAGTGCCACTGCGGGCCACAACTTCTTTGTCCGTGGCGCGATGCTGAAGGTGGTTGGTGACCACGAGTCGGTAGGCGTTACGTTGACCGATTCCAAGGGGGCTGCCACGAAACTGACGGATGACCAGATCACGATCAATAATCCCTCCTCGCTCACGCTGCTCCTGCCAGCCGGCCTGACCGAGGGCGAGTACACGTTGACGTTGACGACGCAGTATTCCACATCAAACCGTCTTTTGAAAACGCCCCGTAGCGTAAGCGTGCCAGTTTGGATTGGCGGCAAACCCGCTGATGGCGGTGGCGACAGTGAAAGTCCTGATGAGATTTAAAATCAGAAGAACGGCAAGCCCTCTTTATCCATAAATAGAATAGGCTCGCTGTATGATCCCTTCTTCAGCCTTGTATAACCGCCTTCTTCAGGACTGTATGAAGTCCTTATACAGGGTTGGATGATGGGATTAGATAAAATTAGGTTCGTGTAGATGTTTCAAAATACGTTCAACATATTAGCTTTATCCGGAGGAGGAATAAAGGGGATCTTCCAAGCTACATTTTTGAATTTGTTGGAGGAAAGGTATGAGTTTCCTTTAATGATGTGTTTGATCTGGTGGCCGGTACCTCTACTGGCTCTATAGTGGGGGCTGCGTTGGCTTGTGGCATCAGAATGGAAAAGGTTGTTGACCTCTATAAAAAGGATGGAAATGCGATTTTTAGGGGGAAACATTTGAAGTATATAAGACATTCCTGGTATTCCAGTGAGAATCTACAGAAGAAATTGTCTTTGACTTTTGGAAATACTTGTCTGAATGAGGCAAAAACAAAGCTTCTCATCCCTTCGACAAGCCTGGAGAATTACAAGCATAATATATTCACTCAGGACAGTAACACCTCTATGGTGGATGCTTTGATGTCAAGTGCTGCTGCCCCGTTTTATTTTGATGCTTATCGGGCTTCGAGCAATGTGGATCATTATTTCTTGGATGGAGGGTTGTGGGCTAATAATCCTACATTACTTTCTGTTTTGTATTGCGTGAATGAGTTGGATATACCTGTTGATAGGATACGGGTCTTGTCGCTTGGAACCCAATGTATTCCTCCAGGAGAACAGGCAAGGCAATATAATTCCTTGAGGACATTTAACCCGTCAAAGATAAAGAACGTGATAAGTGCCATGTTTAATTCCTCTGAATCATTTTCCAAAGAATATTCGGAAGACCTGATTCACTCAAAGAACATCATACATATCAATCCGTCGGACTCTGTCCGTTCAGAAATAGAATTGGATGAGGTGAGTGAGGCTATAGATGAACTTCCGGGGATCGCTGACACTGTCTTTAAGGAGAAAATATCGGTCGTTCTTGATTTATTGGGTTATGAGGGGCGTTGTGCTTGTTCTCTTAAGCGTAAGGATTTTATAAAGGAAGAAGCCATATTGAGAAGTGGATTGGCGGACTTTGTTCCTACAAGGAAAAACTATCGGGAGAGCGACAAGGATTCTAGTATAGAGAGCTATTTATTTAAGGCGACCTCTTCCATAAGAATAATGAGTGTTTCTCTGAGTAACGCTATTCTTTATCATGATCTTGAAAGGGTATTGGAATCATTATTGAAAAGAAACAAAGCATTGGAACTAAAAATCTCGTTATTGAACCCGGATAATCTCAGCTTGATAAAAGTGATGGCTCCTATATTGAATCTATCGGAGGAAACTTTACGGTCGAATATAAAGAAGTCCGTAGAATCCCTTTTCAGACTGTGTAAAAATAACAAGAAAATTCAGATCTATCTGCATAATACGATTCCTTTTGGAACAGTGATAGCCGTGGATGAAAAAAAGGATACAGGATCCATAATCTTGGAGACCAAGCCTTATAAGACAGCTATAACGACAAGTTTTTCTTGTAGGTTGTTGAATTCAGAGAACTCTGTCTTGTTCAAGAATATCATGGAGGGATGCTATAATATAGAGAAGGAATCCCAAAAAATGAGTAAGAAAATATTATCCAAATGGAAAAGCTAAAGTACATCCGTAAAGTCTGTTTTCCGGAAGGTGGTGAGATGCTGATATTTAAGGCTATCCGGTCTTTCAGTTTATCTGATATAAGATTTGAGTTTAATGAATTATGGACTCGATATTTGATTCGTTTGCCAAACCTGAAAATAGGTGAAGGTGATTTTATTTGGATCACGAATATGAAGGATGAGGACTTGGAGGGTATTATAAGTTGCAAGAATACATCAAGAACAAATACCATCGTATTACAATTTGATGATATTCAAAGTATCAAGGAATTAAATTCTTGTGAAAATGTTGAAGAATCCGTTCTCGTTTTATGATTTCTTGGGATATCTTTTCCCTGGTTTATTGTGTGTCATGTTCGTTAAGGTGATCTGCTCAATGGATGGAGCAGTCACGATACCGGATTTTTATTCGAAAGGAATAGAAGGCTCAATTGCTTGGAATGACACGATCCCTTATACGGTATTGGCTTATGTGGTGGGGCATTTCATCTCCTATTTCTCCTCGTTGACGGTTGAGCCGTTCTTGATTTGGAGTTATGGTTATCCTTCGGTATTCCTTTTGAATGATAATTATGATAAGAGATTTTTTGCTGTGAATGAGACATTAGGAAAGGGGTGGACGATATTTTGGAAAATCTTGGTTTGTGTTTTTATTTTTCCGATCGCTTTAGCTTCTCTTTTCTTTGGCAAATGGTTGAGATTTCGAGTATATGTCTTGAAACCGTTGGATAGTTATCTGAAAGAATCAATAAGAAAGAAGATGCGGTTGTTATCGCAATATCTATCCTTGCCGTCCATGGATGAGGGTAAAGATATACATCGGATTATTATGCATTATTGTTACGAAAATTATAGGAACCATATCCCCAAATACGATAATTACGTGGCCTTATACGGATTTCTCAGGAGTCTTAGCTTCTTGTCAAGTAGCTTGTTCATCTATTGTTTTTGGATTGAGTTACGTACTATAGATCTCTATTCGAGCATAGATTGGCTCGCTATAATTGCGTTGACTCTTCTTTTTTGCGTTACCTATGTTTTTTATTTGGGTTTCGTTAAGTTTTATCGGCGTTATACGCTTGAGAATTTGATGAGTATTACGGTTGACCCGAATTTGAGGGATTGATTGTCGGTAAGTTTTAGAATTTTCTTAATTATATGTCTGCTGCAACAGAAAACAATAAGCGGATAGCGAAGAACACGTTGTTCCTCTACGTGCGTATGCTCCTGATCATGGGGGTGACGTTGTACACCAGCCGGGTCGTGCTACAGGTACTGGGGGTGGAGGATTTCGGCATTTATAATGTGGTAGGAGGAATCGTGACAATGTGTTCTTTTTTGAATGGCGCTATGTCGCAATCAACACAGCGATTTTTAGCGTTTGAAATAGGGAGAGGAAATCCGTTACGTTTAGCGGAGGTATTCAGTTTATCTATGACAATTCACATTGGGATAGCCTTGATTGTTTTGTTATTAGCTGAAACGATAGGCTTGTGGTTTCTTATTACACAGATGAATATTCCGGAATCTAGGATGGAGGCTGCTCAATGGGTTTATCAATTCGCTCTTTTCTCATTTGTTATCTCGATGGTTCAAGCTCCTTATAATGCAGCTATTATCACGAGGGAGCGAATGCGTGTTTACGCATATATAAGTATTGTTGAAGTTGTATTAAAGTTAGTGGTCGCATTTTTGCTGGAATGTATTTCATTTGATAAACTAAAGTTATATGGTGCATTAATCTTTTTAGTGACCGTTTTAATCGCTCTTTTTTATAGATGTTATTGCGTAAGAAATTTTCAAGAATGCCATTATAAGTTGTATTGGAGTAAGACGTTGTATAAAACGATCTCCAGTTTTGCGGGTTGGAGTATGTTTGGTACATTGGCGTGGATAAGTAAATCACAAGGTTTAAATTTGATACTGAATATTTTTTATGGTCCTGTATTGAACGCATCTTATGGAATCGCAAGTCAAGTTAATACGGCTATCAATAGTTTTGTCCAAAATTTCACAACAGCTTTGAATCCTCAAATTATTAAATCATATGCGAACGATGATAGGAACTATATGATTCAATTATTGTTTAGGGGAGCCAAGTTCTCTTATTTTTTATTGTTATTGTTCTCAATCCCACTTTTGATAGAAACAGAATTCGTTCTGAAATGTTGGTTAAAGGTTGTGCCAGGTTATGCTGTTGCTTTCACTCGTTTGGTAATAATAAATTCATTACTGGAATCTTTTACCTATGCGATGGGAACTTCAATTCAAGCTACTGGTAAAGTAAAATGGTATCAAATAATTGTAGGAGGTACTATTTTACTAAATATTCCTTTAGCGTGGATTTTGTTAAGATTAAATTATTCCCCTTCTGTGGTGTTTATTGTGTCTATAGTGATTTCTTGTATAACATTAAGTGAACGTTTATTGATTTTGAAGATTTTTATTGCCATTTCATTAAAGCGATTTATCATACAGGTCTTTGGAAGAGCTTTATTGGTTACGATTCTTTCTTCTTCTATTATTGTATTGATAAAGGATATTTTGGCTAATAAATTAATAAGTTTTGCTGGATTTTTCCTCATTTTAGTATGTTGTGTAGGAAGTATTTTATTGATAATATACTTTGTCGGATTTACTTCATTGGAACGAGATTTCTTTTTGCGAATGATTAGGAGTCGCTTGAAACGATAAGTATGGAAACTGTAAAACGTATTTCTCTGATCGTATTATTGATAGGACTATTTTGCCTTGGTTTTTGGATTGGTTATAGTTATTGTTGCTTACCTGAAAAGTCGGATGGCTTCAGTAAAGCTGTACATGTCAGTTTTGATGATGTAGTATGGGTATTAGAAGACTTAAAGCAAAATGAACGGAGGTATGAAAGTGCCTTTGATAATGAGTTCTTGGCAGAATTGAAACATATGCATGAGGACTACGGAGCTTGTTTCACTCTTTATGTATTTGAAAAGGCCGATGGTTTTGACATAGGTGATATGCCTGTTAAATATAGGAAAGAACTTAAGGAGAACACATCGTGGTTGAAGTGGGGATTTCATTGGATAAGTCCTGATTTTGATAAGAATATCAGTCTTGATGATTTTAAAATGTCTTTTTTTAATGTTCAAAATGCTATCAGTAAATTTGCGGATAGCAGCTCTCTATCGCATGTTCTTCGTCTTCACTATTTTTATGGGAATGATAGTATTGTATCATTTCTTGACTCATGTAATATCAAGGGATTACTTTGTGCAGATGATGATAGATGTAGTTATGATTTGACGAAGCAGGAGAATGAATTTATGCAAAAAAACTTCTATGTAAGGAGAGATGTTGAATATTTTAAGACAAATATAAGATTGGAGAATAGTTTATTTTTATATTATGATTTGGAGCGTTTGAGAAATAAGGATACATTGGTGATATTTACTCATGAATGGGCTTATGATACACGTTTACACAGATTTAATTATTATAAGTTATGTCTGAATCTTGAATGGCTGAAAAAAAATGGGTATAAATTTACTTTTTTAGAATAAATAATTATGGATGGTATAAAGCGTTTTATTGATTGTTATGTACCGGTTACAACTTGTACGTTACGGTGCCATTATTGCTATATTACTCAGCATCGGCTTTTTGATAATAAATTGCCAACTTTTAAATATAGCTCGGAGCAAGTGCGAAAGTCATTATCTCGAGAACGATTGGGAGGTGTTTGCTTAATTAATCTTTGTGGTGGAGGAGAGACTTTGTTACCTCCTGAAATGACAGAATATGTGAGAGCTTTGCTCGAAGAGGGTCATTATGTAATGATAGTAACTAATGCTACTGTCTCTAAGCGATTTGAGGAAATTGCAAGTTTTCCAGCAGAATTATTAAGCCGATTATTCTTTAAATTCTCATATCACTATATGGAGTTAAAAAGAAAGAATCTATTAGAACGTTTTTTCGATAACATAAAAAGAATCAGGGATGCGGGATGCTCATTTACGCTTGAGGCTACTCCTTCTGATGAACTGGTTCCTTATATAAAGGAGATGTGTCAGGCTGCATTAGAGAATGTAGGTGCTGTATGCCATGTGACTGTAGGACGTGATGAGAGAGACCCGAAAATGTTGCCTATTCTTACGGATATGTCGAAAGAAGAATATAAAAAGACTTGGTCTTTTTTTAATTCTCCTCTATTTGATTACAAGTTGTCTGTCTTTGGAAAAAAGAGGACGGAGTTTTGTTATGCAGGTGATTGGTCTTTTTATCTAAATTTGGGAACTGGCGTTATGACACAATGCTATTGCTCTTTTAAAAGCCAAAATATATTTGATGATCCAAATGTACCTATCGATTTTACTCCAATAGGGAATAACTGTCTTGAATATCATTGTTATAATGCCCATGCTTTTCTTACTTTGGGAAATATACCTGAGTTAAAGACTCCAACTTACGCCGATATGAGGAATAGAACATGTGATGATCATTCAGAATGGCTGAAACCAGAAATGAAGCATTTTATGTCTACTAAACTTTGTGATTCAAACTGTGAGTATACAAGGGAGGAAAAGGATCGTGTCAATGGTGAATTGCGTTGGAAAGTATACAGAGCGAAAATAAGAAAGTTTTTAGTGAAGTCTTTAAAAACGAATAAGCGATGAATTTTGCCCAAAAAGTAGATGCATTAAGATCTGTTATTAGATATCAATTGATTCCATTGATATCTGATTCTTACGTGTTTTTGGATTTGCCTTACTATACAAATATAGGGGATGCCTTAATCTGGGAGGGTACGGAAACTTTCTTAAGCTCTTTACCTGCTAAATGTTTGTATCGATGTTCCTGTCAGACATTCTCATATAGGCCGTTACCAAAAGATACGACAATATTATTGCAAGGAGGAGGTAATTTTGGGGATATATGGAGGAGGCATCAGGATTTTAGGTTAAAAGTAATTAAGCTATATCCCAATAATAAGATAGTTATTCTTCCACAGACCATTTATTATAAAAATGATAAACAGATGCTGTCTGATGCAGCTTTGATGATGAAACATCCAGATTTGCATATTTGTGCGAGAGATCAAAGATCTTATCGATTGCTTGAGGCTTATTTTGTTAATTGTGGGAGATTATTGTTGCCGGATATGGCGTTTTGTATCCCTAGAGACCGATTAGTCTCTTCATTGGTAAGATCAACAGGGAAGAATTTATATTTGAAACGTAATGATATAGAATTCCTAGAGGATGACTGTAGACAATATATAAGAGAGCCGGTAGAGATACGAGATTGGCCAACTATGGAGATAATACCATTAAGTGCTAAGATGTTGAATTTGTTCATTAAACTTTCTTTAAATAGGCTTTCGGATAATTGGGCATTATACCTAAAGAGATTACTTATCCATGAAGGTGTCCGTTTTATAACTTCTTATGATAAAATATATACGACTAGATTGCATGTGGCTATTTTATCCATATTACTAGGTAAACCCTTTGTCTTTTTTGATAATTCTTATGGTAAAAATAGTTCCTTCTACCTTTCTTGGTTAAGTGATTTAGATGAGATTAAATTTATATGGTGATAATATGTTGAAAGTTTCGATTATTATTCCAGTTTATAATGTGGCTTCCTATATTGAGGATTGTTTGAATTCTGTATTGAGCCAAACTTATCCAAATATAGAGTGTATCATTGTAGATGATTGCGGGCAAGATGATTCTATGTGTATTGTGAAATCTATCCTGACTGCTAAATCTTCTCGCCTAGAGGTAAGGATTGTGACTCATGAGGTCAATAAAGGTTTGTCTGAGGCTCGAAACAGTGGTATCCGAGAAGCTACGGGTGATTATCTATACTTTTTGGATAGTGATGATTATATAGCGGAAGATGCCATAGAGCGTATGGTTACGATGTTGGAGAAACATGCGGTAGATTTTGTGGTTGGGGATATCGCAACTTTCGGAGAGGATTCAGAACAGAAGGATTACCTACGTATGGAATCAGGCTATTTGTTCGGAAATAAAAAGATATCCCATTCATATTCGGAATCTCTGTGGTATATGATGGCTTGGAACAAGATGGTCTCTCGTTCATTTCTTTTGAAGAATGAAGTTTTTTTTGCCCCCAATATATATCATGAGGATGAATTATGGTCATTCAAATTAGCATTAGTCGCTAATTCTATGGCTGTTTGTAATAGGGTTACTTATTTCTATCGAATTCGGAAAAATGGTTCAATCATGAGTAATTTGACAATGAAACATGTGGAAGATATGCTTTTTATTTTTGACACCTGTTTGTCATTAAGCGAAAAGTATCATCGAGCATGTATTTACTCAAAGTTAAGAACATTTTATCTTACTTTGATATGTAATGGGTATAGACTAAATGACAAAGCATATGCGAGTGAGCTGTTACAATGTTTAGGGCGGAAGCATAAACGCTTTTTTTCGGTAATAAATCTTCTATCTTGCTCTTGGAAGAATAAGGTTAAATATGTTCTATGCCTTATGCCGATCCGGATTTTATATGCCATGGCTAGAATATTACCTTTTTAAATCATATAATGGTACTATAAAGTATGATTGAGTCTTATTTTCTGTATTTATCATTGATTACTTTTTTATTCGTGTATTTTGGGCTGAGTAATGAATTTTCTTCTCTCTTTGCTTCTTCTATAGGTTATAGATCTGTATCTTTCAATACTTTCAGGAAAAAAACAAAATTGGTGTATGCAATTCCCATTATGGTATTGTCGTTAGTCCTAGGTTTAAGATATAATATAGGGACAGATTATCTTGCTTATGAAGAAATATATGACACTCAAAATGCTGACTTGTTATGGAATATATCGAATGAAAGAATAGAACCTTTATACCAAATTGTAAACCATATACCTTTTTTGTTCGGTTTACCTTATTATTGCATGAGTATATTGGTATGTTTTATTATGTTTTCTTTGTTTTATATTTCTCTTGATAAAGATAGAGATATGGTCAAATGGTATAGTGTGACTTTGTTAATTTCGGGTACGCTGTTTTCTTTTCTTAACATACAACGTCATGCTATAGCCTTTTGTATATTTTTGTTTTCTATCCGATATATTTATAATAGATCGTTGCTTAAATATTTGATTTTTATACTGATGGCAATGGGATTCCATTATTCGTCCTTCATATTATTGCCATGTTATTTGTTAGGCGTGAAACATAAGATTCTTATTGATGATTGGCGGATTCAATGTATGCTATGTGTGTTGGTGTTTTTTCTGTCCAAACCTATATTATCGTCTGTGTTTGACCTTATTATAAATTATGCTCCCCAGGGCTATGCAGGGTATGGAGAACAAGTATTTTTCAAGGAGACAGGGCTCAGTGAACAAAGTTTCTTTTTGAATTTTGTGACTACATTGATTATTGCCATATCCTCCAAATATCTCCTTCATAGGTATACCGATGAAATTTTTGTCGTGTATTACAGATTATATTTTATGGGAATGTTGTTTACGACTATATTCGCAGATTCTATATTACTCTCTCGGTTGATCTATCCGTTCGTAAGCTTGAATTTTATCGTTTATGCTTATATGTACAGATATATCTTTCATCATATTAGGAAATGTAATTTAGTAATGATGGCGTGTTCGTTCTCTATCTTTTTTATTACAAATATTACATTTCTGCTTTATATATGGAACTCTGTGCATAAATGTTCTCCTTTCCAGTTTGTAGATCTTTAAAAAATAATAATATGGAAGTTACCATATCGGTTATTATACCGGTTTATAACTCAGAGCTTTTTTTGGATAGATGTCTATCTTCTGTTTTATCTCAGACATTTGTGGATTTCGAGGTGTTACTTATCAACGATGGCAGTACCGATAGCTCTGTTACTATTTGTGAACGATATGAGAAAGAGGATTCTAGAATACGTTTTTTTAATCGTTCTAATCATGGGGTAAGCGCTACTAGACAGTTTGGTATAGACCATTGTAGAGGAAAGTATTGCATACAGATCGACTCTGATGATTGGATAGATAAAGATTGCTTTGAAAAACTGATAAGTAAGGCGAAGTCTACTCAAGCGGATATAGTTTATATGGGATTAGTTAAAGAATTCGAGGATAGATCCGAGCCTGTAAGGATGTATAGAGCAAATGATATAGAGGATTATTTGTCTGCTGTAATGTGTGGAAAATGTTGGGGGGCTATAGTTAATAAACTTGTTTTGACAGATCTGTTTAGAATTAATGAAATTGTTTTTCCTGAAAATGTTTGTATGTGGGAAGATTCTATATTTTTAATTAAATGCTTGATGTGTGCTAAAAGTATAATGTTTTGTGAAGGAATATATTATCATTATACACAATACAATAGTAAATCTCTTTGTTCCACTATTTTTAGTTATGATGTACCTGCTCATATGATAGCAGCAGTCTCAGACTTGGATAGGTTTGTAGAGTCTATAGGGAAATCTAATAAATATAGAAATAAATTAGCGGTACTCAAACAGTTTGCAAAACAGAAATTGTTATTAGATCCTCATTTTAGGAATATAAGTGAATGGTTTTTAATATTCCCTGAGTCAAATAAATACTTTGTTCCTTTTGTGTTTTGTGCATTGCAAAGGAAAATATTCTCTTATTATTAATAATAAATTACATATATACTTTTTATGTTATTTTCCGTATTACTTTCTTTATATCATAAAGAGAGCCCACTATTTTTACGTCAAAGTCTGACCAGTATCTTCACGCAAACGCTATTGCCTATAGAAGTTGTCTTGGTGGAAGATGGTCCTTTGACGGATGAGCTGTATGCGGTCATAAAAGAATTCACAAGCCAGCATCCTGAGTTAAAAGTGATTTCTTTGCCCACCAACCGAGGTCTCGGCAAGGCTCTTAACGAGGGGCTGAAGCATTGTTCGTATGACCTTGTGGCTCGTATGGACACGGATGATATCGCTAAGCCGGATCGTTTTGAGAAGCAATTGGCGATATTTTTGGAACATCCGGAAATTGATGTAGTGGGGGCTTGGATCGATGAGTTTGAAGGGGAGGTATCAAATGTACTTTCCATGCGGAAAGTGCCGGAGCAGCATGAAAATATCTTGAGGTTTGCCAAGGGAAGGTGTCCGGTGAACCATCCGGTGGTGATGTTTCGGAAGTCGGCCGTGCTGAAGGCTGGAGGATATAAGCATTTTCCTTTGTTCGAGGATTATTATCTGTGGGTACGGATGCTGATGAATGGTACCCGGTTCTATAATATACAAGAGAGCCTGCTCTTTTTCCGCTTCTCGCCGGATATGTTTCGGCGGCGGGGAGGATGGCGGTATGCCGTAACGGAAGTGAGGTTGCAGACGCTGTTTTACAAGATGGGTTTTATCGGCTTTTTCTCCTTGCTAAAGAATGTCTGTATTCGCTTAGTGATCCGTCTTCTCCCTAATGGTTTGCGTTCGTTACTCTATAAGAGGCTCATCCGGGGGTAAATAGCTTTTTGTCCTCATCCACAGTATCGCTCACGGAAGGTGTCTCAAATATCAAATAACCCTATGCACGTCAAAAGAAATGATTCGAATGCGAAGAGCCGTATGAAGGGAGACTTTCACGTACGGTTCCGAGAGAGGCTGAGGGTGAAATTCCCTTGGTCTACTCGACAGCGTGCAGTCCGCCCATTTACCAATCTGCGGAAAAGCTTCGGTGGGTTTAGCAGCGAGAATGGTGGCCATGTCACGGCAGTCTATTTATCCATTGTCGAGACATGCAAACTTTTGAAGAAGCCTCCACTGGAATTTTTCAGGCGCTTCTTTGGCATGATCGCTGAAGGCCGAAGGGATTATGAACTCATGACACAAGAACTTCTGTGTTAAAATCAAATAAATAACAAATCAATTCAATGTTTCTATGACTCTAGAACCCCAGTAAATACTGGGGCTAAGGGGTATTGCCATAGGGATTGGATGCTTACATTACAAAAACGATTATAGAGGAAAGGTAGTATTTTCGTGGGTTATTTGTTCTATGTTCGTGAATTTATGGAGAAATTAATGTATAGAATTGAGATCTATCGGACTAGCTTGCGTTCCAATACTATAAAAGTGATTTGTTAGGATTGGAAAGCGGTAAGGGTCATTTGTTGGAACGATGATTCCTGTACCGCCATTGGTCTCGGATACTTCGCCGTCGGGGGATAACCTTACTTTATGAGTATATAAAGGTGTCCCGCTCGCGTCTACTAGTACGACTTGCAATGTGTAATCTTTATCCGTGGGAACGGGGGCGGGTATAGGGAGAATATAAGAACCTTTAATCGTGGTTCCACCAGTTACAAACGCACTCTTGGGTATATTTACGATAATCTTATCGTTCGGATCGGAACTCATCGGCCCCATGATATAATCATTTGAATCTCGTTTGATCAAAGGGACGCTTTTGTTCTGTATCGTATATAATTCGATATGTAAGGCGCTTACGTCTACGCCCCCTATTTGAGTGGGGATGTTCTTGAAATAACCGATAACACCAGCTACACGACGGTATAGATCTACGTGTCCGGTACCTCCGTTCAAGATATTCGTGGTTAATTGGGAGAAACCGGCGAAAAGCTCAGAACCGGCGATATCCGTACGGCCTTTTCCCGCCGCTAGTAAAGCGTTGGCATCCTTTAATAAGGTACCTGAGGTAGGATTGGCTTGAATCGCATTGGGCAAGCCGTAAGTCGCCCCGGAGGTGTTGTCTAAGCCGATTGCCAAGAATGTATATACTTTCGATGCTTGGAAGCCCTCGTATACAACTTTATAGGTCTGCTCTTTGGTGGAGAGACCATTATCCGCTCCAGTCGCATATTGCCAGTTTATATTCTCGGAGGCTACGCAGCGAGCGTTGTCTGTAGCCCCATCGAAAATATAAAGCTGAACTTGCCGGACATGTTGCAAATTGTCGGGACTGGTCAATACGGTGCGGGTCATCAATGCCGGAGAGGCATTGAAGATAAGTACGACCGGCTCTTTGTTGCTCCCCGGAACTGACGGGTCCGGTAGATCCTCGTTACTGCATCCTACCCAAGAGAGTAGTAATAGGGAACTGATTAGTCGGCATAACTTTGTGTATGGCGATGTGCTTATATCGATAGCTTTCTTCATTTCTTTAATAGTTTGAAAGTTTTAGAATTTGGGGTGTTTCGTCTTGGATATATACCTTGATTAGGTTGATTCCCGGGGATAGACGAAGCTGATATTCGTCTGCCGGATAAGAAACCGAGTCTATTAGTTGACCCTTGACGGTGTAAATCTCGCAGCGAGTCATTACGACGGCTGTGGAACGTATGATTACTTGGTTGGTTCCTTCCCGATAGCAATAGACCTTGTTCTCGGTGGATATATCGCTTTCGTTGGCTGTGACCGTACCATTTGTCAGATAGAAACGTCCGATGTTGGTGGAGAGAGTACCTAGATCTATTTTCATATCCGGATTATCCAGTGAGTACCGTTTGTTCTTCTCCACATCGAACAAACTCCAACCGGTCCACTCTCCTCCTAAAGCTTTGCGTACGGATAAACTTACTTCAGCGGGAATGCGTAAGTAGAAACCGAGCTGTATCTCCGTGGCGTTCTGAAGCTGTTGGATATCCAGCGCTTTTCCGTTTGCCACGCTAAAAATGGCGATCGCTGGGCGTATCTCGTTATCAATAAGGAGCTCTGCATCTTCTCCCGCGACATATTTATTATCAGAGGCCGGATTGAACCGTAGCAATGCATTGCTTACCGCTTGGCTTGTGGTGGCAGTCAGATAAAGAGCGGATGGATCCTCTTGGATAGAGGAGTCTGCGCTTTTCAATGTATTGTCCGGTCCGGGTGCGGATACTAACATAGACTCTGTATATTTGATGGTCTGGCTAGTAGCCGCTGATGCTACGGAGATGAAGAAAGATTGCGTAGGCGCTATCCGGGTGTAACCTGCTCCGTTATTCAATAATTGTCCGTTGGCATTAATATTGGAGTTATTACTATTTCCATCATATACTTGTACGGACTTTACGGCAGGGTTTTGATTCATGAATTCCGAGATATCCAGATGAGACATGAACATATTGCCAGCCAAGAAGTAAGTACCAGCCTGCTTATTGGTCAACGTAACTGAGATCGGGAAAGAGACGCCTTGGGTATTATTCTCGTAAATGAAACGTCCTATGCTTGAGCGGGTAATAGTCTCCTTGATTCCCGTTCCTTGATTGCTGGTATTTACGTATTCATATTCAGTATGCTCTTTGGGAAAACGGAAGGTGAGCGGAAGGCTTGCCGATCCTTGCTCGGCTTTCAAAGAGAAGCCTTTTCCCATTTCATAGACTTGCGCCAGCGCATTGAATGGCTGTGTCCATTGGGTTTCTGTGGGTGTGACCGTTACTTGTCCGTTGTTTAGGGTTTGTCCCTTTGCGTCGCTCGCCCATAGACGTTGGTAGATACGAGGATTGAATCGGTTTTGCGGGGTATTACTTGCGTTGAGCGAGGTGAATGGAGATGGATTTCCCGCTACGGGGATAAACATATCTCCGGTGACCATACTTTTTAAGGGAGCAGATAGCATATAATAACGTTCCGGCGTTAAAGTAAGGTCTACCCATGCCTTTTGATAGATCAATAAATGGGTGTTTGTAACTTCACCCCCTGATTCGAAGTAAATGTTATTGCATCCGTTTTGCTCTACACTGGTAAGGGTCGGGTAGATGTTACAGTTAGCGGGGATCGTAACATTGGTACAAGTCCATGGAGAGCCATTCGTCCAGTTGTTCCAGTTATTCCAATTGGAGTTTTCCGGACTGACTTTCCAAGTGGTATTTAAAGGATGTACCTCGAAAAATGGATTGGAGACGATCTTGCCTTTCTTGTCTTGAACAATAAGGTTGAATTGCCCGGCCACGGATATCGGGCCGATCACCCAGCTAAAAGTACCATCGCTAGCGGTGATTGAATAGCTGGCCCCGTTTATGCCTAGGGGTGTACAAGATAGTGTATAGCTATTGCCCATAATACCTTTGCCAGTGACTGTAATGCTACTGCTTTGGCAGATCGGACTGATATTCACGTTCACAAGATCTGTCTGATCGTTGGGGCATGATATCTCATCGATACAATCAGGTATACCGTCTCCATCGATATCATTACGGAAGAACAGGCCGTATAGTTTCATATTGTTCAAGAGATCTATGGCTCCGTTAACCGTGATCCGTATCTCGTCGAATTGAGCATGCGGACGCATGGTTAGATACTCCTTATCTCCATAGCCGATAGCGTCTAATCCCAGTACGCTCCAGTTTGTAAGTACTTCACCGGTAGCGGTACCTTTATAATAGGTAGATAGGGTCATCCAACTTCCTACAGATACTCCAGCTAAATATGTGGCCTTGTCGATGATCAATCCTATATTATGAGTGGCGTTGAGTACGCCTCCGACTTTCACGGCTATGTTAACGGATGACGCAACTCCGATTCCACCGATGGAGGTATAGGTGGTAGGATCGTTATCAATTAGGTTCGCAAGGTTCAGTATCGTACCGCCAACACTTGCAAGAGCATTGATCCCTGTGTAGGCGTAGTTGATATTTGCCCCAGTCTTATCGGTTGATATCATAGTCGTGCTACAACCTATCGGATTATCGTAGCAATTCAAGTTGGCCGGTTCTACGAATACGCCATAAATGCGCAAGGTAGAAAGGTTGGTAGAAAGCACACCGCTTTTCCATAAAGTTATTTCGTTGAAACTCCTATCTGCTGGCACTATAATGCTATAACGGACTTTTAGCGATCCATCGCTTCCGATTACGCCTGCCGATATCACATTTGAATTATCTATTACTTTCTCGTAGGTTTTAGTCTGGTTATTATATATTCTTATCTGGAAAAATTGGAGAAGGTTGGCGCTCAATAAAGTGGAACTGGTCTCTACAACGAACCCGACTCTTTTCGACGTACCATCACTGAATGTCCCGCTATTTTTCTTTACACCTATAATCTGCAAGTTATCCACAAGATTTAGGCCTCCGGTATATTCGGCGTAGGTACTCATGCTGGCATCAATAATATTCTCTTTATGGCTTATATTGCTTAGAGAGATCAAACTTCCGCTTGATTCGTTAATTTTTGTAGATAGAGATACATCGGTCACGGGCTGGTTACATCCGTTTGAGACGGTTGTCTGTATGCCTTTTGTAATTGTCACTAGTTCGCTATCACCATCTGAGGCGGTTGTCCGGAATACGTAGTCACCGGTTACTCCGGCAGTCATATTCGTAACTTTTCCGGTGGATGAGACTGCTACGTTCTCTCCCGTGGGTTGGCTTACGACTTCCCATTTTGTGATATCGCTATTTCCTGTAAGTTGGTAAGTGGTTTGGTCGGCGCATATTGTTGTATTTACGGTCAATCCGAAGTTATGATGATGAGTAACTTTCAATGGTTCATAGATGTAGCCATAATAGACTGATTTTACATTTGTACTTAAAACACTCGCAAAAGTTAGCCTAGCTTTGTTAAATGCTTGGCCTGCTATGACCGAAACTTGAACGACCCCTTGTGAGAGAACGCCGAGCCCCAATACTGAAGGCTCGAAAGTCGTAGTTGATGTGTTTCCTTTGCTATCGGTTAACGTAAGTGTGGTAGTGGCTAGTAGATTTATGTTTAAGATACCAGTATCTTTGTATTTAAATCCGACTTCTGTGCCTACTGGATAATCACTTGTCCAAGATAATTCAACATAGGTAGAACCAACGGGGGAACCTACCACGGAAAAATCTGTTAAGTCCGCATTAATAAGCCTACTGGTATTAGTAGCGCCTACAGTTGATCCGGTTACACTCAGCCCTGCTATCGAGTTATTGGTAGTCAAAGTCTTCTCTACGGCATCTCCCACGAAAGCGTATCTGATCTTTAACTCGCCGAGAGCGGCTACACCTACTCCGGTATTGATAAGTCCGACTTCGTCAAAATCTTTGGTGGACGTAACGGTAAGATAGGATACGGCCTCCTGTTGCCCCGGTAGTTGTATCAAGTGAAGGCTGAGAGCGCTGGTATTTTGTCCTTCTTTAACTAGAATTGTTTCTTGTAAGACCCCTCCTTTATAGAGCATAATACCTATACCTTTCAATACATCTAAAGATAGGATACTACTATTTCCTCCTGCTTGGATACAGAAACCGGCTGTAGTACCGGCGGGGTATACGTTTTTAAGGTCCTTGATTCGTACGACGGGTCCTACGGCTACATCGACTCCGGCTACACCACTAAATGTTGCGTAATTGTTTAAGTTCTCATCCAGCAAATAATCCATATTTGTCACGCCGGAAGCTACTTTCGCTACGTTTATTAAATTATTTATCATACAATCGGGAGCTACTAATGCTTTACGGGCTAATCCTTCGGCCATTTGTACGTTGAACGCTGATAAAACGAGCAGGATTATTATAGGTATATATTTTCTCATGATCTATTTAAACTCTGGTAATGCCGGATATATGTCTTGTATTGCAAAAGGACTAGTACGAAGCGGCTTCTATGCCGCTCCGTCTATTTTATTAAGTTTGTACTCTTTCTATTCAACAACTAGTTTGTGGATTAACTCCCAGTTATCATTTACACGAAGAGTAATGATTTGACCTTTGAAAAGATCTTCAGGTTCCTCTACCTCTCCACCACCGGGAGTTTCAGGATTGCTTGGTTTGGCTATCGTTTTTTCTCCGATAGAATACAGATGATTACGTACTAAACTATAACTGGAGGTTGACTCATTCGGGATGGTACTATTGTCTATTTGTACCACATTTGCTTGAGCGGCCGCTAAGTTTACGGTCCAATATTTTATGATCGTATTGCTATTATCTAATAATTGTAATTCTAATGTATTCTTGTTTTGATTCGCAAATGGTATAACGAAATTGCTAGCGAAGACGGTTCCCTTTTTGGCATTGAAATCTGCGTTCATGGCTGCCGGTATTACCCAAGTCGGAGATATCTCCGTTCCTGCGTCTTGATCATTTAACAAGCCATCGTCATTAACATCCATCGGTGTTCCTTTAAACCAGTCGCTTAAATTAATTTCATAGAGGACAGCGGCGTCATTGGCACCCGTGGAATTATGGAATTTAGCTGTTGCTGTTGCTGGAGTTTTACCGTTTACGACATATTTTACATTAGTGCTTCCTGTTTTTCTGAAGCTACTGTTGAAATTTGTCATATCCAATTGAGTGTTTTTACCAGAGGAAACCAAACGTAGTTTAACGGCGTCTTTATTGTCTACCTTGGCGGGAATATTCTTGAAATATCCAAATACGCCGGCAACTTGGCGATGTAGATAAAGCACGTTGTTAGCGACATTCGCTGTTAACGCAAAATTCCGATTGTTATCAACGGTAATCTTTTGGATAGATCCGGCAAAGATCTCTTCACCCTCTCCTGCGGTTGTACTCGTAACATGATTGAATGTGCTTGCGCCAGACCAACCTTTGGCAATGTCAGTAAGAGCCGGGGCGTGTGTATAGTTTGATCCGGAAGAGGTATAACCAACCGCGTATACTAAATAACTCCCGGGGTCTAAGCCAGTATTAGCTCCGCTTGTGATCTCGGTTTTGAGGTTTAATGTCGCATAGCGGCCATGATCCGCCGAACCATCATAGGTTGAGCCGTTATATATGATTCCGGAAGGAGAGGAGGCATCGCTCCACTGAGCATATTCCTTATCATAGACACAACCTGTGATAGCATCACTTGCCCCTAGAGAGAATATAGCCACCTTTACTTTGTCGATTGTTTGTGCGGCCTCCGAGCTATATAGCGGACGTCCAGCCTTTGTCGTCAGCCCATCACCGGTATTAGCTACACGGAGTACTAGTTCTTGCCCTACCGGAGAACCTTGGCTCGGATCATCCTTTGGATCACCATCATTACTACATGCAGAGAACAAGAACATGCCTGTCGCTGCTAAACATAAAAACTTCTTCATCGTTTTGAAAATTAAAGTGAAACATTAATTGTTAATTACAGATTTGTTTAGTTGATCACGAGACCGTGTTGTTGTTCCCAGCTGTCGTTTACCAACATGTAAATCCTGAAATCTCCGCTATCATCATACACGTATTTTAATACTGTCAGTTCATTCCTTCTCATAGCGATATTTATACCTTTGGGTGTGAGGGCTGGAAGATCGTGCTGAGCGGTAGCGTAGAAGTTTAGCCTTAACAGCGAATATTGATCTTTTCCGGATGGTGCCAGCATTGTTTTAATGACAGTTTCGGACGCCGTTTTCCAGTCAGATTGTTTATAGACGGATGTAGATTCTGAATAATTAAAGTGACGGTCTACTCGTTTGAAAAGACTGTCTATTGACTTCTCTGAATGAACGATCGCACGCGGCAAGTTTACTAACTGTACGATTAGCTTACCTTTTGTACGTTCCATATTTATTGTATAATGATAATTATCAACGTTATATATAAGTGTATCATTCGATAGGTAAAGATCGTCACCCTCCTTGTTTCCTACATGTAATGTCGCTTTCTCTGGATCATCTTTTAAAGCAGTCTCATCGGCTAAACCTCCCCATACCGTAAATACATATTTACCTAACGGCATATTTTCAGGAAACGTGATTTGAAATGTCTTTTCATCACCACTTACGTTAAACACATTCTTTTGTTCAACTATATTTCCCGTATTAAAGTCGTATAATGTATAATGAAGTGTCGGTATATATTCTTTAAACGGCAGATTTTTATCTTTGTGTTCTTCAAGCTCTGTATTATTTATGTTAAAATAGTTCTTGTCTTTTACCTCTATATTTATTTGTAAAGGAGGACAAGGTTTTATGTCTTCTTTTATGCAAGATATACATAGCCATAAAAATGTGAATAAATATATGTAATTTATAGTATTCATATTTGACTTGATAAAGTTTAGACGTTTTATATAATCAACAGGACAGTATGATTTAAAGTTTTTGATATATCCCGTTATTTTTTTATTTTTTGAAAAGATTACTAAGTGATAAATACTGTATTAAAAGGCTCTATGTTGATACGATTTATGCGGATTTTTATAATTTTAAGTATACACTCTTTTATCTCTTTTTATTATAAGGCATGAACCATTGGTAATGCTTGCCTGTTTAATATCTATTATTACGTTAATAAAATAAAGAATATGAAAACAAATGATTCAAAAACATCCGTAGACTCTAAATTGGAGGAGATGGAGGAAAAGTATCCCGTAGAGCAAATCGCTGTTAAAAATGAGAAGAAAATAACGGCCAAGGATGTAAAGGAGGCTGTGAAAGAGATTAATCCTGATACGGACAGCTTGGGTAGCAGAGGATAAAACGTATTTTAATTTGCTCAAAAGAATAATTATTAAGATTTATAGTATTATCTTTGCGGTTGCGGTTGTAATAAACCGAGGTATAAAGATTGGTAAATCTAGCAAATTAAATAATAAAGATGTATAGAACAAGAACTTGTGGCGACTTGCGCCTTGCGGATGAAGGTCTGGTGGTTACACTGGCCGGTTGGGTGCAGAAAACCCGCAAAATGGGAGGAATGACATTTGTCGATATCCGCGACCGTTATGGTATTACTCAGTTGGTATTTAATCAAGAGGTTGATGCAGCTCTTTGCGAAAAGGCAAATAAGTTGGGCCGTGAATTCGTGATTCAGGTTACGGGTACGGTTCGTGAGCGCTCCAGCAAGAATGCGCATATCCCGACAGGTGATATTGAGTTGATCGTTTCTGAATTAAATGTTCTGAACTCTGCGCTTACCCCTCCGTTCACGATCGAGGAGGAGACAGATGGCGGTGATGACTTGCGTATGAAATATCGTTATCTGGACTTGCGTCGTGCTTGCGTTCGTAAGAATCTGGAACTTCGTCATAGAATGGCGTTCGAGGTTCGTCGCTATTTGGATGAGCAAGGTTTCTTGGAGGTAGAAACTCCGGTTCTTGTAAATTCTACCCCGGAGGGCGCCCGTGACTTCGTGGTTCCTTCCCGTATGAACCCGGGACAGTTTTACGCTTTGCCTCAGTCTCCACAGACCTTGAAGCAATTGTTGATGGTTTCCGGTTTCGACCGTTATTTCCAGATCGTAAAATGTTTCCGTGACGAGGATTTGCGTGCGGATCGCCAGCCGGAGTTCACGCAGATCGACTGTGAGATGAGCTTCGTGGAGCAAGAGGATGTCTTGAATATGTTCGAGGGCATGGCGAAACATTTGTTTAAGGTAATCCGTGGTGTCGAGTTCAAGGAGTCGTTTATGCGTATGACTTGGCAAGACGCTATGAAACAATATGGTAGCGATAAACCGGACTTGCGTTTCGGCATGAAGTTCGTTGAGTTGATGGACATCATGAAAGGCCATGGCTTCTCTGTATTCGATAACGCCGCTTACATAGGTGGTATCTGTGCGGAAGGCGCAGCGAGCTATACTCGTAAACAACTGGATGCGTTGACCGAGTTCGTGAAACGTCCGCAGGTAGGTGCTAAAGGTTTGGTTTACGCTCGTGTGGAAGCGGATGGTAACGTAAAATCAAGCGTAGATAAATTCTATAGCCAAGAGGTTCTTCAAGAAATGAAGAATGCGTTCGGCGCTAAGCCGGGTGATTTGATTTTGATCCTTTCCGGCGACGATGCGATGAAGACTCGTAAGCAACTTTGCGAGTTGCGTTTAGAGATGGGTAATCAATTAGGTCTTCGTGACAAGGATAAGTTCGTTTGCTTGTGGGTAATCGACTTCCCGCTGTTCGAATGGAACGAGGACGATCAACGTTTCTACGCTATGCACCATCCGTTTACCTCTCCGAATCCGGATGATATACCGTTGTTGGACACGGATCCGGGCGCTGTTCGTGCGAATGCGTATGATATGGTTATCAATGGCGTTGAAGTGGGTGGTGGTTCTATCCGTATCCACGACAGCCAATTACAGGATAAGATGTTCAAGCTGTTAGGATTCACCGAAGAAAGAGCGCAAGAGCAATTCGGTTTCTTGATGAATGCGTTCAAGTACGGAGCGCCTCCTCATGGAGGTTTGGCTTATGGCTTGGATCGTTTCGTGTCTTTGTTCGCCGGTTTGGATTCTATCCGCGACTGTATCGCTTTTCCGAAGAACAATTCCGGACGAGATGTTATGCTCGATGCTCCGGGTGTCTTGGATCCAGCCCAGTTGGATGAACTGAATTTGATCGTTGATATCAAGAAATAATCCAATCTGAAATTCCATTCGAATGGGAATCTTATTCCATCCGAATGGAATTTTCTTTTCTTCCGAAAGGAATTACTTTTTCTCCCGAACATAAATCAAAGGATATTTAGCATGGTAAAGGTTAAAGATATATTGAGAGAAATAGAGCATTACGCCCCGCTGCCGCTTCAAGAAGGTTTTGACAATGCGGGTGTGCAAGTTGGCGACGTGAACCAGCATGCGACGGGTGTGTTGCTATGCCTAGATGTTACCGAGGAGGTGCTCGATGAAGCGATCGAGATGGGATGCAACCTGATCATCTCTCATCATCCTTTGGCCTTTAAGTCGTTTAAGTCGTTGACAGGCTCCAATTATATCGAGCGTTGCATGATGAAGGCGTGTAAGTATGATTTGGTGGTTTATGCTGCGCATACCAATCTTGATAATGCCGTAGGAGGCGTGAATTACCGTTTGGCAGAGTTGATCGGCTTGCAAAATGTACGGATCTTGAGCCCCCAAAAAGGCGCTTTGTTGAAGTTGGTGACGTTTGTCCCCGAGGCTTATGCCGAGATCATGCGGAATACCTTGTTCAATGCCGGTGCGGGAAGTATCGGGAACTATGATGCTTGCAGTTATAATTTACATGGCGAGGGAACATTCCGTGCCAATGCGGGATGCAATCCGTTTTGTGGTGAGATCGGCGAGGTGCATGTAGAGAAAGAGGTGCGTATGGAGATGATCCTTCCGGCATTCAAGAAGACAGCGGTGACCCGTGCTCTGTTATCCGTTCACCCGTATGAGGAGCCGGCTTTTGATTTTTATTCGTTATCAAACACATGGGAACAGGCAGGTTCTGGTGTAGTGGGAGAGTTGCCTGCCGAGGAAGATGAGTTAAGTTTCTTGTTACGGATCAAGGCCCTGTTTAACGTCGGTTGCGTGAAGCATTCCCCATTTACGGGTAAGCCTATCCGAGAGGTCGCTATCTGCGGAGGCAGCGGCGCTTTCTTGATCAAGGACGCTATTGCGTATGGTGCCGATGTCTTTATAACGGGGGAGGCGAAGTACAACGATTTTTACGATGTAGAGGACCAGATTCTACTGGCGGTTATCGGTCATTATGAATCGGAAATCTGTACAAAAGACATATTTTATAACATAATATCGAAAAAATTCCCTACCTTTGCGGTACATTTTTCGAATGTTAATTCAAACCCAGTAAAATATTTATAGAATGGCTACAGATAAACAATCAGCTGAAAAGGAATATACGGTTGAAGAAAAGCTTTCTACGCTGTATCAACTTCAGACGATGATGACTGAAATTGATAAGATCAAGACCCTTCGTGGTGAGCTTCCTCTGGAGGTTCAAGACTTGGAGGACGAGATCGCAGGACTGGAAACACGTCTCCAGAACTATCAAGCGGAGATCAAGGAGTTTGAGACTTCTGTTGTTGAGCAAAAGCATAAGATCACGGAATCTACCACATTGATAGATCGCTATAAGGCACAATTAGATAATGTGCGTAATAACCGGGAGTTTGATAACCTGTCTAAGGAGATCGAGTTCCAAGGTTTGGAAATTGAGTTCTCAGAGAAAAAAATCCGTGAATTCGGAGAGGCGGTAGACGCTAAGAAAAAAGATATCGCTGAACTGACTGAGAAGCTGGAAGGCCGTAAGGCTGACTTGGTTCAGAAAAAGAGCGAGTTGGAGCAGATCATTTCCGAGACAAAGCAGGATGAGGAGAAACTTCGTGAGAAAGCGAAGAAGCTGGAAGCCGCTATCGAACCTCGTTTGTTGACCGCTTTCAAACGTATCCGTAAAGGTGCTCGTAACGGTTTGGCTGTTGTTTATGTGCAACGTGGTGCTTGCGGTGGTTGCTTTAACAAGATCCCGCCTCAGAAGCAATTGGATATCAAGTTGCGTAAGAAAATTATTGTTTGCGAATACTGTGGTCGTATTATGATCGACCCGGAATTAGCAGGTGTAGAAGATTAATTCAAAAGATCTATAAGTAATGGCTCTAGCTAAAACCGGCTAGGGCCATTATTGTTTTTAATACAAAGATGTTATGATACATACGATACGTTTATATATAGAGAAGTACCGGCTGTTATCCGAGGATCGTCCGGTTTTGGTCGGATTGAGCGGTGGTGCCGATTCTGTGGCTTTGTTGGGCGTATTGGTGCGTTTGGGATATCCGTGTATAGCGCTTCATTGTAACTTTCATTTGCGTGGGGAGGAGTCGGATCGGGATGAGGCATTTGCCTGTGAGTTCGCGGAATCTTTGGAAGTACCCTTTCATAAGATAGATTTCGATACGATCTCTTATGCCGGAGAGAAGCATCTCTCGATAGAGATGGCTGCCCGTGAATTGCGCTATGCTTGGTTTGAGGAGATGCGGGAGCGGCTGGGAGGGCAGGCGACCGCCGTCGCCCATCACCGGGACGATAGTGTGGAGACGGTCTTGATGAATTTGATACGGGGCACGGGAATCCGAGGGATGAGCGGGATCCGTCCGAGGAATGGTTTCATCGTCCGTCCTTTGCTGTGCGTAAGCCGTGAGGATATCTTGGCTTGGCTGGCGGATCAAGGCTACGCCTATATGGTGGATAGCACGAATTTATCAGATGCTTATACCCGTAATTTCATCCGTTTGAATGTGTTGCCGCTTTTGGAGGAGATAAATCCATCGGCCCGGAATACCATCGCACGTTCCGCCGAGCATCTTTCTGCCGCAGAGACTATATATATATATGTATTGGAACAAGCCCGGAAAGAGGTTGTCGTATCGGATGATCGTCTTTCTATCGGGGCGTTGATGCGGTTTCCGGCTCCGGAGACGATTTTGTATGAGTTATTAAAAGAATATGGTTTTACCCGTCTGGTCTCGGACGATATTTTCGCTGCCTTGACCAAGGAGCCCGGTAAGCTGTTTTACTCTTCCACCCATCGTTTGCTGAAGGATCGGGATTATTTATGGATCACTCCTTTAGAGAAGAAGGAAGAGCGAACCTTCGTTTTAGATCCGGAAAAGGGTATTAATCATGAACCTATTGAACTATCTTTCCAAAAACTTGTTATAACTATAGGTTTCCCTATCGAGAAGAATAAGCGGATCGCTTATTTGGATTATGATAAACTCGATTTCCCTTTAACATTGCGGACTTGGAAAGAAGGCGATTGGTTTATTCCCTTCGGAATGAAAGGACGTAAGAAGTTGAGTGACTATTTCTCCGATCATAAATTTAGCCGGATTGAGAAGGAGCGCACATGGCTTCTTTGTAGTGGCGACGCTATCGTTTGGGTGGTAGGAGAAAGGACTGATAATCGTTTTCGTATAGACGAATCAACAAAGCGTGTGCTAATTGTGAATTTTTTTGGCTAAATCCTCGTTTATTGTAAAAATATTCTTACATTTGCGAAGATTTACTCCGCAGATATGTTACTAATGGTTCAAATTAGCTGAACAATCCGGTTATTACATGAAAATTATAATTAAATAAAGATACAATGATACCATTGGGCGTACATCGTGTTTGTATATGTGATCCGTGTGTATGTACCATTTATATTATTACTTCGCAATATGCAGAAATATAACATTCTAGAACTAAATGAAAAACTTCTTCCCGAACTTCAAAGTATCGCGGAAGAGTTGGGAATAAAAAAAGTTAGCAGCTTAAAGAAAGAAGAGTTGGTTTATCGGATTCTTGATGAGCAAGCGATCTCCTATGCCGGCATCCAGGCTGAAAAGATGAAAGAGAAAGAGGCTAAGAAGCCTGTAGAGGGCCGTAAGAGAGGCCGTCCGGCTAAAGCCGCTTCTCCTAAAGTGGCGAAGGCTGAGACTGCCGAAGCTGCAGAGAGTGTCCAACAGGCTCCGGAAAAGCCAGTGGCTGCTCCGGCTGACAAGAAAGAGCAAAAAGAGCAGCCTGAACGTAAGAAAAGAGTCCGTATCGAGAAAAAGGAAAAGGTAGCGGGCGCTATCGCTCCTTCCGAGGATAACAAGGAAGTGGTGGTTTCGAAAGAGCCGCAAACGATCTCTACGGTAACGGAAATCTCGGCCGTGGAAACTCCGGCGGTAGTAGAGAGCCCGGTGGAGAAACCGTTGTTGCCTCCTGTTGTGGCGGAACTTGAAACGGAAGAAGAAGCCGCTTTGCCGGAAAATACGACTCCGGTAGAGGTAGCGGAAGAAACCACTTCACCACAAGCGACGGAAGAAGAGCCTAAGCGCATCGTATTTCGCCATCCGGACGCTAAATCCGTATTGGATCAGATTTTCCCGTTCTCCGCTCCGAAACCCGAGGCTAACAAACCTCAACCCGAGGCCGCTCCCCAGCAGAATAATCCTCGACAGAACAATCGACAGAATAATCATAATAACAACCGTAATAACAATAACGCTAATAACAACCAGCAGGCTCAAGAGAAAATGTATGAGTTTGACGGCATCCTTACAGGAACCGGCGTGTTGGAGATGATGCAAGATGGTTACGGTTTCCTTCGTTCTTCAGATTATAACTATTTGACTTCACCGGACGATATTTATGTCTCTCAATCCCAGATCAAGTTATTTGGCTTGAAAACGGGTGACGTGGTAGAAGGCTCGATTCGTCCGCCGAAGGAAGGTGAGAAGTATTTCCCGTTGGTGAAAGTGGACAAGATCAATGGCCGTACGCCGGAAGAGGTTCGCGACCGGGTTCCTTTCGATCATTTGACCCCGTTATTCCCGGATGAGAAATTCATGCTTACGGCACGTAAATCACCGAAAGTATACGATAATATCGCCGTACGTGTGGTTGATTTATTCTCCCCGATCGGAAAAGGGCAACGTGGTTTGATCGTCGCTCAACCGAAAACCGGTAAGACGATGTTGCTGAAAGATATCGCGAACGCTATCGCTTACAACCATCCCGAGGTTTATATGATTATATTATTGATCGACGAACGTCCGGAGGAGGTTACGGATATGGCTCGTAGCGTGGATGCGGAAGTAATCGCTTCTACATTCGACGAACCGGCTGAACGTCACGTGAAAATCGCTGAGATCGTATTGAACAAGGCGAAACGAATGGTAGAATGTGGTCATGATGTCGTGATTCTTCTGGACTCGATCACTCGTTTGGCTCGTGCTTATAATACGGTACAACCGGCTTCCGGTAAGGTGCTTTCCGGTGGTGTGGACGCAAATGCGTTGCAGAAGCCGAAGCGTTTCTTCGGTGCCGCCCGTAATATTGAGAATGGCGGTAGCCTTACGATTCTAGCCACCGCCCTTACGGAGACTGGCTCTAAGATGGACGACGTGATCTTCGAGGAATTCAAGGGTACGGGTAATATGGAGTTACAATTGGATCGTAAATTATCCAATAAACGTATCTATCCGGCTGTGGATATCACGGCTTCCAGCACTCGCCGTGATGATTTATTGCAGGATGAGAGCACGTTGAACCGTATGTGGGTCTTACGCAAATATCTATCAGACATGAACTCTATGGAGGCTATGGAATTTGTTAAGCAACGGATGGAACAAACCGTTGATAATATGGAATTCTTGGCATCCATGAACGGTTGATAATAACCCATAAAAAACACTATACTTTTGAGTTCAAAACAATATTGTTTTAGCTCCAAAAGTATAGTGTTTTATATTTAAAAGTATAGTGTTTTTATTGCGCCTTTTTAGGTCTTCCACGATGTCCCATATTTCGTTTTTGTGGGCTTGAGGATGATCCTTTATCCTCACTTTTACGAGGCCGTCCTCTGCCTCTTTTATTCATACCGTATTTTTCCGGCTCATACAAGGGCACTTCACCGAATTCCGGGCTGACCGGTATCTTATAAACCTCTTTTTCCAAGAAATCCTCTATGCGCTTGAATTGTGCTTGTTCGTCGATCGATACGAAAGTAATCGCCAATCCTTCGCCGTTCGTACCCCGTGCCGTACGTCCGATTCGGTGTACGTAATCCTCCGGATCATGCGGGATATCGAAGTTCACGACCAACTTGATGTCATTGATATCAATTCCACGTGCTACGACATCCGTAGCCACAAGGATATCGATATGTCCGCTCTTGAATTCTTTCATGACCTCCTCCCTTTGGGATTGCTCTAGATCCGAGTGCATGGCGGCTACATTGAACTTTAATCTTTTTAAGGTAGATGCTAATTCTTTCACCTTCATTTTAGAAGAGGAGAAGATAATTACCCGTTGAGGGCGGCTTTGAGTGAAGAGATCTTGTAGAATCTTGAGCTTTTGTGGATCGTAGCAGATATATGCGGTTTGCATGATAGATTCGGGTGGGCGTGAGATAGCGATCTTGACTTCTTCCGGATCTTTTAAGATGGTTTTAGCCAACGTCCGGATCTTAGGCGGCATGGTAGCTGAGAACATGATCGTCTGGCAGTAGGGGGGCAGCTGTTTATGAACCTGCATGATGTCGTCATAAAAACCCATATCCAGCATGCGGTCCGCCTCGTCTAAGACGAAGAACGACACTTTAGACAAATCTACAGAACCTAACTTAATATGGGACAATAAACGTCCCGGGGTAGCGATCACGATATCCGCACCCATCTCTAAACCTCTCTTTTGTTGTTCCCAAGCGATTCCGTCGGTACCTCCATACACGGCTACTGCGGATACGGAAGGTATAAAATAAGTGAATCCTTGAATTTGTTGGTCTATTTGTTGAGCCAATTCCCGGGTCGGTGCCATAATGACCGCATTCACCGCATCTGTCGGATGACAACCTTTGCTTAGTTCATTAATAACTGGCAAAACATACGCCGCCGTTTTACCGGTTCCGGTCTGTGCGCAAGCGATGATGTCTTTACCTTCTAAAATGACAGGAATCGTTAACTCTTGGACTGGAGTCGTTTCGTCAAAATTCATGTCATAAAGCCCGTCTAATACGGCATCTTCCAAATCTAATTCATCAAATCTCATCTTTTTACATTCAAATTCCCGGTAAAGATAAAGATTATTTAGAAATATTATGCAATAGGTAGGTTTCTCTTTGGTGATAAATAGAAAAATAAATACCTTTATCCCCGAGTTATACCCCAAAAACGAAAGAATTAATATGAATAGTCTAGAAAGCGGAAGTAACGTTCAGTCTGGATTAGAGATGATCATGGAGAAGAGTCCCGATACGATCGCATTAGTAGATCGAAATCTTACTCTTGTCAAGGTTATTTCTGCAAAAGACGATTATTATCATTATTTAGCGAATAACTGTATCGGAAAGCAACCTCAAGCGTTGTTCCCGGACGGGAAGAACTACGATCAATATGAGATCTATAGAGCTGCGGTTAAACGTGTTTTCGAGGAGCAAGTGAAAGTGGATTTCTCTTTTGAGGTCTCTTTTGAGGGAAAGAACTATTATTATCTATCGCAAGCAAGCCTTTTTAATGAGGAGCTTGTGATCGTTTATACACGCAATGTATCTTCTCTGAAAACAGAAAAAAATCTACAAGAACTGATCAATACGATATTAGATCGGTTACCGTTGGGTGTTTTCGTGAAAGATGGGGATAACCATTTTAATTACCTGTATTGGAATCATTTTATGGAGGAAATAACGGGTATTGAAACCCGGGAGATCGAGGGACATGATGATTTCGAGGTGAATTATAATGCCTTGATGACCGCCGAGGAGCGTCTGGAAACCGATATGAATGTGATCAAGACAGGACTGACCGCTAGATTTAAGGGCAAGGTAAAATCGGCCTCCGGCGATTACCGGGATATAGAGGTCGCTAAATATCCTATTTCCCTAAATAATGGCAAGCCGCTTGTCTTGGCTTTATGGAGAGATATAACTTCCGAGTTGGCTACGGAGAATACTTTGAGAAGAACCCGGATCTTGACGAAAATGGCATTGCGGATAAGTGATATACGTACATGCTCGATCTTCATCGATCCGGACAGTACCCATAATTTCAAGGATTCCGTTGTGACCTTGAACGATTGGAATACCATGTCGGAAGATATGATAGAGGTGTCATGGGGGCAGTTTATCAGCCGGGCGCATCCGGATGATCAAGAACATTATCATAATATGTTTACCCGTCTTTGCCGAGGGGAAATCTCTGAGGCAAGGATCGAGGCACGTATGCTATTTCCCGGCAAGAAGGAATATGTTTGGAGAGAGGTATTCGCTACCGTGTATGAACGGGACGATAAAGGAAGACCTTCGGTTATCCTTGGATGTTCAACGAATATTCAGGAACGGAAGAATCAAGAATTAAGCCTTGAGGAGGCGAAGGTGAAGGCTGAGGCCGCTGATAAGATGAAATCGAAATATCTGGCGGATATGAGCCATGAGATCCGGACTCCTTTGAATGCGATTACCGGTTTCTCTGAATTGATGGCTTTTGCTGATACGGATGAGGAACGTATGTCGTACTACGATGTGATCAAGATGAATAACCAATTGTTGATGCAATTGATCAATGACATCTTGGATATCTCGAAGATTGAGGCGGATGCGATAAAGATCACATATGAGCAATTAGATGTCAGTGAATTGATGGATACGATTTATGCTTCCGCCAAGTTACGGGTTCCGGGAGGAGTCAAGTTGGTTTTGGAGAAAGGGGCTGACCACCATATGTTCGGTACGGATAGCATGCGTCTGTTGCAGTTGATTAATAATTTGGTGAACAACGCTATCAAGAACACGAAAGAAGGTAGCATCACGATGGGATATACCATTCAACCGGATAATCAATTACGTTTTTACGTAAGGGATACGGGAATCGGTATCGATAAGGACAAATTGAAAGATGTCTTCGGTCGCTTCGTGAAAATAAACGACTATATGGAAGGTATCGGATTAGGACTGGCTATCTGCAAAGGATTAGTTGTTAAGATGGGAGGTTCGATACATGTTACTTCTGAATTAGGGGTAGGTTCAGAGTTCTCCTTTATTTTGCCGTCTCACGAATAGCGCTATTTGTAATAGCGCTTATAAATTTGGTCGTATAATCCACTGTTCTTGATTTGCTGGAGCCAACTATTTAGGCTATCCAGTAGGACAGGGGAGTCTTTACGGACCGCCCACGATTGCAATTGGGTAAAACTGACATCCGTTAGGATATCGACTTCCGGCAGGTTTTTCTGGGTCATGCGAGCGATTTGTTGGTCGCATACGGCATAATCGATATCGCCTTTGGCTACCATGATCATAAGCTGCTCGGTAGAATATAACTCATCTTCCACCACGTAGATCGTATCGCCTATCTCGTGTCCCAGATTTTGCAGACGCAATAAGGCCGGGGAATCTTTCGGTATGTATAAAGTCTTTTGGGCTAAATCCAATTGGTTACGGATAGGGGCTTGTCCGTTGTTCGCCTCTGCCGTACGTTGTACCAAGACTTGCTTGTTGAGAACGATCGGTTCGGTGAACAGGTAGTTTTCCCGCATCTCGGAGGTGATGGGTATGTTTCTTGCGATTACGTCGCATTTGTTGTCCGATAATTCCTCGAAACTTTTCGCTAAACTCATTTCCAAATGCGTCTGAACCTCCAATCCTGATAATTTAGCGATCGCTCGGCTAAGCTCGTATTGAAAACCTTGCACTGTATCGCCTGATACGAAATACCCGGATTGATTGTATTCGGTTATCATCCGGAGAATTCCTTCTTCCTTGATTTCCGGATAATCACGAGGTCCGATCTCTTGGGGACGTTGGTTAAGTCTCCAAAGCTGTACCATTGTCACTACAGCGACAATCAGTAGGAAAGCGTATAGGATAAGCAACTTCTTAGATCTCATGGCAATCGATTAATTATTGAAAGTCACGGAGATGCCCATTTTCAAGACCATCGGGTCCAACGGATAATGCGCAAGAGAGAAGTAATTCGGGTCAACGAACTTAGAGCCTAGATTGTATGCCATGATGAAGAAGCGAGCTTGCTTCAAATGGAAATTCGCATAAGCGTTGATCAACGGATAATTGCCAACCTTCACCTTCGTATCGCCTTCCTGTACTTGGAATTGCTGGGTAGCCGGCTCGTAATAAGGAGCGTAATAAGCGGTGTTGTAGTATACGTTCGCACCAATCTGTACGGTTAATACTTTCGCCAACTTAAACGCTAGATATATATTCGAGTATGCGCTGATATCCGGTAACGGGAGTTGAGACTTCTCGCTAGAAAGCTGATAGGCCACCTCATTCTCCCATCCGAACGCACGGTACATGATATCTTGCTTGATACGGGCTGAGACAACTTGAATGTTCTTACTGCTTTGCTCCGGCAAACCTTTGCCGTTGAAGAATACATAATTCTGGATACTTTCCACTCCTCCGGATAACTGGGTACGGGTGGATTCCAAGTTGATTTTCGCTCCGGCGTAAATCCTTTGCACATTTTTCAATGATAGATCCCACCAATAGTAACGCCCATGATGGTGACGTTGGTAAAACGCCGGGGTGATATTCTTGATATATCCTTCCGCCTTGATGGTAGCGTCTTTCTTGAAAAGCTTGAATTTGGTCTGTAAGTCTCCGCTCACTCGAACCTCTCCGGCGTCACTTCCCGCAAGTCCTAATTCTCCACGGACATTGTAGGTAAGAAGGCTACCACGGCGTTTGGATAATTCGCCTCCGATGTAGGTCGTAAACTCATCATATACCTCGGAAGTAGGGAAATTTAATGTACTCGGCTCAGAGCTTCCACGACCATCCGGACCGTAATCCAGTCCGGGAACTTGGGATGCCAATCTAAACCGGCGTTTCTCGAAAGTAACGAAGGCGGTCAGCCCAAACTTAGCCCAATCTTGGAAACCTTCCCGCAAGGCCAACGCAAAAGTATTCTTTAAATTCCAGGAGGAAGTCTGGTCATTCAAAGATGCGTCCATACCATAAAGATGAGTGTAGCAGGTATCGATCCCGGCATCATTAGAGATAAAGCGTCTGCGGTTATCTTCGTAATCGATGGTATGGATGATACTGGAAACCGGAATGAATACCTCTTTTACGTTCCCTTCCTCATCGGTTTCTTCCAATTCTTTGGTAAAACCGAGATTGTATCTCTGTGTCAGGAAATATTGTTTTCCACGGACACGGTTCCATGTGTCCGTGTAACGGACAGGGTATGATTTACTATCGATATTTCTTTGATTCTCGGCCAAGTCATCGGGATTCGTGATATACTGGTCATTTGTAAGTCCACCGTTCTCGTAGTTTACGAAATTGAAATTACTTAAATAAGCGTTTAACTCGTAACGGTCGGTGATATAACTTCCGAAAAAGCGATAACTTAATAATTTATTACCGTTGGAGTTATAATATCCACGACTATAGATATAATCCATCTCGCCACCGACATTGATCTTCTTGCCAAAGTTCATGGTCAGTACCCCTTTCAGTCGGTCCATCTTATTCTGGCTGGCTCCTCCTGTCGTATAAGTCACTTGGGTATAGGGTACTTTGGTATCATAGAAATAAGCGTTTGTCGGGGTCGTGATATAATAATCATAGGCATCGGCGAAGATGAAATCACGTTCCTCCTTACGTTCGTTAAAAATACGGGTTTGCGACGGCGATCCCACATTCGCCAGATAACCTACGGCCAATGAGTTCGCTTCCACCAACGTACTATTCCCGAAATTTAATCGATTGGTATCCATAGGAGCGATATAACGTTCTCCCAAAAGAGGCGTGAGCCGATAACCGATGATTCGTTTTGATTTCAGCGCCGCGCTATCTGTTTGCAGCAAGCTATCCGGTATTTCCTTGTTTGAGGATGATAAATTAGATAACGAGAATCCACCTCGTCCTCCCCGGCTCCCGGAACGTCCTTGCGCATGCGCGGAAGCCGCCGTTCCTATCAGAAAAAGTAATATGTATAGATAATACTTCATGGGTTGCAAAGATATAACAAAAAATAATGTGCCAATTATAAAATATGCCAATATGCCAATCAGAAAACTTAATTGGCATATCGGCACATCAATGAATGAGCTTCTTATATTTTCTGTATAATCTCCATTCCTTTCTTAATGGCAGCCTCGTTCATCGGCAACAAATGATGATGACGCTCGGGCAAGGATTTCTTCAATCCTAGCATGACGTTCTCCAATTGAACCATCGGGACGATATTAAGCAACCCGCCTAAGATCAACATATTGAATGCCTTCTCGTTCTTCATCTCGGTAGCGGCGTCCATGGCATCTACCCGATATGCGTTAATATCCGTACGTTTCGCCGGCGTATGGATGCCATAACCATCGTAAATCAAGATACCGCCCGGTTTCACCTTGCTCTCGAACTTATCCATGGAAGGTTGGTTCAAGATAATAGCGATATCATATTCATTCAATACGGGTGAGCTGATACGCTCGTCGCTCAAGATAACGGTTACGTTGGCCGTACCGCCACGTTGCTCAGGTCCGTATGAAGGCATCCAGCTAACCTCCTTGCCTTCCATCAAACCGGAATAGGCCAAGATCTTACCCATAGACAATACACCTTGTCCACCGAAGCCTGCTATAATTATTTCTTGTTTCATTGTCGTTTACCGTATTACTTATTCAACATTCTTTAAGTCGCCCAGCGGGTAGAAGGGGAACATGTTCGCTTCCATCCATTTATTGGCTTTTTCCGGAGTCATCTTCCAGCCGGATGAGCAAGTGGAGACGAACTCTACCACAGAAGTACCCTTACCGGCCATAGCGTTCTCGAAAGCCTTACGAAGCATCTTCTTCGCTTTCCGTACGGCCGCGGCCGTCTGTACGCTTTGGCGTGTTACCAAGCAAGTTCCTTCCAATTGGGCTAATAAATCACCGATCTTCAGCGGGTAACCGTTCAAGGCGATGTTGCGTCCGTAAGGACAGGTAGCCGTGGGCATACCTTCCAGTGTAGTCGGAGCCATCTGTCCGCCGGTCATACCATAGATCGCGTTATTTACGAATACGATCACGATATTCTCGCCACGGTTGGCTGCATGAATCGTCTCGGCCGTACCGATAGCCGCCAAGTCACCATCTCCTTGATACGTGAATACCATCTTCTCCGGATTCAAGCGTTTAACAGCAGAAGCTATGGCTGGCGCACGTCCGTGGGCTGCCTCGATCCAATCGATATCCAAGTAGTTATATGCGAATACGGCACATCCCACGGGGGAGATACCGATTGTCTTATCTTCCAGACCCATATCGGCTATAACCTCGGCGATTAACTTATGTATCACACCGTGGCTGCAACCGGGGCAGTAGTGCATGGGATTTTCATTCATCAATCTGGGCTTTTCATACACCAGATTTTCCGGTTTAATTATATCGTTGAGTTCCATAATCTTTAATTATTAATGTATATATCTTAAGACATATTGCACCAGCCGCAATACGATCGCCGCCCCGCCACAATACAAGAATACGGCCTTATCGCTAACAGCGAAGTAACATACCACGGCAGCTATGGCCAGTAGCATAAAAACCAGCGTCAATATCTCGTCAGCTTTACTTCCTCGTGTCATACGGATCAGAATAATTTTTCCTTCAGCGCGTTCAATACCTCATCCGGGGTGAATACGATTCCACCCAATCGGCCAAAGTGCTCTACCTTCACCTTACCATTTACGGCTAGGCGAACGTCCTCTACCATCTGTCCGGCGTTCAACTCAACCGATAACATACCTTTTACCTTATCCGCATAAGCGGCGATCACTTTTGTCGGGAACGGCCATAACGTGATCGGGCGTAACAAGCCAAGCTTGATACCTTCCGCACGGGCGATCTCGACTACCTTCTGGCAAATACGGGCGGAAGAACCGAACGCGATCAATAGATAATCAGCGTCCTCACATTGGAACTCCTCGTAACGAACCTCGTTTTCCTCGATCTTGCGATATTTCGCTTGGAAACGAATATTGTTCTCTTCCATCTTCGCCGGGTCTAGCTCCAAGGAGGTGATGACGTTACCTTTGCGTCCGCCCTTCTTTCCTTGTACGGCCCAAGGACATTGAGCGATAATCTCTTCCTCGGTACGGCGGGGTTGATAGGGAGGCAATACCACCTTCTCCATCATCTGTCCGATGATACCGTCCGCCAAGATAATAGCGGGGTTATTGTATTTGAAAGCCAGATCAAAACCAAGGCCTACGAAATCGGCCATCTCCTGTACGGAAGAGGGAGCTAAGGTTATCAAGCGGTAATCGCCATGACCACCGCCTTTCACGGTCTGGAAATAATCAGCCTGACTCGGCTGGATCGTTCCTAATCCGGGACCGCCACGCATAACGTTCACGATCAGACAAGGAAGCTCCGCTCCTGCGATATAAGAGATACCTTCTTGTTTCAAGCTCACGCCCGGACTGGAAGAAGAGGTCATCACTTTCTTTCCAGTGCCGGCTCCGCCGTATACCATATTAATAGCGGCTACCTCGCTCTCCGCTTGTAAGACTACCATGCCGGTCTTTTCCCACGGCATCTCTGCCATAAGGGTTTCCAATATCTCCGACTGCGGAGTGATCGGATAGCCGAAGTAACCGTCCACGCCATAGCGGATAGCCGCATGGGCGATGGCCTCGTTACCCTTCATTAATTTTATATCTTCTGCCATATCTTGATATAACTTTATATTTTTACTTTGTAGATCGTTAGACAACCGTCCGGACAAACTAACCCGCAACTAGCGCAACCGATGCATGCGTCCGGGTTCTTCATGTACACATAGTGATACCCCTTGTTGTTTACTTCTCGTGGGTGCAACTCCAGTACATCCGACGGGCAGGCTACTACGCAAAGGTTGCATCCCTTGCAGCGCTCTGTGTTTACAACAACAGCTCCTTTTATTTTCGCCATAATACTTGTTTATTTAAAATCTAAATGTAACACATTTCTATTGAGGCATCAAAGTTAGTAAAAAATTACTCGTTGCCAAGATTATAACGTTTCATTTTGTTGAATAGCGTCTTTCTACTGATATTTAACACCTCGGCGACTAGGGTACGGTTATAGTTACTTTTGATACTTCTTTATCACTTTATTAGTATAGAGAGGATTTCGCTTATTGGAAAAGTACGATGTGCGATGATAAAATGTAGGCAAATAAGAATGGGCATTCTAATCACCTTATAATGCCCATTGTAATATTGGGTTACGCCTTAGCGCTTTTTTGTGAGAGCTTTTCTAGGAAATATACGATCCCGAAACCTAAGATCATCAATCCGACGGCCTCCCAAACAAACTGATTCGGAGCGATATTCGCCTCAACCAACGGCTTGGTCATGCCATGGCTATCCACATAGGTCTCGATCGTTTCTTTCCAAGGCCATACCTTGTTAAGCGAACCCAACATGAATCCGGCCAATACGGCGATCGTTATATCATGGAATTTACGAAGGGCGAATGACAACACGCGGGAGAACGTCGTGATACCAATAGCCGCACCCGCTATAAACACCAACATAACGGGAACGTTAAACGTCTTGACTGCCTCCATGATATAGAAGTATTTTCCGAGCAACACTAAGATAAAGCTACCCGAGATACCCGGCAAGATCATGGCGCAAATAGCGATCGCCCCACAGAGGAAGATAAAGAGTAAATTACTCGGAGTCTCGGCGGGAGTCGCCACGGTGATATAAAAAGCGATCACCGCCCCGACAACAAAACTCAAGATCGTCTTCCAGTTCCATTGCTTGATATCCTTAGAGACGAACCAAGTGGAGGCCAGCACCAAACCAAAGAAAAAAGACCATACCAAGATCGGATGATACACCAAGAGATACGTAATGATCTTCGCTAGGGAGAATATACTAATACCAATACCACCCACGATAGAAAGCAAGAAATTAGCGTTGATCCCTTTCCAGAAGGCCGCTATTTTCCCCGTGAATAATTGTTTCAATGTCGTCCCGTTAATACTTTTGATAGAGTCGATCAGTTCCTCGTAGATACCTACGATAAAGGCGATCGTTCCTCCCGACACGCCGGGAACGACATCCGCCGCTCCCATACCCATACCTTTTAATACTAAAAAACCGTAGTCCTTGAGATTTCGTTTGTTAGGCATATTACATTATTAATTGTCTAATTACTGTTATCTTTATTCTTTAAAAACTCTTTTACCAGATCCTCGGGTTGGATATGTTTCTTCTCTTTATCGGAATCGATGGTAAAGTCCGCGAATACTTCTGGTCCCACTTTACGAAGCAAATAAAGAAGATCATCTCCGGATATTTGGCCGATATGCTCCATGAAATTTTCCATATCACGGTTATCCAGATAAGCCATAGCCAAATGGATATGAATCATTGGAGTCTTCGGGTTGATTTGAAGGACTTTCTTGTAATAAGAGATCGCCTTATCTACATCTCCCTTAGAAAGCAAATATTGTCCGGCATGAAGCAGGCTGTTGCATTCTTCTTGAGTTTCCGGATTGATACTTTTCTTATCGATGATCTTGAATATCTTATTCGTAATAGCGATAGCCTCCTCCTTTTTCCCGCTATCAAGCAAGCAAAGCGCTAAAAGAGAAAGGAGACGGACATTGTTCGGATACAATTGCGCCGCCTTGAATAACATGATGGAAGCCTCATTATCACGCTCGGTCTCGGTACAACAACGGATATAATTGATATAATTGGTCGGCCCATCCTCCATATCCGGATCGTTTATGATCGTGGAAAGCAGTTGGTAAGCCTTCTCATATTGCTCCAGCTTCATATAACATTCCGCCATGAGTGGAGAGATACGGCGCATCACCTCCTCATCACCCTCGATTTCTTGATATTCCTCGATCGCCTTCTCATAGCTCTCGTTCATATACAGGCAGTACGCTTTCAATATTTTCAGTTCCGTATCGGAATCATCACACGTCAAGGCGAAGTCGAAAGCCTCGATCGCTTTCTCGTAATCGCCAACCATGGAATGTAGCCTTCCCAGCGTAAACCAATACTCGTATGAGAAAGGATTCTTATCGATTAGCTCATTACATAACTCGATCGCCCGGGGAACGTCTCCTTCCGTCTCGAGGATGTAGCAAAGCTCATTCTTAAGGATCAAGTTATCCGGAAATAAAGCCAAGCCACGGTCCACGAAATCGCGGGCCTCTTTGTTCATGTCTAAATCATTCAGGATGGGGGAGATGTACTCGAAGACTTCCTCCAAATAGTCACAATCCCTAGTGATCAACTCTTCCGTGATCTCCAGAACCTTGGAATATTGGTTGAGCGAGCAATAGCATTCCATTTTTAACATATCCAGATCTTGGTTATCAGTCTCCGCTATATTCTCGAGTAGAGCGAGAGCGCTCTCATAATCCTCGTTATACGCGAATTGCCTGCCTTTCTTGATTTGCAAGGCGGAATTACCGGGATGAAGCTTTAGCCCGAGGGCTAAGACTTCATCAAAGTAAGTATAATCGTTCGAATCTTCAAAGCTGTCCAACATTTCATCGATTTGATCAGCGTCGAAATAAGGCTCCTTACCCTCTTCCTTCGCTGAAAGATAATGTTGTAACAAGCGTGAGATATCGTCTTTTTTCATTTACTATTCTTTATTTATTAATCTTGCTCCACGTGTCCTTTAGCCCTACGGTACGGTTGAATACCAAGTTGTCGGGGGTGGATTCGCTATCTATGTTGAAATAGCCGATACGCTGGAATTGAAGGTAGGAAAGCTTGGGCAAGGTAGCCACGAACTTCTCTACGTAACAGTTTTTCCGGATCTCCAAGGAGTTCGGGTTGATGATTTCCTTCATCGCCTCTAGCGGGGAGCAATTCTTCTCCTCCCGGATAGCGGCCAATTCGTCCCGGGGGTTCTCCACCTTCCAAAGGCGGTCGTATAAGCGTACTTCCGCTTTTTGGCAATGGGCGCAGCTTACCCAGTGCAAGGTACCTTTTACTTTACGGTTAGCGTCCGGCATACCGCTGCGGGTATTCGGATCGTATTCGCAATATACCTCGGTAATCTCACCGTTCTCGTCTTTCTTACAGCCCGTACATTTTACGATATAGGCGTTCTTCAGACGAACTTCCTGTCCCGGTGTCATCCGGAAATATTTCTTGGGAGCGTCTTCCATGAAATCCTCACGTTCCATCCATAACTCACGGCTGAACTCGATCGTATGGCTGCCGGCTTCCGGATCTTCCGGGTTGTTGATCGCTTCCAGCTCCTCGACCTGTCCTTCCGGATAGTTGGTGATAATCAGTTTCACCGGATTGATCACGGCGGATACACGGATGGCGCGGGCATTCAGATCCTCGCGTACGGCGCTTTCCAGCAAGGCGAACTCGTTCAGGGCGTCGTAAGTCGTATAACCGATCTTGTCGATGAACTTACGGATAGACTCCGGAGAGTAACCCCGGCGGCGGAAACCGCAGATGGTCGGCATACGGGGATCATCCCAGCCGTTTACCAAGTTCTCTTTTACCAATGTAAGCAGGTTACGCTTGCTCATCAGCGTGTAGCTTAGGTTCAATTTGTTGAACTCAGTTTGTCGGGGGCGGTTGTCGTTCAAGTCCTCGCCTTCCTTCAGCCAGTCGATAAATAAATCATACAGAGGACGGTGTACGACAAACTCCAAGGTACACAAGGAATGCGTCACGCCCTCGAAGAAATCGCTCTGTCCGTGGGCAAAGTCGTACATCGGATACGCTTTCCACGTCGTGCCCGTACGATGGTGCGGATGGTTAACCACCCGATAGATGATCGGATCGCGGAAGTGCATGTTCGGGTTTGCCATGTCGATCTTCGCGCGAAGTACCATGGCACCTTCCGCTATCTCACCCGTGTTCATCTTCTTGAAGAGAGCTAAGCTTTCCTCGATCGGGCGGTTGCGATACGGGCTCTCGATGCCCGGTTGTGTAGGCGTGCCCTTTTGCTGGGCTATTTGTTCGGATGTCTGCTCGTCAATATATGCTTTACCTTCCTCGATGAGGCGGATCGCGAAATCCCACAATTGCTGGAAGTAGTCGGATGCGTAATAAATATTTCCCCACTGATATCCCAGCCATTGGATATCCTCCTTGATCGCCTCCACGTATTCCTCATCCTCCTTCGTCGGGTTCGTGTCGTCGAAACGGAGGTTGCAGATACCGCCATGGCGTTCAGCGATGCCGAAATCTAGGCAAATGGCCTTCGCGTGGCCGATGTGAAGGTATCCGTTGGGCTCGGGCGGGAAACGGGTTTGTACACGTCCTCCGTTCTTGCCTTCCGCTAAATCTTTCTCTACGGCTGCCTCAATGAAATTCAGGTTCTTCTTGCCTTCTTCTTCGTTTGTATTGATATCGCTCATACTTAAAAATTGATAGTTTTTCTTCGAATGGGGCAAAGGTAGCGATTTCTTTTTAAAATAGGCTGATGAGCAGGGCTATATTTAGGACGGTTACCATCGTTCCCAGCAGCAAGAGGATGATGGTCGTAGAGCGGCTGTTCGCGTAGACACCCATGACCTTCTTGCTGGAAGTGAGGTACACTTGCGTGAAGACCGTGATCGGCAATTGCACGCTCAACAACATCTGCGACAGGATCAATCCCTTGAACGGATCGCCGATCAGGAATATGATGGCCAAGGCGGGGACGAACGATAGCAGGACTCCCAGCTTGGAGTGGAGGTCGGTATGATTGTATGCCTCGCCATAGAATCCGGCGAAGATGGAAGCCCCGGCGATACCGGATGTGATGGTCGAGGATATGCCCGCCAGTAATAGGGCGGCGGCGAAAATCACCCCGGCGTTATTTCCTACGAGGGGTACCAATAACTGTTGCGCTTGGTCCAGCTCGTCTACGGCGATGTTTTGCTTGAAGAAGGTAGAGGCGGCCAAGATGATCATCGCCGAGTTGATCGCCCAGCCGATCACCATGGACAGGAGCGTGTCGTAGAACTCGTACTTCAGTTGTTTCTTGATGACCGACTCGTCCTCTAGGTTCCATTCCCGGCTCTGTATCACCTCCGAGTGCAGGAACAGGTTGTGAGGCATCACGACGGCTCCCAGTACGCTCATGATGATCAGCATGGAGTTCTCGGGGAAGGTGGGTTTCACCCAGCCTACCACGGCCTGCCCCCAGTCTACGTCGACCAACGCTAGCTCGTATAGGAACGAGAGCCCGATAATGGACACGAACGTGATGATCCAGCGTTCGGTCTTGCTGTATGTATTACTGAATAGCATGGCGAGGCATACGATGGTGACGATCACCGCTCCCGCCTTGATCGGCATACCGAACAGCATCCGGAGGGCGATGGCTCCACCGAGTATCTCGGCGAGGGAGGTGGATATGCTGGCGAGCATGGCCGATCCTAGGATCGGGCGGCTTAGCACGCGGGGCATGTATTTGTTGGTCGCCTCCGAGAGGCAGAGGCCGGTCACGATGCCGAGGTGGGCCACGTTGTGCTGGATAATGATCAGCATGACGGACGAGAAGGTGACGACCCACAGGAGGGCGTAGCCGAACTCGGAGCCCGCGGCGAGATTCGTCGCCCAATTCCCGGGATCGATAAAGCCTACGGTGACAAGTAATCCGGGGCCGATATATTTTAGCAAATCCAATGCCCCGGAGCGGGGGCGGTGGTTGATCTTCAGTTTGTCTAGTAAGTTCATGTTTGTATAGATACTTTTAAATTAAAAAAACAGCGTAAAGATACGAATAGTTTCGTTGTTACCCAACGGTGGCCGGAAATACGTTCGTACGGCCGATGGCGGGTATCCGTACGGCTGTCCTCTTGTAGCTGCCCGGCTGTCCGTCCGTATCCGTACGGCTGCAAAGATGTAGCTACTCGGATACAAAGATGTAGCTGCCCGGATACAAAGATGTAGCTACTCGGATACAGATGGGCAGCTGTACGGATACGCGGTCGTACCCGTACGGTCGCGCCCGTGTATCCGGGCTTGTGTGTCCGCGTATCCGCCCGGCCGCGTGTCCGCGTTTATGCGGATACGGTAAACGAGCTACGGGAATGTCAACACGAAGGTAGTCTGCCGTTGGGCCGGGTTGCTTCTCAACGCGATGCTGCCGCCGGACAAGCGCATGATCTGTCGTGAGATGGACAGCCCGATACCGCTTCCGCCTTCTTTCGTGGTGAAGAACGGCACGAATATATGCTCGGCTTCCTCGGGGGGATGATGGGGCCGTTGTTCGTCACTTCTAGGATAACGGCCTCGTTGGGGTCGCAATACGCCTTGAACAAGATAAGGCCGTTTTCTTGCTCGTGCCCGATCGCTTGCATGGCGTTCTTCAAGAGGTTCAAGACTACTTGCGTGATCAGGTTCTCGTCGGCGTAAACGATCAAGTCCTCCGGTTCCACGTCGATACGGATGGTTATGTTCGGGTAGTTATTGTGATGGCGGGCCAACCGCGTGAGCCGTTCGGCGAACTTATTGACGTAGAATAAAGAGGGCTGAGGCGTCGGTATATGCGTAAACTTACGGTAGGATTCGACGAATGCGATCAGGCTTTTCCCGGTAGAGCTGATTACCTCCAAGCCGCCCTGTATCTCCTCGTCGACATTCTGGTGGAGGGAAAGCAAGGTGTCGCTCAAGGAGGTGATAGGGGTGACGGAGTTCATGATCTCATGGGTCAAGACCCGTGTCAGCCGTATCCATGACTCGATCTCCTTATCGTCCAGCTCGCTGTTGATATCATTGATCGCGATGATGCGGACGTGTTTCTCTTGGAGCGTCATCTCGGAGACACGGACCGAGAGATGTACCGTGCCCCGCTCGTTGATAAAGGAGATCTGATGTTTCTCGCCGGGACGAACGTCGCTGATGAGGCGCTCTAGATTCTCGTCGATACGTCCGAGCTGGCGGGCATGGGTAAAGACCGTCAATCCCAGCAGTCGCAAGGCCTCGTTGTTGGTCTGGAAAATATTGCCCTTATCATCTTCTACGATGATACCCGTATTCACTTGGTTCATGATCAACTCGTAATATTTCTCTTTCTGGATCGCCTCGGCTTTCGCTTGAAAAAGTATCTGGGTGATGCGGTTTAAGGAGTCGCTAACCAGCTTGTCGTTGGAGGAGCGCCCACGGGTAGCGTACTTGAAAGCGTAATCGCTATTGTCGATCGCGTCGAACATGAAGGCTACCTTTTGTGCGTTCCGCTTGAACAAAAGGCTGATGCCCCGCAAGGCAGCCAGCCATCCGATGCCTAAGAACAGGAACCATCCCCATTCTTCCGCCAAGGCCAGGTAGGTGAGTGCCGCCGTCAGCCCGATAGCGAGGGCGAGGCGGAAGGTGAGGCTGTAATAAATGCCTTTAAAGTTCATACCGCTTGATCTTATTATAAAGCGTTTGCCGTGAGATACCCAACTGGTTCGCCACGAGCGAGAGATTACCGCCGAATTTATCCATGGCGGCCTTGATCATTGTATACTCCATTTCCTCGAGCGTAGTGATGTCATTCTTGACGGGCACCTCCCGCTTACGGGGGAAATCGAAATTGCTGCCATCTAAAGTATCACCATCGGCGATGATAATCGCTTTCTCCACGGTATGTTCCAGTTCGCGGATATTACCAAGCCAAGGTTGGGCTTTCAGCTTTTCCTTGGCGTCGTCGGTGAGGGTCATGGGCTTTTTACCGTAGATGTTGGTATATTTCGTGATGAATATCTCGGTAAGCGGTACGATATCCTCCGGCCGCTCCCTCAAGGGCGGGATCTCTACGTGTATCGTATTGATACGATACAGCAAGTCCTCGCGGAATTGCTCTTTCTGTACCATCTCCTGCAAGTCCCGGTTCGTGGCGCAGATCAGGCGGATATTGATGGGGATCGGGGTATTGCTGCCTACCCGTACGATGCTACGGCGTTGCAAGGCGGTCAGTAATTTGGCTTGCAGATGATAAGACAGGTTACCGATCTCGTCGAGGAACAAGCTTCCGTTGTTCGCTACCTCGAACTTACCGGGGCGATCCGTCCGGGCGTCGGTGAAGGCCCCTTTTACGTGGCCGAATAACTCGCTCTCGAACAGCGTCTCCGTGATAGCGCCCATATCCACCGGTACCATGGCCTCATCCTTGCGGGGGGATAGCAGGTGTATTTCCCGGGCCAGCATTTCCTTACCGGTTCCGTTCTCTCCCGTGATTAATAGATTGGCGTCTGTCTTGGCTACTTTCTCTATCAGCATCCGTAGTTGCTGCATGGCGTTGCTGTCTCCCCAGAACATACCGCTTTCCTTGGATACCAACTGCTTGTTGCCGACACCGCCTTTATGATTAGCCGAGCGGATTTGGTAAGCGGCTTGCAAGGTTTCCAATAATTTAGCGTTGTCCCATGGCTTTACCACGAAATCGGTGGCTCCTTCCTTGATACCTCGTACCGCCAGATTGATGTCGGCGTAGGCGGTAAAGAGAACGACTTGTATCGAGGGATATGCCTTCTTGATCTCGGAGAGCCAGAACAGTCCCTCGTTGCCGCTGTTTATACCGGCGCTGAAATTCATGTCGAGCAATACGACATCCACGTTCTCGTCGTGCAGCGTGTTTTTTATCTTGTTCGGGGTAGAGATGGTGATAACCTTCTCGAAGCAAGTTCCTAACAGCATTTGTACGGCGGTCAGGATACCTTTATTATCATCCACAACTAGTATAGTGCCTTGTTTTGCCATGTCATGTCCATTTATACGGGCAAAGATACTCGATCTGGTCGATACTTCCTAAACCAGATACATCCTATTTCTGTTTCATATACCGTATGGATAAAGAAATAACGAATATAAATGGTCAGACGGGAGGGAATATCCCGGATGGCTTGCCAATCCCTAGCCGTTATTGGGCGATCCTAGCGATTGGGCTTGGTGTTACCGTGTCGGTGTTGGATGGGGCGATCGCAAACGTGGCTTTACCTACGATTGCCGGCGATCTCCATACGAGTCCGTCTGCTTCTATATGGGTGGTGAACGCTTATCAGTTGGCGATCACGATTTCTTTGCTGTCGTTATCGTCGATGGGAGAGATCTGGGGGTATCGGAAGGTGTATACGATCGGGTTGCTGTTATTTAGCTGTACCTCTTTGGCCTGCGCTTTATCCGATTCCTTGTTTACGCTGATTATCGCCCGTACGCTACAAGGTTTTGGCGCCGCTGCCATAGCGAGCGTGAATACGGCCTTGATCCGTATTATTTATCCCAAACGTTTTCTGGGGCGAGGTATGGGGATTAATGCCTTGGTGGTATCCGTATCGGCCGCCGCTGGTCCTACGATAGCCGCCGGTATATTGTCCGTGGGGAACTGGCCTTGGTTGTTCGCTATAAATATCCCGATAGGTATTACCGCTTTGATATTGAGCTTTAAGTTCTTGCCGCAAAATCCGGTGAAGGCTGTCGGACGTAAGTTTGATGTTACGGCGGCACTCATGAATGCGCTGACATTCGGTTTGGTGATAGCGATTATCGAGGCGTTCACGCATGATGTACATATCTCATTGATAATAGCGGCGATTGTTATCGTATTGTTCTGTGGGTATTTCTATGTCCGGAGAGAGGAACGGCAGGCCTATCCATTATTGCCGATAGACTTGCTGCGTATTCCTCTTTTTACCCTTTCTATCATTACGTCTGTGTTTTCTTTCATCGCTCAGATGCTGGCTATGGTCTCTTTCCCGTTTTTCTTGCAGCGGGTACTGGGACGTGATGAGGTGGCGACCGGCTTATTATTGACTCCTTGGCCTTTGGCGACAATGGTGTGCGCCCCTTTGGCCGGGATCTTGTCGGAGAAAATGAATGCCGGGGTCTTGAGTGGTATCGGGTTGATTATCTTCTCGGGAGGGTTGTTCTCGTTGGCGGAATTACCGGCGCATCCTTCCGATCTGGATATTATCTGGCGCATGGCGCTTTGCGGTTGTGGCTTCGGGTTGTTCCAGACTCCTAACAATAGCCTCATGATCGGGGCCGCTCCGGAAAGTAGGAGTGGAGGGGCTAGTGGCATGTTGGGTACGGCCCGTTTGCTGGGACAAACTTGCGGGGCTTCGCTGGTAGCCTTGATGTTTAAGTTATTTCCCGGCCATAGCATGCCCGCGGCGTTATGGCTGGGAAGTGTGTTGGCCTTGATCGGGGCGGTTATTAGTTTCTCCCGGATCAATCGTAAGGCTTGATCGGATTAGGCGAGATGCGATTTTACCTGCATTTTCGCCCGGTATCCCAGCAGGCATACGGAGCATAAGAAGCCTAATGGGTAAGCCATCCAAATCCCGGCGATACCCCAATGGAACGTGAATCCCAATAGATATCCGGCAGGTATGGCTATTATGAAATAAGCGAGAAACGAGATCCACATAATCGCTTTCACGTCGGCTAGCCCTCGTAAGGAGTTCGCTAAAATGATTTGTGCGCTGTCTCCTATTTGATAGAGCATCAATATGGGGAGTAGTGTCTTCACGATTGCGTTGACATGAAGATTATCCGTAAATATCAATCCAAGCCCGGATTGGGTCATGAATAAGGTGGTGCAGACAATACAAACGACAATAAGCCCCAGATGAAGCCCGGCAATGGTGATCTTACGCACCATATACCAGTCGTTCGCCCCTTTATAATAACTGGTACGAATCGCTACGGCGGCTCCAAGACCTAAATAGATGGTAAAACTGATCGTTGATATGGTAATAGCTATTTGATGGGCGGCAAGCTCAAGGCTACCCAGCCAACCCACCATGATGGCGGTGACGCAGAATGTTCCCGCTTCCAAGCCTTGTTGTAGACTGATCGGCCAGCCTATGGAATTCAGCCTTCTCCAACTCTGCTTATTGATACGAATATGGGTGAAACCTTTCCGGTAAGGCTTATAGTCGGTTCGCAGCATGAATACGGCGATGAAAAGCAATAGCATGATGATACGTGAGATAAAGGTGCTTATACCTGCCCCAAGCAGTCCGAGTTCCGGCATTCCGTATTTTCCGTAAATGAGGATATAGTTGCCGATGATATTCAGCAGATTCCCTGTCAATAGGATCCACATGGATATGGATGGGTTGGCTATGCCTTCCACGAATTGACGGAATGAATTATAAAGCATTACGAATAGGATCGAGACTAATGAGACTGCGAAATAAGGTCTTATCAATGGCAAGAGTTCTTCGGGTTGGCCTAAAGAGTCTAGGTTTAGGTAAATCCCCAGTAAGACGGCTATCAATAATAAGGTGGTAGTCATATTGGCAACCAGACTGTTTTTGAGCCAGCCTCCGATCACGATCTTTTTATTCATCGCTAAATTCTGTCCGATCAGCGGGGTAAGATTATAGGAGAATCCGGTTCCCATTATGATAAATGCGTTTATTACATTATTGACGAACGATGCCGCCGCTAGTTCCTCCGTACTGTGTTGTCCCACCATGATGGTGTCTGCCAATCCGGTGATGATAGCCCCCAATTGTCCAATGATGATAGGTACCCCTAGCATTACTAAGGATTTATAATATTGTTTGTAACCCGCTATTCTATTGTACATATGTATTGTTCTGTTATTAATGATGGTGTAAAAATCCTTGATCGTATATGCCGGATATACGATAGAGTTGTTCTAAATGAAAATGTAAAGATAAATTAGAAGGAATAGGGTGCGGATACGGTAGAACCTCTCGTAGTCCAATGGACGAACAAGATGCTTTTAGTCGTAAAAAAATAATATTCGAATTTACAGCTCATACCTCTTCTTAGATTTAGCGGTGCAAAATTACGTAAAATCACTGGAATCCGCAAACCTTCAAAATTACCTTTGTTTTTGGGATCGTACTTTTTTTATATCTTTACGGTTATAAGATAAATGAATGATTATGGATCAGTTCGTAGAACAATTAAGGCAGGTGTCTCCTTTATCAGATGAGATCGTGGGGCAGCTGTTGGAAGAAATGAAAGAGGTTTCTTTTGCTAAGGGAGAATTATCGATCCGGGAGGGAGAAAGAGATCCGTTTGTTTGGTTCGTGAAAACCGGATTGGTCCGGGCTTTCGTGGAGCGTGAGGGGAAAGATATCTCGTTATGGTTTGCCTCGGATAGCGAGGTGATCAATTTTGTTTATCGGGATATCTCCGCCTATAATGTTCAAATGGTGGAGAATACGACATTATTGAGAATGCCGAAAACGAAATTGGATTACCTATGCCGGAGCTCCCTTGAGTTGGCCAATTGGGGATTGAAAATACAAGATTACTATCTTCGGGAATATGAGAACTATTTTATAAACGATAGCTGGATGGAAGCTCGTGAACAATATGAGTCATTGCTGAAAACCCGCCCGGACTTGATCTTGAAACTACCCTTGAAACATATCGCCTCCTATTTACAGATAACCCCACAGTCATTGAGCCGTATCCGTGCTTCCGTAAAAAAATAGGGAAAAGTCATTATTTATCATAGGGTAATTTTTCTTGTTTTCAATAGCCATACCTTCGCGTCGTTAAAAACGTGAAGTGGATAATATGAAAATGAGTGGAGAAAAGGCGATCCATCGCCAAGAGTTGGAGCGTGGTTTACTAACCCAAAAGATTTCAAGACTATTTCTGAAATATACGATACCGGGAGTAGGCGGCCTATTATTCCTCGGGATTCAGTCGGTGATCGATGGTGTGATATTAGGGCGGTTTGTCGGGGCGAACGCTTTGGCCAGCGTGAATCTGATCTTACCTTGCTATAGTTTGATGACGGCTTTGTCTATCGTGATAGGAGTAGGGTGCCAGACCTTGATCGGTATAAACCTCGGACGTTCGGATCGGCAAGAGGCGAATAACGCTATAACTACCTCGTTCTTGTTTCTTGGAGGAATATCCGTTTTGATTAGCGGGTTGATTTATATATTCGCTGGAGATATCGCCCGTATGTTAGGTGCGAATGACGTATTGGTTACGGGAGCCGTGGATTATATTCGTTCCCTTGTCCCGTTTTTCCCTTTATTATCATTGATGTTCTTAGGAGATTATATGATTAAGGCGATGGGGCATCCGCTTTATGCCATGATCGTAATGGGAAGTACGGTGTTGATTAATATCGGTCTGGATCTTTTGTTTATCCCGGTAATGGGTTTAGGGATTAAGGGGGCGGGATTGGCTACAGGTTTGGCCTTTACCTTGGGAGCGCTGTTCAATATTCCCCGGATGTTCCAGCGAGGGCAAGTCGTAGCGGTACAAAGAGGACGTTTCCGTTGGCCTTTGGTCTGGAATGCGTTATACAATGGCTCTTCGGAAGGAATATCCGAGCTATCTGCCGGAATCACGATTTTTTTGTTCAATATAACGATGATGCGATATTTAGGAGAGGATGGAGTCGCCGCCTTTACGGCGATTAACTATATCCTGTTTATCGCCACCACGGTATTCTTAGGGATATCCGATGGAATTATACCGATTATCAGTTATAATTTCGGGGCGGGAAGATTGGACCGGATCGAGAAAGTGCTGAGATTAGCAGGGCGTGTTAATTTTATGATAGGTATAACGTTATTCGCCATCTTATTCTTTTTCGGGCAACAGATCACGTCCTTTTTCTTTAAGGGAGGAGAGGCTTTGGACGCTTTGGCGATCGCTAATTACGGCATAACGATTTATTGCTTCACCTTCTTGATGAGTGGGCTGAATATATTGGCCTCCAGTTATTTCACGGCTATCGGCAACGCTAAGCTGTCGGTTGTTATCTCTATGCTGCGTAGCTTGGTATTCGTAACCTTTGGTATTATCGTTTATCCTTCTTTATTCGGCATCCAAAGTATTTGGTATAATGTACCGGTGGCGGAGTTGTGTACGTTATTTATCTCCTTTATGTTGGTAAGGAGAGAACTTTTAAAAGAGGCCGTGCTGAAAAATTAATCAGCACAACCCTCTTAATTTCTTATTCGATATTCTTCCGTATCTTCGTCAGATACTCTTTCATCTTCTCGGAATCCTTATCCTTGATGATTTCTTGCAAGATATGCAATTCCTCTTGTATCCGCTCGATTTGGCGAGGGGTACGGGGGTTGAAAAGGATCTCGGTCAATAGATAATCGTCCTCGGACAGAAGGCCGCGGGCGATTTTCATATGGCGTTTGAAAGTGGTACCCGGAGCATCCTGATGCTTCATCGTAGCGGCAAATACCATAGTGGAGGCGAAAGGGATACCTAGTGAGTAGGCTACCACTTTATCGTGCTCCTCGAACGTGTATTCGCAGATATGCAGGCGGAGGCTGGAATAAATATCCTTGAAGAATATCTTACCCAAATGATCGCCCTCGGAGATAATAATCGTATTCTCTTTCTCCAGTTGCCCCAGATTGGCGAATGTCGGTCCAAACATCGGGTGAGTGGAAACATACGGGAAACCGCATGTCTCATAAAACTCCTTTAAATAAGTCTTCACGGAAGCGATATCGGAAATAATGCAATACGGTTGCAAGTAAGGCATTACGGCCTTGAAAGCCTCTATCGTGTAACTTAACGTCACGCAGTTGATGACCAACTCGGGATTAAAATCCTTAACCTCTTCCGGGTTTTGTAGGCGAAGGGCGTTATAGATAAAACGCATACGTTTCGGATCTTTCTCCAATACGGCTACCTCATGATCAAAACTAAGCAGGTCGGTGAAGAAAGAACCCATCTTTCCTGCGCCTAAAATCAATATTTTCATCTTATAAATTATTGTTCGTTCATGATAATCATTTGCTGGCGCACGGATTCCTCATGGATCTCCTTCAAGATCTCCTTTACAAAGTCCGGGCTCAGGTCCATTTGTTCACCCATGCTGGAGCGTTTCTCTAAGATCTCGCTGTAGCGGGGAGACTGTAAGATCGGCATATTGTGCTCTTTCTTATAAACGCCGATCTCCTTGGAGATACGCATACGTTTAGCCAAAAGCTCCAATAATTGCTCGTCGATACCATCGATCTGGCGGCGAAGAGCGGTCAGGTTCTCGGTAGTCTGGTTTACGTCACGGATCACCAATAGGTTCAATACGTAATCCAATACATCCGGGGTGATTTGCTGGGAAGCGTCGCTCCATGCGCAATCCGGGTTACAATGAGACTCTACGATTAAGCCGTCGAAACTCAAGTCCATCGCTTGCTGGCAAAGTGGGGCTACCAACTCACGCTTACCACCAATGTGACTAGGATCACAGAAAATAGGCAGGTCCGGCATACGGCGGCGAAGCTCGATAGGAATATGCCACAACGGAAGGTTACGGTAGATCTTCTTGTCGTATGAGCTGAAACCTCTATGGATAGCACCCAAACGATGAATGCCCGCTCCGTACAAACGCTCGAACGCTCCGATCCACAACTCCAAATCCGGGTTAACCGGGTTCTTGATCAATACAGGTACATCAACCCCTTTTAACGCATCGGCGATCTCTTGGACAGCGAATGGATTTACCGTCGTACGTGCTCCGATCCAAAGGATATCGATACCGGCTTTCAATGCCTCGAATACATGATCTTTAGTAGCGACCTCGGTAGATACCAGCATACCGGTCTCTTTTTTCACTTTCTTCAACCAAGCCAATCCCTCGGCTCCGATCCCCTCGAATCCACCCGGTTTCGTACGAGGCTTCCAAATACCCGCACGGAATATCTTAACGCCTCTGGAGGCTAATCCTTGGGCTGTTTCTAACACTTGCTCTTCTGTCTCGGCGCTACAAGGGCCTGCGATTACGATAGGACGTTGTGTATCAACTCCCGGTAATGCTAACGGTTCAATCTTCATTTCCATCTTTGTGATCTATATTTTAATTTTCAATTTTCAGTTATAAATTCTCAATTCTCTTCAAGGCTTCTTCTAAAGTCTCGTTCTTGCAGCAAAGGGAGATACGGATATAACGCTCGCCACGGCTACCGAAGATAAATCCCGGCGTAAGGAATACGTTTGCCTCGTATAGCACCTTGTTGGCGATTGCCTCGCCGCTCTCGGCGGAGTCGGGGATACGTCCCCAAAGGAACATACCTACTTGGTTCTCGTCGTACTCGCATCCCAAAGTACGCATGATTTGTCCGGCAAGGTCCCGGCGGCTACGGTAGACACGATTCATGTTATCGTACCATTCTTTCTTTGCGCTCAGGGCTTCTACCGCCGCATATTGCATCGGCTTGAACTGCCCGGAGTCGATATTGCTTTTTACCTTCAGTATCCATTGGACGAATTGGGCGTTGGAAGCCAGCATCGCCATACGCCAACCCGGCATATTATGAGCCTTACTCATGGAGTTCATCTCGATGCAGATCTCTTTGGCTCCCGGTATGCTTAAGATACTTAGCGGATGCTCATTCAAGATGAAGCTATAGGGGTTATCATTACATATAATAATACCGTGCTTCCGGCCGAAGGCCACCAGTTTCTCGTATAGCTCTACGCTAGCGTTCGCCCCTGTGGGCATATTCGGGTAATTGGTCCACATCAGCTTTACGTTGGAGAGATCCATTTTCTCCAGTTCCTCGAAATCCGGTTGCCATCCCAATTCCTCTTTCAACTCGTAAGGGATCAAACGAGCCTCTACTAGCTTGCTGACGGAACTATATGTCGGATATCCCGGGTTCGGAACCAGTACGCCATCCCCCGGATTCAAGAATGCCAGCGAGATATGCAAGATACCTTCTTTGGAGCCGATGAGCGGTTGGATCTCTGTTTTCGGGTCCAAGTCTACGTTATACCACGTCTTGTACCAATCGGCGAATCCCTTACGCAGTTCCGGTATGCCCACGTACGGCTGATAACCGTGCTCGTTCGCTTTGCGGGCATGTTCACACAACGTCTCGATGGTCTGTTCCGAAGGTGGAAGGTCGGGGCTGCCTACGCCAAGGTTAATGACGTTCTTGCCTGCGGCGTTCATCTCGGCTACTTCCTTCAGTTTCTTGGAGAAGTAGTATTCCTGTACGCTACCTACACGGTTAGCGGGTGTAATGTTACACACTTTGTCTTCCTTCTGCATATTCGCCTAATATTTTTAAGTCTTTTGTTAACGGTCTGATAGCGTCCAATGCTTGTTTGTAACGGGTAAAATCCGTGAAAGTAAGGTCGATGTAGAACAAGTATTCCCATTCACGCCCGATAATAGGCAAGGACTGTATTTTAGAAAGATTCATGTCGTAAAAAGAGAGAACGGAGAGGACTTTGGAAAGGCTGCCGGAGGTGTGGGGAAGAGCGAATACGAGAGAGGATTTGTTTTTATCGGTTCCTCGAAGCATCTCATCCGCCGTCCAGCGGTCCGCTATAGCGAGGAAGCGGGTGAAATTCCGTTTGTTAGTTTCGATCCCCTCGGCAAGGACTTCCATCTTGTAGATCTGGGCAGCCAGTTTCCCGCATATCGCCGCATGTCCTTTCAGTTGGTTTTCCGAGATCCACCGGGCACTCATGGCGGTATCTTCTTTCTCTACCACCTTGGCGTTGGGCAAGGTATCCAAGTAATCGGTACATTGCATCAATGCGATCGGGTGGGAGTTGACCTCCGTTATATCATGTATAGAGGTTCCCGGAAGCGCTACCAAGGAATGGGAGATACGTAGCTTATACTCGCCGGTGACGCTCAGCCCGCTTTCACGGATCAGCTCATGGTTTTGAAGGAGGCTTCCCGCTATCGTATTCTCGATGGCCATCATGCCTAGTACGGACGGGTCTTTCTTGATCGTCGTGATAACATCCCGAAACGTATTGCAAGGGATGATTTCTATTTCTTCACCTTCATGATAATTACGGGCGGCGATGTCGTGATACGAACCGGCTATTCCCTGTATTGCTACTTTCTTTTTCATCTTGTTTCTCTATTTTTACTCTAAACTGTTACAAACAAAAAAAGTCCCACCGAAACCGGCAGGACTTTATATTTTATTGATATTTATATTCAATCATCAACGCTTTACATACAAACTCCTGCCTTTACTCTGCTAAAGTAAAAGTAATAAAAGTAATATGTAAAGCTAAATCGATTCATTGTCTGTTTGTTTTTAAATACGCAGCAAAAGTAACGCTTTTTTGGAAACTACAAGCAAAAAGTGATATTTTTTTTTCTGTTACATTTAAATTTTATCTTAACTGTTTCTGAACTTCTGTGGAGATACGCCTACGTACCGTTTAAAGTACTTACCGAAAAAGGATACATTCGGGAAGTTCAAGGAGTAAGATATCTCTTGGATAGTCAAGTCCGTAGCCATCAATTGCGATTTTGCGTCCATGATTATCATATCGGCTATGATATCGGATACGGAACGTCCGGTCTTTTGCTTGATGATCATGCAGAGGTGCTGGGGAGAAATACTTAGTTGGCTGGCATAAAAAGCTGTTTGCCGCTTTGAGGTATAATTCTTCATCACCAGTTGGATGAATTTCTTGTGGATCTCGTCGCTACGGGTCGTTATCTTGTTAGGCCATGATTTCCCTTGATACAAATCGCTGATCCCATGGATCATGGTAAGCAGGATATGTTTCACCATCTCCCTGTTTATGGATTTCTCTTTCGCTTGTACCCGCTCTAGCAAATGGAAATAATCGTTAATGAAGTCCGCCCGGTCCTCACTCAGTGATATGATCGGATTCTCGTAGATAGTAGGTAAGGCGCTCATCGTAGACTTTATCATGTTCACGCAGTCCATGAACTCGGATGAGAATCCTATAAAGGAAAGGCGGAAACTCTCTTTCTGCTCACAGAACTGAATAATGCTTCCCGGCATCAAGGTGATGAAATCATTCGGTTTCAAAGTGTACTCTGTCAAGTTGATGGATGCCCTTAAATTTCCTTCAACGCATAAAGCGAAAATACCTGCTTTTAACCGGCAAGTCTGCTTGTAAAAGTTTAAGATTGCCTCGGTAATGTCGTTTCCTACGACATAATCCCGGGGCAAATCTAATTGTGGTAAGTTTGCGTTCATCCGTTATTTTATTAATGATCGAACACAAAAGTAGTAAAAGTGCTGTTGATTCACTTCTTAATTTAAAAATAGACCAATTAATCCTTGAATCAGACTTATTCCGCTTGTGCTTCCTTATTCCGTTTATGCAAGCTTTTCAGTTCGAAGGATAGCATGACACGGAATATACCTATTATTAATAAGGCATAAGCGATCATGTAAACCAACGTGAAGGCTCCTAGGGCGGGTTGCCAGATAACACCGATGGAGCAAAGGATAGCCAAGATACCGAAGACCATGTACCAACCCCAGTTCCGTGTACCGTATCGTTTCAGGTCCATCGAGTAACCGGTAGCCGAGAAGCCTCTGAACATAAGCCAGAATGCCAAGACAAACGGAAGCACCTCCATGCTAAGCCCCGGGCTTGCCATCAAGAATATACCTAAGATCAAATCGATAATACCTCCGGTCAAATACCATCCCCAACTGCTGATACCCTTTTTGTTCGCCAAGGCGAAAGCGATCTCGAACAAGCCGCTTACGAACATAGAGACGCTGAATAAGATACTAAGCGCTACGTAGCTCGCCAATGGCGCGAACATTAAATAAATAGCGACGATGATGTAAAGCAGTCCGACCAATAGTGATAACCACCAATTCTTGACCGCATAATCCATTTTATCAATAAATGTTTTCATATTGGATAATATTTGTATTGTAATTACCCAATTAACAAAGGGAAGGAAGAAAAAGTTCTGGGTATTTGTGGCTAGGATATCCTTAAAAACTTTGTCCTTTGGAAATTAATTCTTTTCTTTGACGTTTCAAATCAATATAGGTATATAAGTACGAGGATTATGATGAAAAATTTGATAGCGATAACTTGTTTTGTCGTGGCGTTGGTGTCTTGTAATAAGGTGGAACATAAGCTGGAAGGGAAATGGCAATTGAAAACCGTAGAGGCGAATGGGGTGGTCCAGACGGTGGATACGGTTTGGTATAACTTCCAGACCTCTTTGTTCGAGTATCAATTATATGACCCGGCAAAGGACGTATATCGTACGAATTTCGGTTATAAGACGTTGGAGGGAGATACGAGACTGGATCTGGAGTTGGTCAACTATGGAGGTACGCCTTTGGAACAATTCATGCGTTATACGGATTGGACCTCACCTAAACAAACTTTCACGATCGAGCAGTCATCTGTGACGAATCTGGTAATGAGCTGCGAAGGAAGAACGTATACGTTTAAGAAATTCTAAGATATCATGTGCTGTTTGATCTCAGTCCCTCATAAGGAGTACTCCAGTACTCCCTAGGAAGTACTGCGATACTCTTTGCGGAGTACTGGAGTACTTCTTACGAAGTACTCTCAGCGATGTTAGATCATGCGACCAAATCCGCTTCTATAGCTTGCGCCACCTTGATTAAATCGGCGGGGGCTATCTGTATCTGCAAGCCTCGTTGTCCGGCGCTTACATAGATCTTATCGAAGCCGGATGCCGTAGGATGGATATATGTAGGGAAATGCTTTTTCATGCCGATAGGCGAGCATCCTCCCCGGATATAACCGGTAAGCGGTAACAACTCTTTCACGGGGATCATCTCACATTTCTTGTTCCCGGATACCTTGGCCGCCTTTTTCAAGTCCACCTCGTCCGCTCCGGGGATCACGCATACGAAATAACCGCTCTTATCGCCATGTAAGATCAAGGTCTTGAATACTTGGGCGATATCTTCCCCTAGCTGCTCCGCTACATGCGTAGCGCTCAGATCATTCTCGTCTACTTCATAAGGCACGAGCTGGTAGGCGATCTTAGCCTTGTCCAGCAGGCGTGCCACGTTTGTCTTATTAATCTTCTCTTTCATCGTTTAGATCCCTTTCATGGATAATTGAACACGTTTTCTGGATAGATCTACGCTTAGAACCTTCACCTTGACATGCTGATGGATGGAGACCACTTGGGTAGGATCGCTTACGAAACGATCCGCCAGCTCGGAGATATGGACAAGCCCGTTTTCCTTGATTCCTACATCGACGAAACAACCGAAGTTGGTGATGTTGGTCACGATACCGGGCAATACTTGTCCTTCTTTCAAATCCTCGATCGTTTTCACCGTGGGATCGAACGCGAATACTTGGATCGTTTGGCGGGGATCACGGCCCGGTTTATCCAGTTCCTCCATGATATCAAGCAAGGTAGGCATCCCGACCTTATCCGTAAGGTAGTCCGTTAGTTTTAGTTTCTTTTTAAGCGCTTTGTCGGTGATCAGGTCGGCTGCCGAGCATTTTAGGTCCTTGGCCATCCGTTCGACGATCGGGTAGCTCTCGGGGTGTACGGCCGAGTTGTCCAACGGGTTCTTTCCGTCGGGTATCCGTAGAAATCCAGCGCTTTGTTCGAAAGCCTTCTCTCCCATACGGGGGACTTTCATCAGTTCTTTCCGGGAAGTGAAGGGTCCGTGCTCCGCCCGGTAATTCACGATGTTTTGCGCTAGCGTAGGGCCTAATCCCGAGATGTAAGTCAGCAAATGCTTGCTCGCCGTATTCACGTTTACACCTACTAAATTCACGCAACTCTCCACGGTTTGATCCAGACTCTTTTTCAAGGCGTTTTGCTCTACGTCATGCTGGTATTGGCCGACACCGATACTCTTCGGGTCGATCTTGACCAACTCGGCCAAAGGGTCCATCAGCCGGCGACCGATGCTGACAGCTCCGCGTACCGTGACGTCGTATTCGGGAAACTCCTCCCTAGCGATCTTGGACGCGGAGTAGATAGAGGCTCCGTTTTCGCTGACTACGAACACTTGTACCTTGCGGTCGTATCGTATATTCGTGATGAACTGCTCAGTCTCACGACTGGCGGTACCATTACCGATGGCAATGGCATCTATGGCGTAAGTGGCTACTAACTGGGCGACCTTAGCGGCGGCTTTGCCCTTCTCGTTCTGGGGCGGATGCGGGAAGATCGCCTCGTTATGCAGTAAATTCCCCTGTGCGTCCAGACAGACCAACTTACATCCGGTACGGTAGCCGGGGTCTACGCCTAATACCCGTTTTTGTCCCAAAGGGGGGGCGAGCAGCAATTGCCGGAGGTTCTCGGCAAATACCCGGATCGCCTCCTCATCGGCTTTCGCCTTGCTCTGGTTGGAGAACTCCGTCTCGATAGAGGGTTTCAGCAGGCGTTTGAAAGAATCGTCGACAGCTGTAGCCACTTGCTCGGAAACCTCTCCACGACCTTTTACGAAACGCCGGTTCAAGCGATCCAGACAAGATTCCGCATCGGGAGAGATACTTACACGAAGGATACCTTCCGCCTCTCCCCGTCGGAGAGCCAATAAGCGATGGGAACTGGCCCGGTTCAAAGGCTCGCTGAAATCAAAGTAATCCCGGTATTTAGCGCCTTCCTCTTCTTTCCCCTTGATCACTTTGGATGTGATCATGGCGGTATGAGCGAAAGAGTTACGTACGGTGTTACGTGCCGATTCGTTCTCGTTGATCCATTCGGCGATAATGTCCCGTGCCCCTTGCAAGGCTTCTTCGGCGTTTTTCACTTCCCCCTTGATAAAGCTCTTGATACGTGCGGATAGGTTATTCTCGTTTTGCATCATAACGATCTTAGCCAAGGGCTCCAGTCCTTTTCGGCGTGCGATCTCCGCCTTGGTGACCCGTTTCGGTTTGTAAGGGAGATATAAATCCTCGATCTCGGTGCTATCCCAAGACTCCTCGATGCGTTTCCGGAGCTCGGGAGTAAGTTTCTCTTGCTCTTCTATCGTGGCGAGGATCGTTTCCTTTCGTTTGCGCAGTTCCGTCAGTTTATCCAGTTGATCTTTGATGGCACCGATTTGCACCTCGTCTAATCCTCCGGTCACCTCTTTCCGGTAACGACTTATAAAAGGTATGGTAGCGCCTTCGTTCAAGAGCCCGATTGTCCGTTCCACTTGTCCTTCCGGAATTTGTAGAAAACGGGCTATAAGCGTGTGAAATACGTTTGTCATATCTAGTTTTCTTAGAATTGGAGTACAAATATACGGTTTTGCTTATATTTTCGGTCGGGATGCTCACTTCTTGGGCTTATTATTTGTATCTTTCATTAATTTTCAAGAATTTTACGGCCGGAATATTCAAGCCTTTGATTAAAAAAATCAACATGGAAGTTAATACTACGGAGAACAAAACTTTGGAACAGGATTATAGGGATTTAGCAGGATTGTTATCTAATATCGTGGACTCGTTGCCCATCTACTTTTTCGTGAAGGATACGGGTGATAATTTCAGGTACGTGTACTCCAGCCCTTTGATGAACCAACTTTACGGACGATATCATAATGATGTGGTCGGGAAAACAGATTTTGACCTATTTCTAGATCCGGTCGTCGCCCAATCTTTCAGGGATATGGACGAGGAGGTGGTGAAAACGGGTAAGATGCAGCGTTTCGTGGAGCAAATGATCGATCCGAAAGGTATCTTGCGTACTATGGATACGATGAAACTGCTAGCGCCCCGTGAGGATAAGCCTCCTTATTTAGTAGGGATTTCATGGGATATTACAAAGCAAAGGCAGGTCGAGGAGGAGTTGCATAGCTATAATAAGCGCTTGGCGCTCGCATGTCAAGCGGGTAAGATCTACCCGTGGCTTTGGGATCTGGTAAACGGTACGGCGGAGCTTTCCTTGGAAGAAAACGGCCAGATCAAGCATGTGCAGATCACCCACGCTAGTTTTACGGAGAAGATCCATCCGGATTACCGGAAGGTCTATGAGAATATTACAACCGCTTTCATGCGGGGCGAGATCGATTCCATGCGATTCAGTTTCCCTTGTCGTTATTTCTCGGATGAGTATGTATGGTTGGAGAAGATCGGTGAGGTCTATGAGGCCGATCCGGATGGCAAGCCGATCCGCTCGATCGGAATCCTTCGGGATATGACCGTCGATAAACGGCACGAGGCGGATGTGCAGGCTAAGCGTTTGGCGGAAGAGAGCGACCGGATGAAGTCCGCTTTTATCGCTAACATGAGCCATGAGATACGTACCCCTTTAAATGCCATCGTCGGCTTTTCCACCTTATTGGCGGAGAGTGACGATGAGGAGGAAAAAAAGGAATATCTGAGGATCATAGAGAGTAGCAATGAGTTTTTGTTGCAGTTGATCGGTGATATCTTGGATATCTCGAAGATCGAGTCAGGAAAGATGGAGTTTATTTATACGACCCTGCGTTTGAGTGAGATATTCGCTCCCCAGCAGCAAGCTTTCGCCTTGAGAGTGGCCCCGGATGTAAAGGTTATCTTTGAGTCGGACGGTAATGACTATTGTATTGTGTCGGAGAAGACCCGTTTGACTCAGGTTTTGACCAATTTCCTTTCCAACGCCGTGAAGTTCACCAGCTCGGGTTCTATACGGTTTGGTTATCGTTTGACCGATGATGGTATCTATGTCTACGTAACGGATACGGGTATGGGAATCAGTAAGGAGTCTCAAGCGAGCATATTCAATCGTTTCGTGAAATTGAACAGCTTTAAGCAAGGAACAGGATTAGGGCTTTCTATCTGCAAGACGATTATTGAGAAGTTGAAAGGTAAAATCGGGGTTGAGTCGGAGGAAGGAAAGGGCTCTACATTCTGGTTTACGATACCTTGCCAACCGATGAAAGTGAAATAAGACATTCAAGTTTGGTTGGAATTTATAGGTAAATCACCTCATCCGCCAACAACCGAATCTCATCCGGATTATGTGACGTGAAAAGAATGATCCGTTCTTCTTTCATTTGCATTTCTCGTATTCGTTCTATGATGCGATGGCTTAGGGCTTCATCCAAGCCTTTGAACGGCTCGTCCATCAAAAGGAGAGGAGAAGGGTATGCCAATGCCCTCGCTATAGCGATACGTTGTTGCTGTCCGTAACTAAGCTCTTTAGGATATCGGTTCCCGAAGGGCTCCATTTCCATTTCCTGTAAGTGTTTTTGGGCAATTCGCCGGGCTTTTTCCTCCGTGAGAAAAGAGGAGAGGGGGAGGATGATATTTTCTTCTGCGGTTAGATGGGGCAGGAGTTGCGGTTGTTGGAATATGGTGGCGATTCCAAAGTGTCTTGTGGGATGTATCTCTCCTTCCGTAGGCAATAAGATACCTCCGATTAGGTTTAATAACGTTGTTTTTCCTTTGCCTGAAGGTGCGCTAATTCCATAAATAATCCCTTTCTGAAAGGAATGGGAAAAGTGCTGTATGCCGTATTGGTAACTTATATCTTTCGTGTCTAAAACTGATAATGTAGGGGTCGGGATGGTCTGATCCTCATTCGCGAAAGATATTTTAGGGGTGATATCAGCGACTTTGCTAATTCCTTTGTCAAAAAAGAAACTGATGAATACCGCCACGATTGTCCAAGCGAGTAGCTCAGGGACAGCGATAAAGTTTTGCGCCCTTTTCATCTCGCTTCCGATTCCGAATGCGCATTGCGACAAGACTTCTCCCATAATGATCGCACGCCAGCCGAATCCGGCGGCGGAGGCAAGTCCGCTATATAAGAATGGCTTTAGCTGCGGATAGATGATCTGGAATAAGACATTGGAACGTTTGATATGGAACAGACGTGCCATAATGGATAAACCCGGACGTAGATCGAGGATTCCCCGTGTCAGATTCTCTGTTAGTAGCGGGAACATGGTGAGGAAGGCGATCATCAAAGGGATACTTTCCGGATTTAGGAATATAAGCGCCAAAAGTATGAAGGATATGACCGGGATCGAGCGCATGATGGCAAGCAGAGGTCTGAATAATTCATACACCCACTCAAAACGGGCGAATAACCCGGCCATCCCTATCGCACAAACGAATGAGATCGACATGCCTAAGATTCCCCGGAGTATAGTCGCTCCGACCGACTGATAGAAACTACCGGAGACGAGCCATTCGCAAAGTGTCCGTACGAGTCGAGGAAGTGAAGGTATCAGCTCCGGTTGGTTGGCTATAACGGCGAATAGTTGCCATCCCGCCAAGAGGATAGCGGTAGCGACTATCGTAGTGATTGTTTTTCGCAATCTCATTGTTTTTCGGGGATAAATCCGGCATCGGGAAGCCTCCCGCCGACGGCCTTGGGTTCATACTGTTCGATGAGACGTAGGAAACCCATGAGGGCGTCTTTCGCCTCGATAGCTGATAAATAATAGATTTTACACCGCTCGATACTCTTAGGAGTTAAGGCCCCTTGGGCGAAGATTCCATGTTCTTCCAAAGAATGGATGGTCTCTTTCGGATATCGTACGGCTTTTTGGCAGGAGGCTCGTAAGGCATCCTCAAAAGCGATACGATATTTCTCCATCGTCGGGGTGTATACGACCGCTGTTTGGGCGAATCCGAGGGTATCGTTGTCTGTAAAATGATTCAAGTCCGCAGTTATTCGTAAGCTGCTGTCTTTCCGTAAAGCGATGCTTAGAAACGGTTCCCCGAGCACGGCACGATTTACTTTTCCGGCTAAGATACCTTGGGTGATTTCCCCGGCGGTATTGAAGGCGTAATTCAAAGGATAATCTAATCGTTGGCGGCGGAGATAGTACCGGGTAAGGATATCGGGAGTCGTACCGTTGCCGAATACATACAATGCCGGTTCTTTCAAGGGAGTTTTCTCAACGAGGTAAAGGGTTCCCCAGATCGGGCACCCCGCTAGTTTGATCTTGATCCCTTTATTGTACAAGTTCGCCGCATTGATCATGGGGAGTACGGCTATGTCGGTCTCCTGCTTGATCAGTAAGGCTTGCGCCAGATCAGGCGAGTCTACCACTTTTACTTGTACTTTTTTGTTATCTATAATTGGAGGATTCTCAAGCCAATCGGCGAATGCAATAACGGATGGACCACGAAGTACCGAAACCTTGATTACGGTATCTTCCGTTTGTGCGTGCCGGCAACCGGAGCAACAAAGTATGAATAGTAGAAAAATGTATTTAATCATATCTAGACCTCTATAAAACAATTAAGGATTGCCTCCCGGCAACCCCTAACCAACTTTGTTAACCTTAAATCTAATACTATTATGAAAAAACCACAGTGCAAATGTACTGTTTTCTATATATCTGTCAATAGAATAAATGCTAATTAGTGTTTTGAGGTTCATAAGAAAAGCTAAAAAGCCTTCTTTTGAGTCGCTAGGCTAACCAAAACAATCGTTATCGCCGATAATGGCAAAGCAAATAAGATCGGATCTATCGCATGCCACGGATATACATCGATCAAGACGTCTTGTCCGAATAAAGCCTTGCAAAGTCCTACCGGAGCCGCTTCCGCCTTATGAAGGAACAACATGGCGAATAAACTGGCCAAGCCTCCTACCCATAAGCTGGCCAAGGCCCCTTGCCGGGTAGCCCCTTTCCAATATAGCGAGCAGAAATAGGTAGGTAGGAATGTAGCCGCACAAATACCCATGAACAAGGCGGTGCCTCGTGCGATAATACTCGCGCTTAGCGTATAGCAGATAACGTAGCTGACCAAGATAGAGCATAGCACGCCGATACGTACACCTAATGTAGAGTTCGGATTTTTGCTACGTCCTAGTTTGGGGAATGCGTCTGCCCCGAAAGCCGCTCCCATGGTATGAAATTGCGCGCTAAGGGTAGACATACTGGCAGAGAGAATACAAAGCATGAAAACCGCCCCGAACCACTCCGGCATCGCTTTATTGATAAATAGGGGGATGATCTTGTCCATATCTTTTACCGCCTCGGAGGCGACTACACCTTCCGTCTTGAGGAAAAACAAATTAGACAAGGCTCCCACGTGATAAATCGCCCCTACCGTGACAATCAAGAACACGCAGCCGATCAATACGCCCCTGTTGAGTTGCTTGGTACTTTCCACCATCATGAAGCGTACGACTAGTTGTGGCTGCGCTAAGCAACCGATTCCTACGCCAAGGATCAATGAGGTAACCAATGTATACCATTGTGGAGAGCCTGAGATGGGCATAGCTGTCCATCCTTGATGTCCCAAGGCCTTGAAGCGTTCGGGCACCATGGGGGCGATATCCGTCAACTTCTGGTTTGCCTCGATAAAGCCCATGTCCATGATATGGTAAAACCAAAATAGCAGGAATAGCATACAAGCGAACATGATAACCGCTTGCAACGCATCCGTATAAAGTACTCCCTTGATTCCGCCCGTAATCACGTAGGCCGCTACGATCAAGGTGAAGATCAACAAGGCCAGATGAAGGTCGATGTGAAACATCTGTTCGATGAAGACGGCTCCTCCCTTCATCACCACGGCGGCGTAGAGGGGCATGCCGATGAAAATGATCGAGGCGATAAAGATCTGTATAGACCGGGACTTATAGTGTAATCCCAATAATTGCGGGAAAGTCCGTGCGTTATGTGCCTCGCCTAACTTCCGGGTCCTTCGTCCGAAAAAGATAAAGGCTACCACTACGCCCATGAACATGTTCAATAAGCAAAGCCATTGAATACCCATGCCGAACGTAGCGGCTACGCCACCGAAACCAACGATCGCCGATGCCGAGATAAAGGTCGCCCCGTAAGACAGGGCCATGATAATGGGGTTTACTTTTCGTCCGCCTAATAAATAATCACTGGCATTTTTCGTCTGCCTGTATCCGAGATACCCTAACCAAGCGATTACAAACATGTAAATGATGACAATAATGCCTAATGTTAGCGTACTCATTTTCGTGATTCTTTAGTAGGGTTTGTTTTTTCGTCGTCTTCTTTATTCCAAGTGGTTATCCCGAACCAAATAGAAAATAGGAGGCAGGCGAACGCTAGAAGGTAAGCCAGCCAAATACCGGGGTCGCTGATTCCGAACATATATCCGTGCCTATTAAAGTTTTATTAGATCACTTTCACAGATATACTCGAGATTCTGACGGCGGATTACTTCACGGGCGCTTTCCCGGTTGTTCGTACGCAAGATCAAGATCGCTTTTTCCCGGATGGAGAAACAATACATATATTCTATGCTGATGCCCGCTTTCGTGAAATAAGATAATGTATTGGCAAAACTTCCGGCGCATGAGCTGGTTACGATCGCTAATACGTCGGTCAGGTTGGCGCTGACATTATTCTCTTTTAATATCTTGTAAGCCTTCTGGGGATCGCTTACGATGATACGAAGGATTCCATACTCGGAGGTGTCGGCTACGGTGGCCGCAATGATGCGTATGCGCTCTTCCGCCAATAACGCTAATATCTCGCTTAATTTCCCGTACTTGTTTTCAAGGAAAATAGAAATTTGATTGACTGTCATAAGGTGTTATTTTAATTGTTTATTTAACAAAGCTTGCGATGATCTTTCACTCGTACCGCCTTGCCATCTGTGGTTGGCAAAGATCCCTTGGCTACCAGCTTGATACGTGGTGTAAGTAATAATTCGTCCTTCAACTGACGGGTGATACCTTTCGTCAAGCGCTGCAAGGCGGAATAATCATCGGTGAATAGGTCGCTCAACTCTACCTCGATCAACATCTCGTCGCTGTTGCCGATCGTTTCGAGGGTGATCAAGTAATTGCTGCCTAATTCCTTGAATTGCATCAATATCTTTTCGATTTGGATGGGGAACAGGTTCACGCCCTTCAAGATTATCATATCGTCGCTACGTCCTTTGAAACGGGCAAGGCGTTTATGGGTACGTCCGCAAGGGCAATCGCCCGGTAAGATACAAGTAAGGTCACGGGTACGATAACGGAGTAAAGGCATCGCCTCCCGGTTGATGGTCGTTAATACCAATTCTCCGACCTCTCCCTCGGGTACCGGTTGCAAGGTAACCGGGTCTACGATCTCTACGATCACGTTGTCTTCCCAGATATGCAAGCCGTTCTGCTCCGTACATTCGAACGCTACACCCGGCCCGTTCATCTCCGACATACCGAAACAGTTGTAAGCCTTGACACCCAGAAGCTGCTCGATGCGTTTACGTTGTTCTTCCGAGTGTGGCTCGGCACCGATACATACGGTGTGTAGTTTGGTATCCTTTCTGGGGTCTATTCCCTCCTCATACATAACCTCAGCCAAACGAGTGGCATAGCTCGGTATGATATGTAAACAGGTGGTGCCGAAATCGGTGATGAACTTAATCTGTCGTTTGGTATTACCGGCCGCCGCAGGCACTGTCAACGCACCTAATTTTTCTGCTCCATACTGGAAACCGAGGCCACCGGTAAACATGCCGTAGCCGGATGTATTCTGGAATACGTCCGTATCCCTTAGCCCTACCATATACATGCAACGAGCTACTTGGTTAGCCCATTGGTCCAAGTCCTTGGCGGAATGTAAGACAACGGTAGGATTACCTGTCGTTCCACTGGAAGAGTGGATACGTACACATTTCTGTAACGGGATGGCAGCCAATCCGAACGGATAGTTATTTCTAAGATCATCTTTCGTTGTAAACGGAAGTTTTTGTAAATCCTCCAAGGACTGAAAACTGTCCGGGGTAATTCCTTTCTCTTTGAATATCTTATGGTAAAAAGGGGAGTTGCCCGCTAGTTCTATGGTTTGTTTCAGTCGTTCCAGTTGGAATTTTACCAGATCTTTACGATCCATGGTTTCTATTTCTTTCTGCCAATACATCATCGTTTTTTCAATTAGAGTGTGTTTAATTCATGAAATTAGATTGCAAATGTATCTTTTATTTTGGATAATGCCATGCTTTTGTGTCAAAATATTAGTAATGACCTTTTGAAAATAAGAATTATTAGGCGGTAAGCCGTTGTAAATAAAAAAATAATAGTTATTTTTGTCCATTACGCAATTTAACTTTATGTATGGGCCATGGGAAAATATGACCACCTTTCCAAAGAAGAGTTGATTCAAAGGATTGAGAGACTGGAAGCCGATCTGGAAAAAGCCACTTTGACACCATCCGCGAGCGATAACGAACTTGAGATGCGCCAAAGCCAGCATACGATCAACTTCTTAAATATCTTGATGGATACGATCTTGTCGAACGTATTTGTGGAGATCACGGTGAAAGATATTTTCAACGGTTTCCGGTATATCTATTTTAATAAGGCGGCGGAGGAATTTACGGGGGTCAAGGCGGAAGATATCTTAGGGAAGACGGATTTCGAGCTTTTCCCTGATTCCCGGCGGGCGCATGAGATCCGAACGGAAGATTACCATACGATCAAGACGGGACGTATGGTAAAGGAAATGGTCGAGTATGAGAAACCGAATGGAGAGGTGAGAATCGTAAATATCGTACGTTTACTGATCACGAATCCGGACCCGGGAGCCTCGCCTCTGTTATTGGTCATGCTGAATGATATCACGGAGCAACGTCAAGACCAGTTGGCGCTGATGAAAGTACAAGAGGCGGATAAGATGAAAAACGCTTTTATCGCTAATATGAGCCATGAGATACGGACCCCCCTGAATGCTATCGTTGGTTTTGCCCATCTCGTGACGGAAACGACTAATGCCAGTGAGCAAAGGGAATACTTTTCGATTATAAATAAGAATTGCGATTTATTGTTGAAACTGATTAACGATATCTTGGATTTGTCGAAGATCGAGTCCGGTCGGTTAAACTATAACGTGTCGGAAGTTGAGTTGAGGGATATTTGCCAAGAGGCCTATGTGGTACAATCCTTGAAGATGACTTCCGATGTGGCATTATTATATAACTCGGTCGCCATGCCTTCTGTTCGTCTGTGGATCGATCCGCACCGGGTAGAACAGGTCTTGTTAAATCTCTTGTCTAATGCCATTAAGTTTACTTCCAAAGGTTTTATCTCGCTTTTTTATGAGGTGGAAGATATGTTCGTACGTGTCTCTGTCATGGATACCGGAATCGGGATATCAGAGGAAAAGCTGGAGTCTGTTTTCGAGCGTTTCGTGAAATTGGATGATTTTTATCAAGGGGCTGGTTTGGGACTACCGATCTGCAAGATGATTGTAGAGCAGTTGGGTGGTGAGATCGGTGTGCGATCTGAGCTTGGCAAAGGTTCCACTTTCTGGTTCACCTTACCATTGGTTGTTACGGATAAGGCTGTTGTGGAGAAGGATGATCCTTCTGTTTTAAGTGAATGTCAACTATATTAAATAAAAAAGAAATGAAAAATGCGGTTGTCTTTTTAGCGACAGGCTTTGAGGAAATAGAGGCCTTGGGTACGATTGATGTCTTGAGGCGTGGTGGTGTACGGGTTATGATGGTATCTATTACGGGTGACCGATTGGTGATAGGAGCTCATGATATTCCGGTAATGGCTGATTATCTGTTCGAGGAGGCGGATTTCAGTTGCGTCGATGCCTTGATCTTGCCGGGTGGAATACCCGGAAGCAACCACTTAAATGCGCATGCCCATTTGAAAGAATTAGTCAAGGAGAAAACGGAGGAAGGCGTATTAATCGGTGCTATCTGTGCCGGACCGATGGTTTTAGGTGGTCTTGGATTGCTAAAAGGGAAAAGGGCTACCTGTTTTCCTTTCTTCGAGCCAACAATGGTAGGCGCTATCCCTACGGATAATGGAGTAGAGCAGGATGGAAATATCATCACAAGCAAGGGGCCGGGTTTTATGTTTGAGTTTGGTTTGACGATCTTGAGGAATCTGAAAGACGAGGAAATCGCTTTGGAAGTGGCGGATGCCTTATTATATGACGCTTTGTTGCATGGGACAAAGCATTAATGTGCTTGAAATTAAAATCCCTTGAGAGAATGTCTCTAAGACATTCTCTCAAGGGATTTTTGTTGAAGAGAGTTTTCCCTTTCCTAAATTATTTCTGGAAAGATTTTTTCATACGTGCGATATCTGTCAAATAGTCTTGCAGATCTTGCTCGTGTTCTTCTTCCTCAGCTAAGATATGCTTAGCGATATCACAAGTCGTGAAGTCGATGCCGTCCGTGAATTTAGCGATTTCTTGATAACGCAAGATGGCGCAACGCTCGGAGGCGACATTCTGGTTCAGAAGGCTTACTACGTCAAAGTCTGTCGGTGAATCATATTTGCATCGGGCTAATTCAAACCATTGTTTCGGATCAAGTACCGGAACTCCTTCCAATTCGATGATCCGGTCTGCCAATAATTGGGCGTGATGCCTTTCTTCCTCGGCATGTTCCTCGAATTCACCTTGTACGTCGGAACGCATGGCTCCTTCAACGACCAAGGCTCCTACCCAATATTGATAGTATGCTAGCCATTCTTCCGCTAACGCGGCGTTTAGTTGAGATAATAAATTGTCGACATCCAATTTCCCTCTTAAAATTTTGACGCTTTCTTTTGCCATAGCTGTATTAATTTAGAATTAAACGTATTGTTCGTTTTTTATAGTTCTAACAAGCTTACTAGGGCATTGTTTATTGTTTGTCAAAATTTTAACGTTATGCTGCGATTGTTACAATTTAGGTAATTCCCAAGGTGCCCGGTAATAGGCTTTCGACAAGGCGGTAGCCTCGTTATCGCCGACAAACAAATTGTTTTTATCATCCCAATGAACTTCCCGTTGAACCCGGCAGGAGATATTCGCCAGATGAGCCATCTTCGCTACACGGGCACCGATAGCGACATCGGCGTTCGGAAGCTCACGGCTTTTAATGCAGCTCAACATGTTTCCCACATGATTATAAAGTCCTTTGCCTTCTCCTTTCTTGAAAGGAACGGCTTCCATGCGGGCTACGTTATTGGATACGACTGGTATGACTTCCCAACCGGCCCTGTCGAGTACCATCGTACCATTCTCCCCATAGAACGCTAATCCTTCCTTACGGTTATAGAGTCCGTGATTGATTCCACAGGCGTGATCCCAGATGATATTAAAATCATCGTAGGCATAAGTCGCCATTAAAGTATCGGGTGTCTCCATAGCGTCGTTCGGATAGGCGAACTTGCCACCGCCTGAGAATACACGGCTGGGAAGGCCCGCGTTCATACCTTCTAGGGCATAATCCAGTAAATGTACACCCCAGTCCGACATCAAGCCTCCGGCATAATCCCAGAAAAAACGGAAATTATAATGAAAGCGATAAGGATTGAACGGACGTTTAGGAGCCGGGCCTAGCCACATATCGTAATCCACACCGGCGGGAGCGTCGCAATCCGGTTTAACCGGAAGTGTCGGCTTGCCGTCTTGGTAAGCCCAGACCTTGACCGTACGGATCCGTCCGATATTTCCGGCTTTCAAGAAATTAGCCGCCTCGTCCCAATGCGGGTCGCTACGTTGCCATTGGCCTACCTGTACGATCCGGTTATATTTACGGGCGGCTTTTTCCATCAGGTTACATTCCTCGATCGTATTGGAGAGCGGCTTCTCTACATATACGTCTTTTCCCGCTTGGCAAGCCCAGACCGTCGGAAGGCAATGCCAATGGTCCGGCGTACCGATAATGACTACATCTACGTCTTTATTATCGATTACTCGTCGCCAGTCCTTATATAAGTGAGGTACTTTTTTCCCTGTTTTCTTCTCAACGTCGGCAGCCCGTTTGTTTAACCATTCGTCATCGACATCGCAAAGAGCCACGCATTCCGTCTCCGGATAATCAAGAAAAGTATTCAAATCCCCGTATCCCATGCTACGGCATCCTATGAGGGCTACCTTTACTTTGTTGCTAGGGGCGGTTTGTCCGTATATGGAGGAATACGATTTACCGATAAGCGGCGATAAAGTAAGTCCGGACATGATAAGTCCGGTTTTTTGCATAAAAGTACGTCTGTTCATGATATTAGTTTTTAATACTGTTATAAATATATTCCATATCCACGTGCTCCCTTACGAGGGCGGCGAGTTTATCATACTGCTCTTCCTTAAAAGCGGCATAATCGAAAGGGCCTGTAGTCGTTTCCGTGTCAAAGCCCTCAGCTAAGTTGTCCAATACGGCCGGATTATCAAGGATACCATGCATATAACTTCCCCAGCATCGGTTGTTGAGGTAATATCCGTCCGTTCGTCCGTCTTCCAGTCGGGCTACGGGCTGTTCGGGGGCGTCGCCCAATAAGGTGGTTCGTCCCATATGTATTTCGTATCCTTTACAATCCTTATTCTCCGAGGAGGGGAGGAAAGCAAAGTCGCTTTGTCTCGTGATCTTCTCCTGCTCGATGACTGTGCATTGAGGCAGAAGACCGAGACCGGGAATCGCCGGGATATTTCCCTCGATACTTTCCGGATCTTCCAAGCGGACTCCCATCATTTGATAGCCACCGCAAATACCGATCACCTTTTTACCCGCTTTATGCGCCCGGATAATCGCCATCGCTATCCCATTGGCCCGCAGGCTTTGTAAGTCCGATAACGTATTCTTTGAGCCGGGGAGCAGGATGATGTCGGCTTTCTCTATCTCATCGATATTGTTGGTATAATACGGATTGAAACGGGGGTCCATCTCCAATACATCAAAATCCGTGAAATTAGACATTCGTTTCAGCAGGATGATAGCTACATTGATTTTCCCGTCTTTATAAGTGTTATTTTTCATATCCAACGCTACGGAATCCTCTTCCTCTATCTTGATATCCCGAAACCATGGAATTACGCCGACCACGGGAATCCCAGTCAATTCCTTTAATAGGCTCCGTCCTTCTTCGAATAAAGAGGCGTCTCCACGGAACTTATTGATGATAACCCCTTTCATTAACACTCGTTCCTCCGGTCGTAATAAAGCGATCGTTCCATATACAGAGCCGAATACGCCCCCACGGTCTATATCCGCAACTAAATAGGTAGAGGCTCCGGCAGCGATCGCCATACGCATATTGGTGATATCCCGGTCTCGCAGGTTTAGTTCGGAGATGCTTCCGGCTCCTTCCAATACGATCGGGTTATAGCGAGCTTCCAGACGGTTGAAGGCTTCGATAGCTTCCTTAAATAGCTCCTCCTTCTGGTTTTGTATCCCGAAATAATCCTTGGCGGACATATTGCCGACTGGCTTTCCGTTTAATACGACTTGTGAGCTTTTATCATTTGTCGGCTTTAGTAATATCGGGTTCATATCCGTATGCGGGGAAATACCGCAGGCTTCGGCTTGTACGACTTGCGCCCGACCCATCTCGCCGCCTTCCGGGGTAGAGTAGGAATTGAGGGACATATTTTGTGCCTTGAACGGTGCCGGTTGATAACCATCTTGCTTGAAAATACGGCAAAACGCCGCGTTAATAACGCTTTTACCCGCATCAGAGCAGGTTCCGACAAACATAATCGGTCGTAGGTGTTGCTTCATCTGTATAGATTTTATTTACACAGTGTACAAAGGTAGTATTTTTGGCCTTTTTATTAAGGAGAAGATATGAAAAAAGAAGAAGATTTTGTTATGGGCCTGTCCATCTATATGGCTTGTCTGCATGAGAAAAAACGGTATTCCACGGCGAAGAGTTATCAAGATGCCTTGAATTCGTTCAAGTGTTTTTGCGGTATGGAGGCGATTCCTTATGCCTATATTAATAGGAACAGGCTTTTGTGCTATCAGTCATGGTTGTTGGACAAGGGCCGTTCGTTGAATACGGTGTCTACCTATATGCGTCGGATTCGTCACATTTATAACTTGGCCGTGGAGGCGAACGAGGCTCCCTTTGTACCCAACCTGTTCAAAGATGTCTTCACGGGCGTTGAAAGCAAGCGGAAGAAGGCGTTGCCGCGAGAGATGCTGGAGCGTATGTTTAATGCTGAATTGGAGGATCAATCCTTGCGGCGTGTACAGTTGACCGTTCGGTTGATGTTTGCGTTCAGCGGGATAGCGTTTGTGGATCTTGCGCATTTGAAATGGGAGAATATCCGGGATGGGATATTGCAGTATCACCGACAAAAGAGCGGATCTCTCATACAGTTGGAAATTCCCTCCGGGGCGTTGCGGCTGTTGGATGAGTTGTCCGCTTGTACGGCAAAGGAATCCCTTTATTTATTTCCTTTTTTGAGTGGAACGAGAACCGGTGAGGCGGC
>NZ_RAYG01000031.1:0-77417 GCF_003670185.1 Parabacteroides sp. CH2-D42-20 | reverse complement strand
TCAACATTCAGATATTCAACAGGTTTTCAAAAATATTCCAATCAACATCTATTTAGCTTATTCAAATACCCCCCACAAATAGAGGTTTCTATCTCTTCATAGAAAGAAATGATTAGTTAAGTGGAATATTGTTTGTATATTTGTTACATATAATAGTAATAAGTATAAATATTCAGATATGGATATGATAAATTTTGATGGGTTATTGATCGGTATTGTTACATTCTTGATTATCGGTCTGTTTCATCCGGTAGTCGTGAAGGCCGAGTATTATTGGGGGACGAAATGCTGGTGGATATTCCTTGTCTTGGGGATTTTAGGGGTGATAGCTTCCCTGTTTATAGACAGCGTGTTTGTGTCCGCTATTTGCGGCGTATTCGCCTTCTCATCGTTCTGGACGATCAAGGAGATTTTCGAGCAGGAGGAGCGTGTGCAGAAAGGCTGGTTCCCTCGAAATCCGAAAAGAAAATACCCTTGGGACGATAGTGAGGTGAAATGAATTCTTTTCGTATCTTTGCCCTCGTGAAAGCGATATAAAAGCAATAAAGCTATGAAGACAAAGAGAAAAAAGCAAGATCCGTTAGTCGAGTACATAAAGGCTAACCGGAAAGGCAGTCGTGAGGCCGAGTTAGAAAACCACGGCAGGCCGGTCAGTCATAACCGGATTCATGTATCGAAGAAAGTTTATAATCGTAAAAGAATGAAGGCAGATGCCCAGAGGCATCTGCCTTATTTGTTTTTAGTAGCCTAAAAGGAGACCTTAGTTCGCTGTATTGTTATTGATCGGTGTCTTTTCCTTGAACCATTCTACCAGTATCCCATTCTTGAAGCTTAGGATGTAGTAGCCTTCAGAGTAGTCGGCTATCGTCATGGTGACCGTCTTATAACTGATACTCTCTATGGGGCCGTCCGGGGTTATTCGTGCGCCAGCCGACTCAAAATCCTTTCCTAGTATCGATATAACCTTTTGCTTGGTCATCCCTAGCTCTATCTTATGCATCCGGTTATCCATTTTATAAGGATTCATTACCGTAGCGCATCCCATCAATAGGAACATTGTCAGCAACACGTATATCCCTTTCACCATCTTCATCTCTCTTTTTGTTATTTGTTGTATTGGGGGCTAAAGTAGACATTATCCCGGATATATAGTATCGTGAGGATATAAAAAAAGAGGAAAACCTTTCGATTTTCCTCTTTTCCTAGAGCGGAAGACGGGGCTCAAACCCGCGACCCTCAGCTTGGAAGGCTAATGCTCTATCAACTGAGCTACTTCCGCAATATGTATTCTTTCGGTTTTCGAAAGAATTGGTTCACATAGTGAACCGATCAATTAAGGTGGGCAGTGATGGATTCGAACCACCGAAGGCGAAAGCCAGCTGAGTTACAGTCAGCCCCATTTGGCCACTCTGGTAACTGCCCCCTTGTTCTTAATTGCAGTGCAAAGGTACGATTTATTTTGAAACCTGCAAGCGTTTAGGCAGAAAAATTTACCATTTTTATTGCGGTAACCGCAGCCTCGTCCCCTTTATTGCCATATCTACCTCCCGCACGATCCTCGGATTGCTGCATGGTGTCGGTAGTTAACAGGCCGAAAATGAAAGGGATATCGTACATTAAATTCAATTCTGTAATGCCTTGCGTAACGCCGGAACAAACGTAATCAAAATGTGGCGTATCGCCTCTTACGACGCATCCCAGAACGATCACGGCGTCTAATTCTTTAGTCTCGGCCAATCTTTTGGCTCCAAAAGTCAGTTCAAAACTACCCGGAACTCGTTTAACTACGATGTTCTCCGGTTTCACCCCGTGCTTTTCAAGCGTGTTGCAAGCACCTTCCAATAACTTCTCGGTAATGTTCTTGTTCCATTCCGCAACTACGATGCCGATGTTCATCTCTGAAGCATCGGGTACGCTGTTGAAGTCGTACTCGGATAAATTCTGATAAGCTGTAGCCATACTTGTCTCTTTAAAAGAAGAGGATGCCTTGTTTGACCGAGACATCCTCTGTTATACTATATAATATACTGTTTATTTATTTTCCTGCCGAAGCACGGGTGATATACTTATCGATATCGGATGCCTCCATGGAAGTGTAATACTTGTCCTTGATAGTCGTGTAAGCCTTTACAGCCTTGTCATACTCTTTCAAGTTCTCGTAAGCGATACCGGCCTTCTTCAAGTAAATCGGGCTGATTACCTCATTGTCGGCCTCCTTAGCGGCTTTCTCGAAATAGCTGATTCCTTCTTTCGTATTACCCATGTTCACGTAGCAATCACCGATCAAGCCTGTAACCGCTGGAGATACCATTTGGTCCTTTCCGCTGAAAGATTTCAATAAATCGAGCGCTTTCTGTGTATCGCCCATCTTGTAGTAACAGATACCTGCGTAAGCCTTCGCCAAGTTTCCGGCGTCCGTGCTTCCATATTGGTCGATGATAGCCTCGAAACCTTCATAGTCAGCTCCATTGCCGTTTAAAGCCAAGGCGAAAGAATCTCTGGCGAAGTATTGCTCGCCCTTGAACATGGCGGCGGCAGCTTTTTTCTCCTGAGGAACTAAATAACCATGCTTGATTCCCAAAACAGCTCCAACAACGAGTGCGACAGCTATTATACCGTAAATAATCTTCTTTGAATTGTTTTCAATGAATTGCTCCGATTTGGAGACAATCTCTTCTACTTCTAACTCCTTGTTGGTGTCCTTTTCTTTAGTAGCCATAATGTGTTATAGTTATTTATTAATTTTATCGCTGATTTTAAGCCATACCATACGGTTGGCGATTCAAAGCGCAAAAGTAGTTTTTTTTGCTGATATAATCTATACTTAGAAGTATATTTTTTAATTTTGTACGATTAATACGGTTTAGATGATACTAAAGAAGCTTTCTGTTCTCAATTACAAAAATATACTTCAGTCCGAGGTTATTTTCTCGCCCAAGATGAATTGCTTTTTCGGCAATAACGGGATGGGGAAGACGAATCTATTGGATGCCATTCATTATCTCTCGTTTTGCAAGAGTCATGTCAATACGCCTGATAGCCAGATAATAAACAGTGATCAAGATCTTTGCGTGGTGCAGGGTAACTATGATTATGAGGGACGTGAGGAGGAGATTTTCTGTGCCATGCGGCGTAGGCAACGCAAACAGTTCAAACGGAATAAGAAGGAGTACGACAAGCTGTCCGAGCATATCGGCCTATTACCGTTGGTCATGGTTTCTCCGGCTGATGCCGACTTGATCCGGGGGGGAAGCGATGAGCGACGCCGTTTTCTGGACTTAATCATCTCGCAGCAGGACAAGCCTTATCTGCATGCGCTTATCCAATATAATAAAGCGTTGCTCCAACGGAATACGTTGCTGAAAGATCAGAGCATGGATGCCTCTCTTTATGAGGTATTGGAGATGCAGCTGGGTATGTACGGCCAAATCGTTTACGAGAAGCGGAAAAAACTGGTGGAGGATTTTACCCCGATCTTTAATGAGTACTACCAGACGATCTGCGGCTCTGCCGAGGAGGTAGGGCTACATTATATCTCGCAATTGGAGGAAACGGAGCTTGCCGGTAAATTGGCGATGAGCCGGGAACGGGATCGTATATTGGGCTATACCTCTTCCGGTATCCATAAGGATGAGCTGGAAATGACGTTAGGCGGGTACCTGATTCGCCGGGTTGGTTCGCAAGGACAGAATAAGACGTATCTGATCGCCTTGAAACTCGCTCAGTTCGCTTTCCTAAATAAACGGGGACAGACTACACCTATCTTGCTGTTGGATGATATTTTCGATAAGCTGGACGCTAGCCGTGTGGAGCAGATCATCAAACTGGTCAGCGAGAATGGCTTCGGGCAGATTTTTATTACGGATACGAACCGGAAGTATCTGGATGAGATCTTATTGGCTATGAATCATGACTATGCCCTCTTCCGTGTGGAACGTGGCGAGGTACAACCTATGGAGGAATAAGGATGCAGAGAAGAAATACACAGACATTGGGTGAGGTGCTTCGTGACTTTTTCGAGGATAATACCGAGTTGTACGAGAAAATGATGGAGATCCGGGTTCAGCGTGCGTGGGGAGAAGTTTTAGGGCCTACGATCATGCAGTACACACGTAATATATATGTACGTGATAAGGTGCTTCATGTCTCATTGACTTCCTCCGTACTTCGTAGCGAGTTGACGCTTTGCCGGGAACGGTTGGTGAAAAGCTTGAATGATTACGCGGGTGCCTCGGTCATTACCAATATCGTTTTTCATTGAGTGTGGCTTTACCATTCGCAATATTACTTACTGGGTCAAGTAACATATACTGCCCAGCCCCGGTAAGTATATATGGCTTGCCCCAGTAAGTATATATTCTGCGGAGAGATCAATAGATGGTGTCTTCTGTTATTACGTAATCCATTTTCTTGTCGAGTGGCTCTACCGGGACTTGCGGTATCATCTGGAATCCGAAGCATATGCCAACCTTGGGAGCGTTGAGCGTGGAAAGAAGGCGGTCATAGAATCCCCTCCCTCGTCCCATGCGGTTCTTGTCTTTGTCAAAGGCGACTCCGGGCACGATAATCAAGTCGATCTCATTCTTTGGAACTTCTATGCCGTCCGCCTTGGGCTCTAATATCCCGAAAGGTCCGGGTTTTAGGGATTCTGGCCCTTCGTAAAGAAGCAATCTCAAATCATCACCGACGATCAAGGGCAACAGAAGCTTTTTCTTCCGGTACCATTTCTCGATAAAGCCGGCGGTCTGTACTTCTCCCGCTATAGCGTGATAAAGGGCGATACAAGAAGCCGCTTGGAACAGTTCCGTCTGTTCCAAGCGGTCCATGATCTTATCCGATAGCTCGCACAAGGTAATCCTCGAATATTCTTTCTTTCGAGAGGCCATATCTTTTCGTAGGGCCTGCTTGGCTGTGTAAGTCTCCATTCGCTGATTGTTTTAATAGTTCCGCGTTCGGCACGGATTTTCCCTCTTGCAAGATCTTGATCGCGCGTAATAAGGTAACGTCATCTTTTAGAAAAATGGGGTAGAAGCCCGCCTCGTCGAAGAAATTCCTTACGATATACGCTTGCAATTGGTTCTCGATTAACTTGCCGGATATATTAATTAATGTAGGACGTCTCTTGATTCCCTTGCTAGCCGCGAAGTTCACGAAGTCGGAAAGGAGCGGTTGTTGCTGCAAGTAATTATATAATTCCTCCCAAGTCTTGAATGAGCCTAGTTTCTCCCGATGGCGGTCTGAGTACTCGAGCGCATACAGGTAAAGCACGCCGCTATTTACCACATTTGAGTAGTAAGAGGTAACGCCGCTCGTGTCACGAGGGATAAAGATATCCGGCATGATACCGCCCCCGCCGTATACGGTACGTCCGCCTACGGTCTGGTATTTTAAGGAATCATCCATCTTGATGCTATCGGCCGAGTCAAACTCGCCGTGCATATATCGGTTATAGATATCTTGGTCGTAAGCGTCCGTATTACCCATCTCATATTTCTTCTGGATGCAGCGACCGGACGGCGTGTAATAACGGGCGATGGTCAATCGCATCTCTGAACCGTCGCTCAATGACATTTGAGTTTGTACCAGACCCTTGCCATACGTTCTCCGTCCGATAATCGTACCCCGGTCGTTATCTTGGATCGCTCCGGAGAAGATCTCACTGGCGGAAGCCGAGATCTCATCGGTCAATACTACGATCGGGGCGTCTTTACAAGTTCCGGTTCCGTTCGCGTATACGTCGGAACGGGGGAACGACTTACCTTCCGTGTAGACGATCAAGCGTCCTTCCGGCATAAACTCGTTAATCATATTGATAGCGGCATCCATATATCCGCCGGTATTACCCCGTAAGTCGATCACGAAAGAGGTACAGCCCGCTTGTTTCAGCTTGGCGATCGCCGTGATGAACTCATTATAAGTATTCCGGGCGAATTTGCTAACCTTGATGTAACCTATACCTTTAGCCGCTTCGTAAGAAACATCGACCGAATTAACAGGGACATCTCCACGGGTTACGTCAAAATAGAGCAACTCAGGAGAATTCCCTCGCTGTACGCCTAGTTTCACCGTACTGTTCTTTGCGCCCCGGAGTGTCTTCATGATCTCTCCTTGGTTCTTTTTCTTACCGGAGAAAATAGAATCATTGATCGAGATGATCCGGTCGAAGGGCAGTAAACCTGCTTTCTCTGCGGGACCACCGCTAATTACGCTGATCACTAGGATCGTATCGGTTTGCATATTAAATGATACGCCAATACCACTGAAAGAACCTTCCAGCTCCTCATTCACCACGGAAGCGTCTTCGGCGGGGATATATACGGAGTGAGGGTCTAATTCACTGAATATTTTCGGGATCGTACTCTCTACCAGCTTAGACATGCTAACCGTGTCAACATATTGCTCGTCGATAATGTCCAAGATGGCATTTATCTTGTTACCGCTGGAGTAGGACCGTTTCTTTCCTTGACTGATAGATAAATAATGGTTCCCAATAAAGATACCTAAAGCGATACTAGCCGCGATGATAACCGGGAGCCATACGGTCAGTCTTTTGTTTTTATCCATAAAAACGTTTTATTTATTCGTTCAAATCTATATAATCTACTATGATACCGGCACGCTTCAATAATTCGCAGCCGTCCGCTATTCGATAATTCTCGGAATAGACCACTCGCTTGATCCCGGATTGTATGATTAATTTCGCGCATTCAATGCAAGGGGAGGAGGTCACATAAATGGTCGCTCCTTTACTGCTGTTCGATGAGGCTGCCACTTTTGTGATGGCGTTAGCCTCCGCATGTAGAACATAAGGCTTGGTGACATTGTTCTCGTCTTCGCAAACATTTTCAAAACCGGCGGGTGTTCCATTGTATCCGTCGGATATGATCATTTTATCTTTTACTAATAATGCGCCCACTTGGCGTCGTTTACAGTACGAATTCTCGGCCCAGATAGCGGCCATTCGCAGGTAACGTTTATCTAATTCGTGCTGTTTTTCTGTTTTCTCGCACATTTGTTTACTCTTTTGTCTTTTAATCCAGACACAAAGGTAGTGATTATTTAGATTTACCGGGCTTATCGCCCGGTAAATTATTACTTCTTAATACCATTACGGATTAATAAGGCGTCTATCGTTGGCTCTTGTCCACGGAAACGCTTGTATAACACGGCGGGATCTTCCGTACCACCTTTGGATAAGATATTGTCACGGAAAGATTTCGCGACCTCCTTGTTGAAGATTCCTTTCGATTTGAAAACGGAGAAAGCGTCGGCGTCTAATACCTCGGCCCATTTATATCCGTAATAGCCTGCTGCGTATCCTCCGGAGAAAATATGTCCGAAGCTTGTGCCCATCAAGGCTTCCGGTACTTCCGGCATGATTACGGTCGGAGCCCAAGCTTTTTTCTCGAATGCCGCTACGTCACCGTCGAAAGGTTGCTCCAACGTATGCCATGCCATATCCAGCAAGCCAAAGCTTAATTGGCGGCAGCAAAGGTAGCCAGCGTTGAAGTTTGAGGCGTTTACCAAGCTTTGTATCATCTCTTGCGGGATTTTCTCTCCGGTCTGGTAATGAACGGCGATCTGATCTAAGAACTCTTTTTCAGTCAACCAGTTCTCCATGATCTGGGAAGGTAATTCTACGAAATCACGATAAACGCTGGTTCCCGAAAGGCTGGAATATGTTCCTTGCGCTAGCATGCCGTGCAAGGAGTGCCCGAACTCATGCAAGAGCGTGTTCACCTCGTCGAAACTTAACAAAGAGGGCTTCGTGTCTGTCGGACGGGTAAAGTTCATCACGATAACGATCTGAGGACGGCTATCTTTTCCGTCTTTATCTTTGTATTGAGCCTTGATATTGTTCATCCAAGCGCCGGATTGTTTTCCGTCACGAGGGAAGAAATCCGTATAAAGGATAGCAAGGAACTTACCATCGGCATCGTATACTTCGTAAGCGTCTACTTCCGGATGATAAACCGGGATTTTCTTGTTTTCCTTAAAGGTGATACCGTAGAGCTGGGTAGCTAATCCGAATACGCCTTTCTTTACGTTGCTCAACTCGAAATAAGGGCGAGTCATCTCGTCGTTTACCTTGAAGCGGATATCCCGTAACTTCTCGGAATAATAACTCCAGTCCCAAGGCATAACGGTGATATTCTCTTTCTCTGTACCTAACGCGAATCCTTCTACCGCATTGTATTCGTTGATCGCTATCGGTTTATAAGCTTCGAGTAACTGATTCAATAATTTGTATACGTTCGCTGAGTTTTTAGCCATCGTGTGTTCCAGCGCATATTCGGCGTAATTCTTGAATCCCATCAACTGGGCGATCTCTAGGCGGATATTAACGATCTTTTTGATAATGTCCTTATTGTCGAACTCATCCCCTTTATTTCCTACGCTCATGTATTCACGATACATTTTCTCTCGCAAATCACGCTTGTCGGAATAACGCATGAATGGAATGTAACTCGGAGCCGAGAGATTGAATAACCATCCGTTTTTATCTTTACTTTTGGCTAACATGGCCGCTGCGTCACGAGCACTTTCGGGTAAGCCGGATAGTTCGTTCTCGTCCGTTATTTGTAATTCGAACCGGTTTTTATCTTTCAAGGCGTTTTGATCGAACTGCAAGGTTAACATGCTTAGGTCCATACTTAGCTTGCGGTATTTTTCCTTGTCATCTTTATTTAACGTAGCCCCATTCGCTTTAAACGACTCGTAAAGGTCTTCCAGCAATTTAGCATCCTCGGTAGAAAGGTTCAGTTGTTCTTTTTTATCATAGATTGATTTGACCCGAGCAAGTAGCTTCTCATTTAAGAAGATGTTATTGGATGTCTGGGATAACTTCGGGGAGACACGTTGCGAGATTTCCATCATCTCGTCGTTAGCCTCTGCCCCTAATACATTAAAAAAAACAGAAGAGACTGTTTCTAATAATTTGCCGCTACGTTCCAGAGCTACTACCGTATTCTCGAAAGTAGCCGGTTGCGGGTTATTGGCGATCTCTTGCACCTCTTTTTCCATTTGCTTGATTCCTTCGTCGAAAGCGGGCTCATAATGCTCGATCTTGATCTTATCGAAAGGAGGGGTCTCGAATGGTGTTTTAAACTTCCCGAAGAAAGGGTTATTTGCTGCGTGTGTCATTTGAATTGCGCTTAATAAAATTACTACATTATATAATAACTTCCTCATATTAAAAATTGTTTGTAAATTTCCGCAAAGGTAGGCATTTTAATCACAGGAACATTATAGGCATCTGTTTTTATATTCAGATTGATTTAAAATGAAAAATAGAACATTTCCTATGACTAAACCGAGGCTTGTTTTCGGGGGGCTGTACCTTGATTTTGAGCTTTGATGAATATGATAATAGGATTGATTTAACAAAAATTTATATGTTTGAAAACACTCCTTTAGAGCACCTTTCTTTTTAAAGCCTTGATCTATAAGTTTATCGTAGAAGAAGGGTGCCTTTTTTTCTAAATAAATATAAAAGACAGTTTGTTTTTTTAGTTATTAAATAATACTTTTGATTCTCAGAAACGAAAATAATTTCATTTTGATATTAAAGAAAGTAACTTAAAACCCAAATACACATATGAGTTATCTTAAATTTGACAAAACAGTAATGATAAACCTGGAAGAGTCGCTGACTCGTGAGGTGCTTCGAACCAACCGTTTGGGAGCCTATCACTGCACTACTGTTGTTGATTGTAATACCAGGAAATACCACGGACTACTCGTTATGCCTGTGCCTGCGATTGATGATGACAACCATGTGTTACTGTCTTCTTTTGATGAGACGGTAATTCAACATGGTGCCGAATTTAATCTTGGGTTGCATAAATATGCAGGCGATAATTTCAGTCCCAAGGGACATAAGTACATCCGCGAGTATAGCTCAGAGACAGTACCTCGTACGCTTTACCGTGTAGGAGGTGTGATCTTCTCGAAAGAGAAAGTGTTTTCCATGTACGAGAATCGTATCATGATTAAGTATACGTTGGAAGATGCTCATTCCGCTACGACCTTACGTTTCCGTCCTTTCCTCGCTTTCCGTAGCGTGAAGAACTTAACGCAAGCCAATGGTAACGTGAACCAATCTTACGAGGAAGTCACAAACGGAATCAAGACATGTATGTATCCCGGTTATCCGGAACTGTATATGCAATTTAACAAGAAAGTTAAATTTGTGTATGAGCCGTATTGGTACAATGGCATCGAGTATCCGAAAGAACAAGAGAGGGGATATCCTTATCAGGAGGATTTGTATGTTCCCGGATATTTCGAGGTCCCTATCAAAAAAGGGGAGACTATTATTTTCAGCGCTGGCGATAGTGCAGTGGCAACTACCCGCTTGAAGGCACTGTATGAGAATGAGGTCGTAGCTCGTACGCCTCGTACTAGCTTCTTCAATTGCTTGAAGAATTCCGCTCAGCAATTTTATTTTCGTCCCAAGGAAGACGACGCTTATCTATTAGCGGGCTATCCATGGTTTAAAGTACGTGCGAGAGATTTGTTCGTAGCTCTTCCGGGTAGTACGTTGTCTATCGATGATCCGGTTCGTTTTGAGAAGATCATGCATACGGCGATGCCGGCGATGCGGGCGTATATGGCGAATGGGCGTTTCGATGCGGTAATTCGTGAGATCGAGCATCCGGATGTCTTTTTATGGGCGATCTGGTCGATCCAACAGTATGCTAAGCATGAGGGCGTTGAAAAGGCACGTGAGCTATACGGCGATTTCGTGAAAGAAGTTATCGATTATATACGGGACCAGAAACATCCCGATATGAAATTGATGGAGAATGGTTTACTTTTCGCTAATGGAAAAGATAAGGCGATTACTTGGATGAATTCTACCGTAAACGGAAAACCTGTTGTAACTCGTTCTGGTTATATAGTGGAATTTAACGCTCTTTGGTATAATGCTCTTTGTTTCTATACAGAATTGATGGGGGGAGTACCTGTCGAGGGTATTGATCCGATTATCAAGTCGATGGATAAATCGTTCCCGGAAACCTTTGTGAACGGGTATAATTATTTGTTCGATTCCGTGAATGGTTCTACGGTAGATTGGAGCGTACGGCCTAATATGATTTTCGCTGTGGCATTGCCTTATTCCCCATTGACGAGGATGCAGAAACGTGCCGTAGTGGATATCGTGACGAAAGAGTTGCTTACCCCGAAGGGCTTGCGTTCCTTGAGTCCGAAGAGCGAAGGATATCGCCCGTATTATGTGGGGCCGCAATATGAACGAGATTTGGCTTATCACCAAGGTACTGCTTGGCCGTGGTTGTTAGGCGCCTATTTAGAAGCTTATTTGCGTGTATTCGGAAAGAGTGGCGTTGCTTTTGCTGAACGTATGTTGATAAGCTTAGAGGAGGAGATGTCATTGCATTGTATAGGAACGATCCCGGAATTGTTTGATGGTAACCCGCCGTTTACCGGACGTGGAGCTGTCTCATTTGCGATGAACGTTGCTGCTATCCTCCGTGTTGTGGATTTGTTGAAGAAGTATAACGCCGAATAAAACTAAGTACCATTATGAAAGCATTAATGTTTGGATGGGAATTTCCTCCTCATATCTTGGGCGGTTTAGGAACGGCCAGTTTCGGTTTGACACGAGGCATGGCAATGCAGCCCGATATGGATATTACTTTTTGTATACCGAAGCCCTGGGGCGATGAAGACCAGAGCTTTCTAAAGATAGTGGGTGTCAACCAAGTTCCGATTGTTTGGAAGGATGTTGACCGTGAATATGTGCAGCAACGGGTTTCCAAAGCGGGAATGAACGCTGACCAGTATTATAAGTACAGGGATCATATTTATGCGGATTTCAGTTATCGTCATGTGACTGATTTAGGGTGCCTTGAGTTCTCCGGACGTTATCCGGATAACTTGCTGGAAGAGATTAATAACTATTCGATCGTGGCAGGCGTGATCGCTCGTACGGAAGAGTATGATATCATCCATGCGCACGACTGGTTAACTTATCCGGCGGGTATTCACGCTAAAAATGTGAGTGGTAAGCCTTTGGTCATCCATGTTCATGCTACGGATTACGATCGTAGTCGCGGTAATGTGAATCCGGATGTCTATGCGATTGAGAAGAATGGTATGGACAATGCAGACCATATCATAACGGTGAGTAATTTGACTCGTCAGACGGTGATTGAGAAATATCATCAAGATCCCTCTAAGGTAACGACCGTACATAACGCCGTAGAGCCTTTAAGTCCTGAGATTTTAGCGATCCCAGATAAAAAGGGTGTAAAGGATAAGGTTATTACATTCTTAGGTCGTATCACGATGCAGAAAGGGCCGGAATATTTCGTTGAGGCTGCCGCAAAGGTTTTGGCTAAGGCTCCTTATGCACGTTTCGTGATGGCTGGTAGTGGTGATATGATGGATCAAATGATTCGTTTGGCTGCGGCACGTAATATTTCAGATCGTTTCCACTTTACTGGATTTATGAAGGGTAAGCAGGTCTATGAGGTGTTGAAAGCCAGTGATGTATATGTGATGCCTTCGGTTTCCGAGCCTTTTGGTATCTCTCCGTTGGAAGCCATGCAATGTGGTGTACCCTCTATCATTTCTAAACAATCCGGTTGCGCCGAGATCTTGGATTATGCGATTAAGGTGGATTATTGGGATATTGAGGCGTTAGCGGATGCCATGTATTCTATTATTACTTATCCTGCCATGCATGAGTTCTTGAAAGTGGAAGGTAAGAAAGAGGTGGATAATATCAAATGGGAGTATGCCGGACAAAAGGTTCGTCGTATTTACGACAATGTGATAGGTAACAAATAAATTAACGACAAGACAAAAATAAAACAAACAATATTATGAAAACGATCTGCTTTTATTTTCAAATACATCAGCCGTTCCGTTTAAAAAGATATCGCTTCTTCGATATAGGTAACGACCATTACTATTACGATGATTTCCAGAATGAGGAGATTATCCATCGTATAGCTGAACAATGTTACTTGCCGGCTAACCGGACTATTTTGGAGATGATTAAGACCAGTGGTGGTAAGTTTAAGGTAGCGTTCTCTATTTCCGGCGTAGCGTTGGAGCAGATGGAGATTTATACTCCGGAAGTGATCGATAGCTTTAAGGAATTGGCGGCTACGGGGAATGTGGAATTCTTGTCTGAGACTTATGCTCATTCTCTTTCTTCCTTGGGAGATCCGGAGGAGTTCAAGCATCAAGTAAAGAAACAAGAAGATAAGATCAAGACTTTATTCGGGGTTAAACCGAAAGTGTTCCGTAATACGGAGTTGATTTACTCGGATGATATTTCCGCTATGGTTTCTGAGATGGGCTATAAGGGAATGTTGACGGAGGGTGCTAAGCATATCTTAGGTTGGAAGAGTCCGAACTATATGTATTCTTCTTGCGTAGCTCCGAAGTTGAGTTTATTATTGAAGAATGACCGTTTCAGCGAGGATTTATCGAACCGTTTCAGTGATTATAGTTGGAATGAGTATCCTTTGACAGCCGATAAGTATATGTCATGGATCGCTGCTACTCCGGATTCAGAGCAAATCATTAATTTGTTTATGAATTATGAGGTGCTGGGATCTTTGCATCCAGCTTCAACCGGTATTTTTGAGTTCTTCAAGGCTTTGCCTCGTTTTGCCGCAGATAAGGGTATTAGTTTCTCTACTCCATCGGAAGTATTTACATTGATCAAGCCGGTAGACTCTATCTCCGTTCCTTATCCGATCTCTTGGGTAGATGAGGAGAGAGATTGTAGTTCTTGGTTAGGAAATGTATTGCAGCAGGAAGCGTTCCGTAAGATTAACGAGATCGGTGAACGTGTTCGTTTGTCTCAGACTCGTCGTATCCGTCAGGACTGGTACTATCTGCAGAGCAGTGACCATTTCTATTATATGAGTACAAAGCATATGGGACAGGGAGGCTTTAGCCCTTACGATAATCCGTATGACGCATTTAATAACTATATGAATGTTCTTTCCGATTTCATTGTTCGTGTGAATGCGGAATTCCCGGAAAACATAGAGAATGAGGAATTGAATTCATTGCTTTCTACGATTAAGAATCAAGGAGAGGAAATCGAGAGTCTACAGAAAGAATTAGATAAATTAAAAAAGAAGGCGGCGAAGAAATAAGTCGTTAATTGATTTGACTAGACTATTTTTGGAGAGTGACGGGTCCTTTTAGGGACCCGTTATTTTTTGCCTTAGAGATACGGATATAAAAAAAGCGAGATGAAAAACATCTCGCTTTTTTTATTATATAGATTCTTTGCTATCTGACATATTTACATGATGTAATACCAATTTTCATCACCTCTTCATCCTTTCGTATCTTTACTCCTGAAGGAGCTAGATAATTCGTGATGGCTGTTGTAACAACTGTACTTTGACCGTAACTGTTGTTTGTGGTAGTTGTTCGTTGAACAGGGATAAGAAGTAGGCTCAAATCTTTGTCCGGATTATTCTCCATCTGATATTTTAATAAATTGGCAAGATTCGGGAATGAGTACGTACGAGTAGTCGCATCGTAAGCATTGGATAGAAACGAGGTTACATTATTGTCAATCTGACTACCCTCAAAGAAACTTTTTACCGAATCCTCTGGCAATATTAATAGATAAGGAGGAGGAGCCAATGCATATTGCCAATCTTCTTGCGGCATCGCTTTTAACTCTAGTGGTAAATTATTCACGATACGTTTTTCCATGATCGGAGTAATTTCCTGTGTCGGAAGAACGATGCGTGTACAAACGCCGGCAGGAGTCTTAAAGAATGCATAGCTGTCGTTCGGTTGTAGCAATTGACTCATATCCGTATTTTTGAAACGACTTAGCTGAATAACCTCTTTAGTGACGGAGAAAGCTTCCCACGTGGTTATTAAAGAGTCTTTTCCTGCTGTGCTTTTAACCGCATGATTATAATATATCTTAAGGACAGAGCTAGCCACGGACAATATATTACCACTACCGAAGGTCGTTGTTACATAAAGCCCCGGGAAAAACTCATTGAAAGTTTCTTGATTCTTGAATGTACCCGGATTATTAATCGTTTCATCATAAAATTTTTGTCCGAACTCAGTAGGCATTTTAATGCTTACATGAGGGCTGTAACCATCAGAGTTTCTAAGGGAGTCGGATATACTTGTGTTATAAGCAGTATAAGCTTGAGCACCCATTGACTCTTGCATATTGCAATATTGCTTAGGGTCAATATTTGTATAAAAATTCTTTTGTAATGGACTTGTAATTTTAAAGATCTCCGCACGCATAGGCGCCAAGGAGTCTCCTACCCATACACCGTTTTTATTGGAACCATTATAATATATATTGAATTCCACCGAATCAATTTTTCCCTCATAAGGTGTATGCGCAAATTGAAAATCACTCGGACAATAGAATTGGCACATATAATCCGATACAAGGTTACCATACAGCGGATCGTAGAGTTCACCCAACTGGGCGCTAGTAGACCTTGCGTAAATAGAATCTAATTGCACCGTAGTGGCTTGTATCTGGAACGTGTCCATATATACCGCAATTGTATCGTCGCCTGGCTGAATACTTGTTCCTATCGAACTAAAATCATCATTACACCCGGCCAAAATGCTAGCACCAAGGCCAAGTCCAAGTATTAAAAGCTTGATTTTCATTACTACATTTATTATTTCGTGTTAGAATCCAATACCACGTCGTAGAACTTATTGAACTCGTCCATATAAGTTTCCGGTGACTGATAGGGAAGGAAAGGAGTATCTTTCTTGGCAGAGATATAATCAAGGACTTCTTGATTGATCGTCTCGCTACCTTGGATTACACCATCAGCGAAATCAATCGCTAATTTGGTTAGGCCCACAAAACTTGTATCTGCCTTGATTAACTTCAAGTCAGCTTCTTTGGCTCCGTCCGCCTTCAGTTTTGTCGCGAAATCTTTGTTTAGCGGGTTCTTGAAGTCATCGTTGTAGATCGAATAAACGATTTTCGCATTACGCAGGCACGGGTCATCGGCATACATTCTCTTGATGTAAAGAGCCGTTAACGCTGACATCCAGCCATGGCAATGGATTACATCAGGAATCCAACGCAATTTTTTTACGGTTTCCAATACTCCGCGTACATAGAAGATCGAACGATCGTCATTATCTTCATACTCATTTCCATTCTCATCGCTGACCGTGGATTTCCGTTGGAAGAAATCCTCGTTGTCAATAAAGTAAACCTGCATCCGGGCCGATTGAATGGATGCTACCTTAATGATCAGAGGATGGTCCGTGTCGTCAATAATAAGATTCATACCAGACAGACGGATAACCTCGTGCAACTGATTGCGGCGCTCGTTGATATTTCCGAATTTTGGCATGAATGTCCTGATTTCGCGACCACGCTCCTGAATTCCTTGCGGCAAATTTCTACATATTGTCGCGATCTCGGATTCGGGAAGGTAGGGAGTGATTTCTTGGGCTATAAACAAGATTTTTTTTGCATCCATTCTGTAAACTAGTTTTATAAAGACGCTACAAAGATACGAAAAATCTTTTATTTACGGTAATTATTTAGTTGCTTTGCACCGTCAATTAAGCATCTATCTGATGAAAATAGTAAATAGTATTAAAGATTTGAAGGCTTATCTTGCTGAGGCAAAGCAGGATAATAAGAAAATTGGCTTTGTTCCTACCATGGGAGCACTGCATAATGGACATCTTAGCTTGGTACAACATTGCGTGAAAAACAATGATGTATGTGTAGTCAGTGTTTTTGTAAATCCAACCCAATTTAATGACAAACACGACTTGGAAACGTATCCCCGTACGTTGGAGGCTGATTGTGCGTTATTAGAATCTGCCGGTTGTGACTATGTATTCGCTCCCTCTGTAGAAGAGATGTATCCGGAGCCAGATACCCGTACGTTTGATTTGGGAACGGTATCTGAGGTAATGGAAGGCGCTAAGCGTCCGGGGCATTTTAACGGTGTAGCGCAGGTGGTAAGTAAATTGTTCTATATCGTGGAGCCGGATAACGCTTATTTCGGGGAAAAGGATTTCCAGCAGATCGCTGTGATCCGGGCGATGGTGAGACAATTGAATATCCCTGTAACGATCAATGCTTGTCCGATCGTTCGTGAGGGCGATGGCTTGGCCTTGAGTAGCCGGAATACCCGTTTGACACCGGAACAACGTCAAAAAGCTCCGTTAATTGCTCGTACGTTAAAAGAAAGTACTACCTTTGTGCCCGGAAAAAGCGTACAAGAAGTGATTGACTATGTTGTCAATACGATTAATAGCGATCCTGTCATGGAAGTTGAGTACTACGAGATCGTAGATGGCAATACGTTAGAGTCTATCAAGAACTGGTCGGATACCGATTATCCGGTAGGTTGCATCACGGTATATTGCGGAGAGGTACGTTTGATCGACAATATCAAATACTAATTATAAGTCATACATGTTTATAGAGGTAGTAAAGTCAAAAATTCACCGGGTAACGGTAACGGAAGCTAACTTAAACTATATCGGTAGCATCACTATCGACGAGGATTTGTTGGACGCCGCTAATTTGATTGCGAACGAGAAGGTCTCGATCGTGAATAATAATAACGGAGAACGTTTTGAGACGTATATTATCAAGGGCGAACGTGGCTCGGGAGTGGTTTGCTTGAACGGAGCGGCTGCCCGTAAGGCTCAACCCGGAGATATTATTATCGTTATGTCGTATGCCATGATGGATTTCGAGGAGGCGAAAACATTCAAGCCTTCCGTGGTATTTCCCGATACGGCGACAAATAAGTTGATATAGCAGACGCTAGGCTTTGTAGAGATCTCTAATCATAAGAAAAGCTCGTCGGGATGCGGCGGGCTTTTTTTATCTTCATAAATTTAAGTAATAAGCGAGTTATGTACACGAACAGGAATATATGGAATGTTAGCTACCCGATCTTTTTGAGCTTGTTGGCGCAAAACGTGATAAACGTGACTGATACGGCTTTTCTAGGTAGGGTTGGTGAAGTCGAGTTGGGGGCTTCCGCTATGGGAGGACTTTATTATATCTGCGCTTTTACGATTGCCTTCGGTTTTAGTACGGGATCTCAAATCGTGATTGGCCGTAGAAATGGAGAGGGACGTTATGACCAGATAGGGCCTGTCATGATACAAGGCGTTTTCTTCCTATTGTCGCTGGCTGCTATATTGTTCTTGTTTTCTCGTTTTTTCGCGGGAGACGTGATGCGTGTATTGATTTCTTCGGACGCTATCTTGAATGCCACGGAGGAATTTTTGGATTGGCGTGTGTTTGGCTTCTTCTTCTCTTTCGTGAACGTGATGTTCCGGGCTCTTTTTATTGGTATTACTCGTACAAAGGTGTTGACATTGAACGCTGTCTTGATGGCAATGACGAATGTCTTACTGGATTATCTTTTGATTTTCGGACATGCCGGATTCCCAAAGATGGGCATTCAAGGGGCGGCTATCGCTTCCGTCATAGCCGAGGCGGTATCGATTCTCTTTTTCGTGGTTTACACGAGACTTACCGTAGATATACGTAAATATGCGCTTAACCAGATTCGTTCTTTTGATTTTGGCTTGTTGAAACGGGTGCTGGATATTTCCGTGTTCACGATGCTGCAATATTTCTTGTCTATCGCTACTTGGTTTATGTTCTTTATCGCTGTGGAGCATTTGGGGCAACGGGAGTTGGCGGTGGCGAATATCGTACGTAGTATTTACGTCGTGATGTTGATTCCCGTTAATTCCTTGGCGACCACGACAAACACGTTCGTGAGTAATAGTATCGGGGCGGGAGCGATCAATCAAGTTATACCGACTATCTGGAAGATCTGTAAGTTATCGTTGGGCATTATGGTCGTGTTTGCCGCTATTGTCAGTTTGATGCCGGGATGGGTCGTGTCTGTTTATACGAATGACGCTTCATTAGTGGCGGCCTCGGTTCCATCCGTCTACGTGATTGTCGGTTCTTTATTGATCGGATCGGTAGCTAATGTGGCGTTCAACGGGGTGTCGGGTACGGGAAATACACGTTCTGCGCTTTTTATGGAAGCGGCGGTATTGATTCTGTATGTGCTTTTTGTATATGTCGCTGGGATGCGTTTGCGTTTGCCGGTAGCCGTATGCTTCTTGACAGAGGCTATTTACTATAGTGGATTGCTCGTCGCTAGCGTAATCTATTTAAAGAAAGCCTCTTGGCAAAATAAGAGAATATAAGTATATGAGGGGAAAAAAACACGTACGTCTTTTTTCGAAAACACGTACGTGAATTCTGAAAAACATGTACGTGTTTTTTTGAACTGTGAATATTGGGAAATTGTTCGTATTTTTGTATTGTAATCAAATAAGAAAGGTAACTCATGTCCACGAAGCAATGTGAAGATATGTTGGTAGGAAAAGGAGTACGGCCTACTGCCGCACGGATCCTTGTCTTGCAAAAATTATCAGAACGAACCAGCCCGGCTTCCCTGTTCGAATTGGAGGCGGAGTTGGAGACGTTGGATAAATCGACCATTTCCCGTTCATTGGCCTTGTTATTGGAACATCATGCGATCCATTCTTTCGAAGATGGTAGTGGCTCTATAAAATATGAGATATGCCAGAGCCGTTCGGAGACATGCCCAGTGGGTGATAGGCATATTCATTTTTTCTGCGAGGTATGCCGTAAAACCTCTTGTTTAAATAATATCAAGATCCCGGTCGCTCAATTGCCGGAAGGATATATAATGGATACCATTAATTATACGGTAAAGGGTGTTTGCCCATTGTGTAATAAGCGACGTTCCCAGAAACCCTGATAATTTGCAATCAAGTTGCAACTCCCTTCTCTTACCTTTGTACCGTAATCAAGAAGTAAATAATTAAAATAGATAAGATTATGAGTACAACATGTGGATGCGAACATTGCCATTCGCACGGAAGTTCCGGTTTATGGATGCCGACGGTTTCTTTCGTTTTGTTGGTGATAGGACTTATCGGGAAGTACTCGGGGATAAGTTGGTTTGCTGAGTCTTGGATAGAGGCTATTTGGTTTCTGGTCGCTTTTTTGCCGGTAGGACTTCCTGTTATGCGAGAAGCTTGGGAAGCGGCTTTGCAGAAAGACTTTTTTAGTGAGTTCTCGTTAATGGCGATCGCCTCGATCGGGGCGTTTTGTATTGGGGAGTATCCCGAGGCCGTAGCCGTGATGCTTTTCTATACGGTAGGAGAGAGGTTGCAACTTCTAGCCGTGAATAAAGCTTCGAAGAATATCAGTGACTTATTAGATGTCCGGCCGGAACGAACGGATGTATGGCGGACGGGTACATATATGAATGTATCTCCGAAGGATGTGAAAGTAGGCGAGCGGATCGAGGTGAAGCCCGGCGGACGTGTGCCTTTGGATGGCGTTTTATTGGAAGCCGAGGCACAGTTCGATACTTCGGCATTAACTGGGGAAAGTATGCCTCGTTCTATCTGTGAGGGTGAGGAGGTGCTTGCCGGAATGATTGCGCAGGGACAGGCGGTACGTATACAAGTGAATCGGCCGTACGAGCAAAGTGCCTTGGCCCGTATTTTGGCTTTGGTGAAAGATGCCTCGGAGCGGAAAGCGCCGGCGGAATTGTTTATTCGGCGTTTCGCACGGATTTATACCCCAATCGTGATTCTTCTGTCGTTTCTAATCGTGTCGGTTCCAGCCTTGGTAGGGATGGTGACGCCTTCTTTCCAGTATGTTTTCTCGGATTGGTTATATAGGGGATTGGTTTTCTTGGTTATTTCTTGTCCTTGTGCCTTGGTTATAAGTGTTCCGCTCGGGTATTTCGGTGGTATAGGCGCCGCTTCTCGTGCCGGGATATTATTTAAGGGCGGTAATTATTTAGATGCGATCACACGGGTAAATACGGTAGCGTTCGATAAGACCGGTACATTGACTACCGGGCGTTTTGAGGTCACAACGGTGGAAAGCACGGGTATCCCGGCTTCTGATCTTTTGAGTGTTTTGTTATCAGTAGAGCGGAAAAGTACCCATCCGGTAGCGCAGGCTGTAGTTCGCTATGCGGAAAAACAAGATAGCGTGCCGATGGAAATCACTGACATGCGGGAATTGGCAGGGCATGGTGTCGAGGCTATCGTGAACGGTCGGCAGGTGCTTGTCGGTAACATTCGTTTATTGGCCGAACGTGATATTCCTGTCCCGAAGGAATTATCCGATAGTGTTTCTACCGTGGTGGTTTGTGCGATCGATGGGAAATATGCGGGGCATCTTCTCCTTTCGGATACCTTGAAGAAGGATGCCGTGGATGCGATTCGTCGGTTAAAGGATCTGGATGTTAAAAATATTTGCTTGTTGTCCGGGGATAAGCAAGAGATCGTGAATCAATTCGCTGAGCGTTTGGGTGTCGATAAAGCGTATGGTAATCTGCTGCCGGAGGATAAAGCCGCTTATATAGAGCGATTAACGGCGGAGCCGGATAAGTCGGTTGCCTTTGTGGGCGATGGGATGAACGATGCGCCGGTACTGGCTTTAAGTGATGTCGGTATTGCGATGGGTGGATTGGGATCGGATGCGGCCATCGAGAGCGCGGACGTGGTTATCCAAACGGACCAGCCCTCTAAAGTAGCGGAAGCTATTTCTATCGGACGTGCTACCCGGAATATCGTCCGTCAGAATATCGTGGGATCTATTGGCGTGAAGGTGATAGTCCTTGTGGCGGGAGCCTTCGGTTTTGCCACGCTTTGGGAAGCTGTTTTTGCGGATGTAGGCGTATCTTTGCTGGCGGTTCTTAATTCGATCCGTATACTAAAACGTTGAGAAGTGAAGAATTTCGAGATCGCTTTCATCGCATACTCATCTCTTTTTCGTACCTTTGCCCCTTAATCCAGTAGAAAATAATATAAATACACATACGAATTATGTTTGAGAACTTAAGCGAAAGGTTAGACAGATCGTTTAAACTGTTGAAGGGCGAAGGCAAGATTACCGAGATCAATGTGGCGGAAACATTGAAGGATGTGCGTAAAGCGTTGTTGGATGCCGACGTCAATTATAAGGTTGCCAAGAGTTTTACGGATACGGTAAAAGAGAAGGCTTTAGGACAGAATGTGCTTACATCGGTTAAGCCTAGTCAGTTGATGGTTAAGATTGTTCACGATGAGTTGGCCAGCTTGATGGGAGGTACGGCAGTCGACGTGAATTTGCAGGGAAATCCCGCCATTATATTGATGTCCGGTTTGCAAGGTTCGGGTAAGACTACTTTCACAGGTAAACTAGCGTCTTTATTAAAGACCAAGAAAAATAAGAAACCATTATTAGCCGCTTGCGACGTGTATCGTCCGGCAGCTATCGAGCAGTTGCGTGTAGTCGGAGAGCAGGTAGGTGTTCCGGTATACATGGAATTGGAGAATAAGAATCCGGTGGAGATCGCTATGAACGCTATCCGCGAGGCACGGGCTAAAGGCAATGACGTCGTGATCGTGGATACCGCCGGTCGTTTGGCTATCGATGAGCAGATGATGAACGAGATCGCCGCTATCAAGAGCGCTATCCAGCCGGATGAGACCTTGTTCGTAGTAGATGCCATGACGGGTCAGGATGCCGTGAATACCGCGAGGGAATTTAATGAGCGGCTGAACTTCGACGGCGTCGTACTTACGAAGTTGGATGGTGATACCCGTGGTGGTGCCGCTTTGTCGATCCGTACGGTTGTTGATAAGCCGATTAAGTTTGTCGGTACGGGCGAGAAGATGGATGCCTTGGATATTTTCCACCCTGAACGTATGGCGGATCGAATCTTAGGCATGGGTGATATCGTGTCTTTGGTGGAACGTGCGCAAGAGCAATATGACGAGGAAGAAGCGAAACGTTTGCAGAAGAAGATCGCTAAGAACCAGTTCGATTTTAACGACTTTATCTCCCAGATCCAACAGATCAAGAAGATGGGTAACTTGAAAGAGCTGGCATCTATGATCCCGGGCGTAGGAAAGGCATTGAAAGACGTGGATATCGATGATAACGCGTTCAAGAGTATCGAGGCTATCATTTATTCGATGACTCCGGATGAGCGTAGCAACCCGGCTATTTTGAATGGCTCACGCCGTCAGCGTATCGCCAAAGGTAGCGGTACGAGCATCCAGGAGGTGAACAAGCTGATCAAGCAATTTGATGAGACCCGTAAGATGATGCGTATGCTTACTTCCGCAAAGTCGGGGAAGATGAAGCTACCTTCGATGAAGCCCTCGTTCAGACGTTAATTAACAGGAGACAATCAATAATATGGAAGAACAACATTATCAATTGCTGGATGGTAAGGCCGTTTCCGCTCAGATGAAGAAGGAGATGGCTGAGGAGGTGGCCCAGATCAAGGCTGCCGGAGGTAAGATCCCTCACTTGGCCGCTATTTTGGTGGGCCATGACGGTGGTAGCGAGACTTATGTGGCTAGTAAAGTCAAGACTTGTCAGGAGATTGGTTTTAAGTCTACCTTAATTCGCTTTGAGGAGGATGTTACAGAGGAAGAATTGCTTCGTAAGGTCGATGAGTTAAATAATGATCCGGATGTGGATGGCTTTATCGTACAGCTTCCGCTTCCGAAACATATATCCGAGCAGAAGGTGATTGAGGCGATCGATTATCGTAAAGACGTGGACGGTTTCCATCCGATTAACGTGGGACGTATGTCTATCGGTTTACCTTGTTTCGTATCGGCTACGCCTGCCGGTATCTTGGAATTATTGAAGCGTTATCATATCGAGACGCAAGGAAAGCATTGCGTGGTTTTGGGACGCAGCAATATTGTCGGCAAGCCGATGGCTACCTTGATGATGCAGAAATCTTATCCGGGCGATTGTACGGTGACCGTATGCCATAGCCGTTCTAAGAACTTGAAGGAGATGTGCCTGTCTGCTGATATTATTATCGTGGCTTTAGGTGTTCCTGAATTCTTGAAAGGGGATATGGTGAAGGAAGGCGCCGTGATCGTAGACGTGGGAACAACCCGTATGCCAAGCAGCGTAACCAAGAGCGGATTTAAGTTAACGGGAGATGTCTTGTTTAACGAGGTGGCTCCTAAATGTTCCTATATCACTCCGGTTCCGGGTGGCGTAGGGCCTATGACAATCATTTCTTTGATGCGTAACACATTGTTAGCGGGAAAGAAAGCGATCTATAAGTAAGTGGATGGATAAAAAAGTTCGCAAAAGGTTTGTGTAATCAGAATTTATACCTATCTTTGCGCCGTCTTAAAGGGGGAATCCTTTGAAAGGCGGATATGGTGAGAGTAGCTCAGTTGGTTAGAGCATCGGATTGTGGTTCCGAGGGTCGTGGGTTCGAGCCCCATCTTTCACCCATTGTGGTTTTTTAGATAAAAATCTTGTTATGAATAAAACAAGGTTTTATGAACCAAGGTGTCTGTGAAGAATGAAAGGTTTTTTTATATGGTGAGAGTAGCTCAGTTGGTTAGAGCATCGGATTGTGGTTCCGAGGGTCGTGGGTTCGAGCCCCATCTTTCACCCTAGAATGAGAAAAGGATATGTCTATTAGGGCATATCCTTTTTCTATTTCTTATAATGGGCATTGTAAGTCTTTTATGATGCCCATCATAAGGAGCTTACAATAGGCATTGTAAACTCCTTATGATAGCGATCGTGCTGACCTACTCTTCGGTATATAAACCTTCTCTTGATAATTGCTTATCCAGATTCGCTACACCGAGGGCTATGATAGCGGTAACCGTAGCCGTATGTTCTTGGTATTCGGGGATGTTCTTTGTGTATAAATCCCGTTCCGTATGCCAGATTTCGCCGTAATCAAAATCATATCCTTTGAAATCTTCTGTGGTGAAACCTAATGTGGGGACACCTTCGATGGCGAAAACTGATGCGTCTGTTCCCCCCATGCGTGTCGGGCGTTTACGGGGTTCACGAACTTTTACCTCGAAAGGATAGTCCGGACGGATTTTTTGGATGGGTTCGCTGATCTTCACGAAATCATCATACATGGCTTGAGGGACGGAGATACCGACAGGAGGTTCCGGGCCACCGTCACGATTGAACAAATTAGCGATTTTGGGTAATTTATCCTTATGCGCTTTCACCCAAGCTTGTGCTCCTAATAAGCCAAATTCCTCACCGGCGAATCCGATAAATAAGATCGTGCGCTTAGGCTTGGCTCCGGATTTGGCGATCATGCGAGCGGCTTCCATCATCGGTCCGATTCCAGTACCGCAATCGATGCCTCCGGTAGCCACGTCGAAAGCATCTAAGTGACCGCTGATAATAACATATTCGTCCGGGTATTTGCTGCCTTTGATAGATGCTACGACATTATGGTATTTAACCGGGCCTAATTTAAAATGATTACGAATATCGAACTCTAGTTCGAATGTACGTCTCTCTTTCACCATTTGTTCGATGATCGCGAATTGATGCTCGTCTAATTTGATATCCGGAAGTTCCGGCAGATTGTCGAAGTTCGTATTCGGGTCGTTCATCATTTTCCGGTCGTATAACGCACGGATAGGTACGGTGGAGGATTGGATAAAACCTAAAGCTCCGGCCTCGCACATTTCCTTATAATATAATCCGGGGAATTCTTTATAAGGCAACATCTCGTTTTTCTCCCCGTTTTCCCAGTTGCGGCGTCTTAGATCATTGTTTTTCTTCATGATCTCGCTGTTCTCTTTCTTGATCTCCGCACGGATGGAATCTCCCGAGGCGGAGCGGTCGATAGGCCAACCTGCGTTTTTCCCTGAGATAAGAACCCAAGCACCATTCAACCTTCCTTTGATTTGCTGGAACTCCTCGTCGTTACGAGGCTCCATCACCGCATGCCCACGTTGCACGCCTTTCGTTCCGGAAGTGTAGGAAGGGGTGGCGAAATGCAGGATCATTCCGTTGTCGCTCAACAAGCGTCCGAACCAAGGTCCTCGATTAAAGCCGACAGGGACGGTACCGGCCTCTTCTAATTGGACATCGAGTCCCCAACTCTTAAACTCACGCACCATCCACTCGGCGGCGTTCTCATAAGCGTCGGAACCGATTAAACGTCCGCCAAAGCGGTTCGTAAGGATATCCAGCTGATGCATCACTTGATTGTCATTCTGACCCATCTCGATAATTTTCTTTACGGCCGCATCCTGCGCTGGTACAGGAGAAGTCGCCATGCAGGCTAGCGCCGCACAAACGAGTAAAATCTTTTTCATAAAGTAGTGTTTATTTCATTACTGCAAATAAAAAGATAAAATCGGGTTACACCAAATAATTTGTCTGTTTAAGTCGGGGTTTCTTTTAAATTTTATAATTTAAGTACTGGATATGTAAAGCTTAATGTTATTCTTTTATATAACTTTGCGGCGTAAACAGGATTGGCGAATGAAAACACTGCGTAGCTTACAATGGTTAAGGCCCCTTTTGGTGGTACTCTTCATGAGTTACTACGTAGGTGGTACGACCTTTACCCATACGCACTATTTCCTGACATACAGTATCACTCACTCTCACCCTTATTTGCCGGGTACCGATGGCTTGCCCCATCATGATCATAGTGCGGCCGGTTTTAATACGATCGAGGAGCTGACAGGGTTATGTATGGAATTGATACCAGACTTGTCGGTGGTTATGGCTTTGGTATTTTTGATGAGGGTGGTTTCCTGGCCAGGAAAAGGGATAACATTACACCCTGTTTGGCGTGCCATACTGCGTGCTCCCCCTTGTTTAGTATGAAATATGGATCAAGCAATTAGAATCACTTTTTATACTAAACATTTTACGCATCTTATATGAAATCTATATTTTTACTATTGCTTCCAGCGATAGTACTATGCTCTTGCCATACCCAAAAGCAAGAGGATGAGTCTGCGAATGCCGTAACACTCAAAGGGGATATTATACATATCGGTTCCGAATCTCCTGTTTTATCCAAATTGACAAAGGAAACGGTTAAACGGGAACCTTATCGTATGGAGTTTACCACCTCGGGGGTCGTACAGGCGATTCCTTCTAATTATGCGGAGGTGGCTTCACCGGTAAGCGGGCGAATTACGAAATCGTTCGTTCGCTTAGGGCAGAAAGTGGCCCCCAGTAGTCCGATCTTCGAGATTAGCGCTCCCGCTGTTTATGAGGCGGGGAAATCTTATTACCAAGCTCGCCAAGAGATGGAACTGGCTTTGAAAAGTTTGAATCGGGAGAAAGACTTGATGAAAAACAAGGTTGGTGTCCAAAAGGAATTGGAAGAGGCCGAGGTGAATTACGAGTTAAAGAAAAAAGACTATGAGAATATGGTAGCCGCATTAAAAGTCTTTCAGATTAATCCGGATGAAATGGCTTTGGGGCAACCATTGATCGTTCGCTCGCCTATAGCCGGTGAGGTCGTGAAAGATCGGATCGTAATCGGGCAATATATGAAAGAGGACGCCGAGCCAGTAGCTGTCATCGCCGATTTGAGCAAGGTATGGGTGGTCGCCCATGTAAAAGAGAAGGATTTGAGTTTAATACAGGCTTTGGATGAGGTGGAAATTCGGTTGGTAGCCATGCCGGATAAACCGATATCGGGAAAGATTTATCATATCAGCGAGATGCTGGACCCCGATACCCGTTCGGTGGAGGTCTTGATCGAGTGCGATAACAGTACCCGTTTGATGAAACCGGAGATGTACGGCACGGTCAAGTTGAGCGACCGTGAGGCGGAGGTAATCCGTATACCTACTTCCGCTATCTTGCAGGAAGAGGAGAATATGTACGTATTGGTGGAATTGGGGAATAACGATTATCGGAAACAAAAGATCGAGACCGGCCTTACTGAAGATGGCAAGACGGTGGTTTTATCCGGCTTGAACGTAGGTGACGAGATCGTAGCTACGGGAGCGTTTTATTTACTTGACGCACGCTAACGGATTATGAAAAGGATTATTTACTTGGCGATACATCGGCGAGGACTGATGTTCGTGTTATTTCTGTTCTTAGCGATCGTTGGTTATTATTCTTGGACGCGGTTGGCGATAGATGCTTATCCGGATATCGCCGATACCACCGTGCAAGTCGTGACGCAAGTTCCCGGATTGGCCGCCGAGGAGATCGAGCAACAAATCAGTATTCCGATCGAGCGGGCTATGAATGGTCTGCCGGGACTAAACGTAATGCGTAGCAAGAATACGTTTGGTTTATCTACGGTCGTATTGGTTTTTGATGATGGTATTGAGGATTATTGGGCCCGGCAACGTGTACAAGAGCGGTTGGTAGACGTGGAGCTTCCTTATAATGCGGTTCCCGGCTTAAATCCTTTGACTTCGCCGACGGGAGAGATCTTTCGTTATGTGGTGGAAAGTGACCGTTTAGACTTGAGGGAGTTGACCGATTTGCATAAATGGGTAATTATTCCGAGACTGAAACAGGTTACGGGTGTAGCGGATGTAAGTAATTACGGCGGTATCACTACCCAATATCAGATCGAGGTGAACCCTTATAAGATGGAGCAATACGACATTACCTTAGGGGATATTACGGAAAAGATAGAGAAGAATAACGTGAACGCCGGTGGTAGTATGTTAAGCCGGGGGGATTTGAGTTATGTGATCCGTGGAATCGGTCTGGTTAAGGACTTGGAAGACTTGGGACATATCGTGATCAAGACCGTGAATGGTGTCCCGGTCTACTTGAATGATATCGGTAAACTGAAATACGGAAACTTGGAGCGTAAGGGCGTTTTAGGTTTTACGGACGATACCCGTGATTACTCCGATGGCGTGGAAGGTATCGTGCAAATGCTTAGGGGGGAGAATCCGTCCCGGGTGTTGGATGATGTGCATAAGGCGGTAGACGAACTAAATAACGAGACACTTCCCGAGGGAACCCGTATCCATCCGTTTATGGATCGTACGGATTTGGTTAATACGACCTTGCATACTGTATCGCATACGTTGTTCGAGGGTATGGTACTGGTTGTCTTAGTACTGATCTTATTCTTGGGGAGTTGGCGTGGCGCTTTGTTGGTGGCCTTAACCATTCCCTTGTCTCTATTGATTGCCTTTATCTTGATGCATGTTACGAATATTCCTGCGAACCTACTTTCCCTAGGCGCTATAGACTTCGGTATTTTGGTAGACGGAGCGATCGTGATGATGGAGACGGTCTTGAAGAAAAGGGAACGGCATCCGGATGAGGTATTGACGGAAGATTCGATCTTGCGCCGTACGACTGAGGTGGCTCGCCCGATCTTTTTCTCTACATTAATTATTATAACGGCCTATCTTCCTTTGTTCGCTTTTGAGCATATTGAGAAGAAATTGTTTACGCCGATGGCTTATACCGTAGGGTATGCTTTGCTGGGCGCTTTGTGCGTGGCCTTGTTCTTGATTCCGGGATTGGCCTTTTATGCGTATCGTAAGCCGGGAAAGATTTACCATAATCGTTGGTTGGAGAAACTTTCCACGGCTTATCATTCACAAATTGCCCGATTGATGGAGAAGCCAAGACGGGTTATTGTACCGTTACTGGCGATATTGCTGGGAGCGGGGATTTTAAGTTATACCGTAGGAAAAGACTTCTTGCCTCCGTTGGATGAGGGGGCGATCTGGATACAGGTACAGCTTCCTCCGGGTATTTCCATTGAGAAATCTAAGGAGATGGGGGCGGAGCTTCGGAAGACTTTGAAAGAGTTTAAGGAAGTCTCATATGTAATGACCCAAGTAGGTCGCGATGATGAGGGGGCGGAAGCGTTCTCACTCTCCCATGTGGAGTGTGGCGTGGGATTGAAGCCCTATAGTACATGGGAGTTCGGTAAGACGAAAGCGGATTTGATCGAGGAGATGGCAGCTAAGTTGGAGACTATGCCCGGCTACTCGGTCGGTTTTTCACAGCCGATCATCGATATGGTGATGGATCAGATCGCCGGGGCTCATAGTGATTTGGCGTTGAAGATCTATAGCGATGATATTACGGAAAGTCGCCATATCGCAGATCAAGTCGCTAATGTGTTGAAGGAAATACCGGGTGCTGCCGACGTAGCGGTAGATCAAGAGCCTCCGTTGCCGCAATTGCAGATTATCGCGGATCGTGCCCGTATCGCCCAGTATGGCTTGAACGTGTCGGATGTGGCTGATTTGATTGAGTTAGCGATCGGTGGAGCCTCTATTTCCCAGATATTTGTCGGAAGTAAAAGTTATGACGTGATTTGTCGTTTCGATGACGCTAGCCGCAATTCTCCCGAACGTATCGGTAATCTATTGCTGACTACCGGTTCCGGTACGAAGATTCCTCTTTCGCAAGTAGCGGAGATTAAGATGACAACCGGTGCCAGTACGATTACCCGTGAGATGAATAAGCGGCACTTGACGGTACGGGTTAATTTACGTGGCGTGGACTTGACAGCGTTCTTGAATAAGGCGAATGCGTTGATTGATAAAGAGGTGAAATACGATCATGATTCCGTGCATTTGAAATGGGCCGGACAGTTCGAGAACCAGCATCGTGCGTATGCCCGTTTGGGGGCTGTGGTTCCTTTGGCGTTGGGACTGATGCTGCTTCTGTTGTTTGCGGCTTGCGGTAAATTCCGGCAGGCGGCTTTGATGATGAGTGTCGTTCCCTTGGCTTTGTTTGGTGGTATGTTGGCGTTGAATGTGCGGGGAATGACATTGAATGTTTCCTCGGCGGTTGGTTTTATTGCCTTGGTCGGTGTCGCTATCCAAAATGGCGTGATCATGATTTCCCATATCAATAACTTACGTACAAGGGAACGAGATTTGAAAGATGCGGTGATAACGGGAACTAAGCACCGTTTCCGTCCGATCTTGATGACGGCTACGGTTGCGGTCTTGGGATTGCTTCCTGCCTCTGTTAGTACAGGTATCGGTTCGGACGTGCAGCGTCCCTTGGCTACGGTAATCGTTTACGGGCTTTTATTTGCTACGGTTATTACGCTTTATGTACTTCCCGCTTTATACTATATGATCGAGAAACATTATGAGGGGAAGGATTTGACGCCGGTATCGGAGGAAAAAGAGCTGCACGCTTAATCCGGAGGTGGAATTAAAAAGATATACTATGTTTAGATTAGAAGATATGAAGAAATATATAATCCTGTCGTTACTCTGCGGATGCTTATCCGTGAATGCCCAGACCATGGTTCCGCTTACGTATCGGCAATATATGGAGCGGGTTGCGGAAGGCAACCTTGAGTATGCGTCGGAGAAATTGAATGTGCCGGCCGCTAAGGCTGAGGTAACGGTGGCAAAGGTGTTTAACGATCCGAACCTTTCCGTGTCTTATTTCAATAATGAGAATAATTCCTTGCAAATGGGAGAAGGTGTTGAAGTAGAACTGAGCAAAACTTTCTCTTTTGGAAAACGGGGTGCGAATATCTCATTGGCACGTAGCGAGAGTGAGTTGACCGAGGCTTTGTTGGCCGATTATTTCCGGAATCTCCGGGCAGACGCTACGATTGCTTATATGGAAGCCTTGAAGCAACATGAGTTGTATAAGGTAAAGGAGAATGCCTATGAGAATATCCGGACATTGGCGGAGAGCGACAGTATCCGTTTCTCATTGGGGCAAATCCGTGAGGTGGATGCTACGCAGAGCCGGGTAGAGGCCGGGGTCTTACGAAACGAGTTGTTGCAAGCCGGAGCGGAATTAAAGAATGCTTTCTCGAACTTAAACTTCTTGACGGGGACTTTCAGTACGGATACTTTATTTCACCCAGAGGCTGAGTTACGTACGGAGCCTCGGGATTTTATCCTTGCCGACTTAATCACGGCGGCAAGCGAGGGGCGTACGGATTTGGTAGCCGCCTTAAAAAACAAGGAAGTGGCCGCTAGAGCCTTGAAAGTAGCTCGCCGGGAGCGGAATACGGATGTGGATTTGTCTATCGCCGTAAGCCGTAACGCCCGGGTTTATAATGAGGAAGCCCCGGCACCTCCTTTTACCGGAGTGACGGCAGGTATCACTGTTCCTTTGAAATTCTCTAATTTCAATAAGGGAACGGTTCGTGCCGCTCGTTATCGGGAGCAACAGGCGGAAGCGCAATATAAGCAGGCTCTTTTGCAAGTACAGACGGAGGTGATGCAGGCATATCGTAATTATCAATCTTTCGCCGAGCAAGTCAATCATTATCAGGATGGGCTTTTAAGGCAAGCCCGTGAGGTGATGGATGGCAAGATTTACAGCTATAATAGGGGGGAAGTCTCTTTGTTGGAAGTCTTGGACGCCCAGCGTACTTACGATGAAGTACAAGCTCAGTATATTGAGACGCTGTTTAATTACAGCTCAGCCTTGGTCGAATTAGAACGTTCGGCGGGTATTTGGGATATTGAGATCTGATCATCTCCTAAGAGTGTAAGTTTTTATAATCGGGCGTTGGTAACGTAGACTTTACAAATAGATGTTTTTCTGTGAAACCAACGTCCGGTTATAATACTTTTGATATAGCTGTTTTTTTATTTGAAAAAAGATATTTATTTATTGGGGGGTTGCCTGCAATCGAAAACGACTACAATGTGGATGAAATCATCATTTTCTATACAATACAATATTTTGTAATGGCTTGTTTCATCTCATCGATTCAAAAAACTTATTCATCTCTTCTTCCTCTATATAAAGTCCCTTCTCATAGTTTTCTTCAGATTCAGCTATCATAGATTCTAATTCTTCTACCGATGGCGTCCAAGGGTAGTTCGTTGCCTTTTTGGAAGTAGGAGAGCACAAACGTTTTATATAGGTCTCCACTTTCGATAATCTTTCCTCATCCATGCCTTTTATCAAGTCATAGAGATATTCTTTCCGTAAATTTAATTCCATCGTTGTCATAAGATTTGTTTTTTAGGTTTCTTAAACTAGATAAAGATAGCGTATATATTTGGATATTATGTATTTTTGCATCTAAAAAATGAGCGCATGATATTCTACTTTACAGGGACAGGAAACTCCCGTTGGGTTGCGGAAGCGTTAGGGACGGCTTTCGATGAGCCGTTGGTTTCCATTGCCGATGCGTTGAATGAGGGTAAGAATGCTTATCCATTGGGGGAGAGGGAGAAAGTGTTTTTTGTGTTCCCTGTCCATTCTTGGGGGCCGGCTGTATTGGTGCCCCGCTTTATTTCCCGGTTGATCCTGTCCGGATATAAGGGGCAAGAGGTTTATTTCGTCTGTACTTGTGGTGATGATTGTGGATATACGGATCGGATCATGCGGAGCATCTTGGCGAGGCGGGGAATTGCCGTAACCGGAGGATTCTCTGTACAAATGCCGAACAATTATGTCTTGATGCCCGGCTTCGACGTGGATAGTAAGATGGTAGAGACTGAGAAACTGGAAAAAGCGCCGGAACGTGTAGGCGAGATCGTAGAGGCGATCCGGCAGAAGAGAAATCCCTCTTTGTATTATGCGGGAAGTGTCCCTCTTTTGAAGAGCTATATGGTCTATCCGTTGTTCACTCACTTTGCGATAGGCGGCAACCGATTTTATGCTACGGATGCCTGTATCTCTTGCGGAATCTGTGCGAAGGTCTGTCCGACCGGTACGATTTCCCTGTCGGGTGACGGAAAACCGGAATGGGCCGATTCTTGCGTTCAGTGTGTTGCCTGCATTCATCGTTGCCCGGTGCGTGCGATAGAATATGGTAAGATCTCGTTGAAAAAGGGACGTTATCATCACCCTGGGTTTAAGTAATCAATAAATAGAATAGAGAAATGAAGCAATTTTGTATGATGGCGCTTGCCGGCCTTTTGGTGGTTGGTTGCCAAGAAGTTCCAAAAGGATATGTTATCAATGGTGAGGTAGAGAATATGCCCGACGGTAAAATTTACTTGAAGTCATTCCGTAATAAAATGTTCTTTGACGTGGATACGGCGGAGATCAAAGATGGGAAATTCACCTTTAAAGGTGAGGTAGATCAGCCTTTACTATTCGGTTTGGCAACCGAGAGCATGAACTATCCGGTTCAACTTTTCTTGGAGAATACGGATATGAATGTCAAGATCGGGAATGACGGGGAGACTATTACCGTACAGAATTCACCGGTGAATGATGTCTTTCAAGAAAATGCGGAGAAGGTATTTGAGGAAGGGTATGATATTGACAGTTTGATTTCGAAATATCCAGATTCTCCGGCGGCGTCGTTCTATCTATATCGTTATTTTACCTACCAATTATCTTTGGATGATTTGAAGGCGACTCGTGCGAAGATTTCCCCGGTATTGGTGAATAGTCCTTATGTGAAGGACTTGGACGGTATTATCAAACAATTAGAACACGTACAGATCGGACAAGTCGCTCCGGAGTTTTCCTTGCCGGATACTGCAGGAGTTTCTGTGTCATTGTCGGACTTTAGGGGAAAATATGTGTTATTGGATTTTTGGGCCTCTTGGTGTCCCCCGTGTCGCAAGGAAAACCCTAACGTGGTAAATGCCTTCCAGCAATATAAGGATAAGAACTTTACGATCGTAGGTATATCCTTGGACAAGGATAAGGCTAAATGGCAGAAAGCGATCGCAGACGATCATCTGACTTGGGCTCACGTTTCCGACTTGAAATATTGGGATTCTGAGATCCCTGCTCTTTATGGGGTACGAGGTATTCCGGCAAATGTGTTATTGGATCCGAATGGGGTGATCATCGCCAAGAATATCACTGGAGAAGACTTACAGAATACCTTGAAGGAAGTGATTAAATAAGGATACGTTACTGCAACCCGCCTTGCAGTAGTGCTGCAAAGCCGTTGCAGTAGTATAAACAAAGGGAGTGTATTGGATTAAGCCTAATACACTCCCTTTGTTATGGATAAGTTATGACTTTTCTTTATTTAAGCGGAATAAGGGTAAAGCCCCAGTTGTATTCCCGGTTTGCGGGTAATGTATAAGCTGGTTCCGGACGTGAACCCCAGCTATCATAACCTGCTACACCTTGTTGTTTCAAGTCGACGCAAACCTCAACGAAGTCGCGAGGCGTGATATCGTTGATATGATGCTGGCGACGTAATACGTTCTTTGCTGCGGCTTCATCATGGTTCGCTACTTGCTCTGGTGTGAAATTACTCCATTGACGGGGTAGCCCAGTTGCTTCCTCGTCATCGAAATCCTCTATGGAATTACGCAAAGCGTTAAATCCAATCGTATTATCCGCTTGGATCAACAAGCCTTTCTTGCCGGTACTAAGTGATACCCAACGAGTGTCGGTATGATGACCGTTTTCCTGCGGGCGTACATATGGGAAATATAATTCCTCGGCTGTAGATTTATATAAGCCGATCATACTACCGGCGTTTCTGTCCAAGTAGTTCTCAGCAGGTCCCCGTCCGAAATATTCCACTTGATTCATACTTGCCGGTAAGCGGAAGCGAACACCGATACGAGGAACGTTTAGTTTGGAGGCCTCTTTACGGGCGGCGTCACGTCCCGGAGTGAAGGTTGCCGTGCGAGTAGCTTCCGATACCTCGGTTTGGGCGGCATCCATATCCGTGGATGTGAAACGGGCGGCCACATTTACGGCTCCGCTTGGATAGATCGTATAATTAACAATGTATAGATTTCCTGCCGGCAATAAATAGTTCACGTTAACCACGGCGTTATTGCCATCCATAGTGACGGTAGCGTCTGTCACGTTGAAGTTCTTGCTGCTTTCCTTCCAGACTTGCAAGCGTTTTGGCATACCGTTTCCGTAATCGTTATCGGTCGGCGCACGCCAGAAGTTCGGTTGGATACCGAAACCCTCGCTGAAATATTCCGTACCATCCACTTTATAAGAAGTAACGATTCCTGTCTTCCTGTTAAACACGAAGTTTACCTTTGAGGAGGATGCCGATAAGTTATCTCCATTGGTTGAAACCGTTAATTTAGGGCCGCTGGTCTTAAACGTCTTCTTGGGGTTTTCGATCGGTAAGCGGAATTGATCGCAAGCGATTTCGTGTCCGATAGGGATTAACGGCTCTTTTTCTACGGTCGTTACGTTGAAGTTTACGAAATATTCCGTACCGGCTTGTGGCTTTAAGTTGCCTACGGGAACCGTAAATTCCTTAGAAGCTTGCGGTTCTATGTCCAAAGAGACTTTACCGGAGCGTACAACTTTATTATTGGCTGTTACGCTATAGTGGACCATATATTTCTTTAGGTTCGTGAAATAAAAACGGTTCGTGACGCGGAATAAACCGTTCGCTAAATCGATCGCCTCAAACCCGATATTTTGATGGGCGTATTTAACCTCTGCCATAGCGGGATGCGGGGTACGATCTGGGTTTACTATACCGTTGCAAAGGAAGTTTCCGTCACTAGGGGCGTTTACTCCATAGTCACCACCATAGGTATAATATTCACGTCCATTCTTATCTTTTTCCAAGATACCTTGGTCCACCCAGTCCCAGATAAATCCGCCTTGCAGGTTCGGGTATTTATAGATCGCTTTCCATTGATCCCATAAGTTACCGGAAGAGTTACCCATCGCATGTGAATACTCCGAAGGAGCTACCGGACGATCACTACCCTTACGTCCGATTTCCTCTAGCCATTCAGCGCTTGGGTATTGAGGTACGTACATATCCGTATTCCATTCCCAAAGAGCACGTTCGTAGTTCACCGGACGATTCATGCTATTTATTTCCTTGTCTTTCAGATATAAATAAGTTTGATAGAAGTTGTATCCGTTTCCAGCCTCGTTTCCGAGTGACCAGAAAGTAACGCTCGGATAATTCTTGTTTCGTTCGTACATATTCATCGTACGGTCCATATGCGGGATCAGCCATTCCGGATTATTACCCAAAGTGCCGCCTTTTTTCAGGCTGTAATACATACCGTGAGACTCGATATTCGCCTCATCGTAAACATACAATCCGTATTCGTCGCAGAGTTCATAGAATTTACGGTCTTGCGGATAGTGGCATAGGCGGACAGCGTTGATATTGTTTTGCTTCATCAGCTCGAAATCCTTACGCATGAGTTCCTCGGTAACGTAATGTCCGGTTTCCGGGTTATGCTCATGGATATTGACTCCCTTGAACTTCACCGGTTGTCCGTTGAATAATAAGACCGTATAAGGTTTTCCGTTTTCCGCTACTTGGTCGATTTGCTTCATCTCGAACCGGCGGAAACCAACGTTGAATGGAACTACCTCGATTACCTTACCCTCTTCTTTTATCGTCATCAATAATTTGTATAGATTCGGGTGCTCGGCACTCCAAGGGGCTACGTTCTTTAAATCATACTCAAAAGATGCTGTTTGAGGACTTGCAGGACTTACCCATATATCATTAGCCTCGGAGACCATAAGATTACCTTTTGCGTCCAAAAGCTCATATCCGACATTTAAGTTTTTTGTTTCTTGGGTATGATTCTTTAAGTCTACCGCCAGTTTGAAGATTCCATTCGTATACGTATCGTCCAAAGTTGAGACGACACGGAAATCTTGAATACTGGCCTTGGGTTGAGACCAAAGGAATACGTCACGTTCGATACCGCTCATTCTCCAGAAATCCTGACATTCCAAATAAGAACCGGTGCTCCAACGGAATATCTTTAATGTAAGCACATTCTTTCCGGGTTGCAGGTATTTATTGATCAGGAACTCGGCGGGATTTTTGGAATCCTCGCTATAACCCACTTCTTTCCCGTTTAAATATACGTAAAGGCCGGATTTAGCTCCGCCGATGTGTAAATAAATATCCCGGTTATCCCAACTTGCGGGTATCTCGATGTCTCTGCGGTATACGCCAACCGGATTCGCTTCCGGCAATAACGGAGGTTGGGGATTTCTTGGTTTAAATTCGTAACCATGATTCGTATAAATGGCTACGCCATGCCCTTGTACTTCCCAGTTTCCGGGAACGGTTATATCATCCCATGAAGAGGTATTAACGGAAGGATCTGTGATATTTTGAGGAAGATCTTTGTAAGAGTCGACAAAGAAAAATTTCCAAGTACCGTTTAATAGGGAATAGTACGGGCTTTTCTCAAATCGAGAGGTGAGGGCGGTTTCCCGGTCCGCATAACTCATGAAAGAGCTTCTGGGTTTTTCCTTGTTTACGGCTACCACTTGGATGTCTTGCCAATAAGGTTTTGCAGGTTGGGGTGAAGAACCGCCCGCATAAGCCATTCCGGAAATAAGGCAACCTAATGCTCCGGAAAGCATCATTTTTTTGATAGAGTTCATATTCATCGTATTTTATTTAGATTAGCACTGGGGAATTGAGAATTGAAAATTAGAAGTGACTCTACATAATTTTCAATTCTCAATTTTCAATTATTTAGCTGCATAGTAAGAATATCCGTTAGCTACTTGCTGGAATGCTAAAACCCCAGATTGGCTTAACTCGACATTCATTTCTTTTCCGTCCGGTAGGTACATGACAACTTCGTCATTGCCATTGAATTTTAACAATTTTGTGCTTTCACCGTCAGCCTCTACATTCCAGCTTTGATCTGCTTCGTTGAAAACTAAGTCAAGCGCTTTCTCGTCGCCTTCCTTTTGGATATGGTATCCGTCAACTTTTGTTTCTACGGTATAAACGCCGTCTTTACCATCGATTGTTTTAACGTTACCTACATCTGCTACAGGATTACTTCCGCTCCAAAATTCGATAGAGTTGATCACAAGGACATCAGCCAAAGCGGAAATTTCGTAAACCGGGACAATCCAGAAAGCAATGAACACTAGCTCATTAACAAACTTACTGTCGATGCTTCTATTCCACGTTAAAAGTTTGTTTGTTAAACCAAAAGATCCTATACAGGACGAAAATAGGATACTGCTTGCCACCGTAGTCGCTAGTAATAAAGTTAAGCTTTTCTTTTTCATAATTTAATAATTAGTTATTACAAGGGACGAAGATAACAACTTTTTCATGATAAATAGTGGTTATAAAGGAATAAATGGAATAAGTGCCTTAATATTAATCAGGCTTCTATAAGTACGTAGTTCTGGCGGAACTCCGTTTATTACTCATATACACTAACTTCATGTTTGAATTTCAAACCATATACCTCTTTGATGTCCATAGCTCCATACTAAAAAAGATTATGGTTGAAAAGATTGTTTGTTAAATATTTTAATAATTAGGTGGTGTCGTTTTAGATTCGTATGCGAAAAATTAGTCTTTTTTGTTTTATAATTAAAAATAGTGCTATATTTGCTGCGTCTAATGATTATAAGTTCCGCCAGAACGATGAAGAAGTGCTTTCATGGTAGTTAACCGAGGATTTATAATTATACATTAATGATTTAGAAGAGTGAATATTATAAGAAACGAGATCTAAAATAGTATGCCTTAAGTCTTATAATAGTAACAGCTATTTAATAAACAAAAAACGATTCTTATGTTGAAAATTGTAAGACCTGTCAGTTTTGTTCTATTGTCTGCAGCGTTTTGTTCCGGAGGTGTGGTTCATGCTTCTGATCGTGCGGCGATAATTCCGAGGGTAGGTATTTCCCAGCAAGAAGGTAGTTTGAAGGGAACGGTTAGTGACAGTTTTGGCCCTGTGGCTGGAGCGTCAATAGTTGTAAAAGGTACTACGAATGGTACTGTAACCGACATGAATGGTAATTTCGTGTTGGATGTGAAGAAAGGGGATGTGATCCAAGTATCCTTTATCGGTTATCTAACTCAAGAATTCAAATATAATGGAGAGCCTTCCATCAATGTATCCTTGCAGGAAGATACCCAGAAATTAGATGAGGTGATCGTTGTCGGTTATGGTACGCAACAGAAGGCGAACTTGTCGGGAGCGGTAGCCCAATTGGATAGCAAGGAGTTGACAAGCCGTCCTATCTCCAACGTGTCTTCCGGTCTTCAAGGTATGATGCCGGGTGTAACCGTTACCTCGGGTCAAGGCCGTCCGGGACAGGATGGTAGTACGATCCGTATCCGTGGTGTCGGTACTTTGAACTCTGCCAGCCCATATATCTTGATCGATGGTATCGAGAGTGGCTCCATGAATGATATCGATCCGAATGATATTGAGAGTATTTCTGTATTGAAAGACGCTTCTTCCGCCGCTATTTACGGTTCGAAGGCTTCTAATGGTGTTATCTTGATCACGACAAAACGTGGTAAGACGGGTGCTCCTCGTATCTCTTATAACGGATATGTGGGTGCCTCGAAAGCTACTTCCATGATTGATCGTGTCAGCTCAGCCGATTACGCACGTTTGTGGAATCGTTTCGAGCCGGGACGTTATAGTGACGAGGACATCCGGATGTTTGAGGATGGCTCTGATCCTTACGGACATCCTAATACGGACTGGAATGATGAGGCTTATCGGACAGGTTTGTTGCATAAGCACAATGTTAGTATTACAGGAGGTGCGGAGAACGTGAAGTATATGGCTTCGGCCGGATATTTAGGGCAGACGGGTATCCTTCCTAACTCAGATCGTAAACAGTTTAACGGACGTACGAATCTGGATATGCAGTTGACGAAGAAACTGGCTGTTCGGATGAACATGTCTTTTATCAAGAATGACTTCTCGGATCCGAATGCTAGCTATTATGGTGGTTCTTCCGACCAGATTATCCGTCAATTGAATATTATTAGTCCGATGATTCCTGTCAAGGATAAGGATGGCAAATACGGACAAACTAACGATGGTAACCCTATCGCATGGTTGGATTCCGGGCAGACGGTGGATAATTGTAACCAGAATTTTACGGGGGCACTTTCTGTTGATTATGATATTATTGATGGGCTGAAGGCTACTGTGACGGGTGCCTATGTGAACGAGGACCAACGTCATACGGAGCGAGTTCTGAGCATACCGGATGATCCGGCATCTGCGTCTCGTACCACTTCCTTGGTTGAACGTTTCGTGAATTGGAAACGTTATAATTTCGATGCTTTGCTGAATTACAGCAAGAACTTTGGTCAGCATGGCTTGAAAGTGATGGTAGGTTATCATGCGGAGAAGTATGAGGTTAGCAAGAATCAGATGCAGAGGAATAATTTCCCGAGTAATAGCCTGAATGATATGGATGCCGGTGGGGCTTCTACACAAACAAATGATGGTTTGAGCCGAGAGCTTGCCATGCTTTCCTATTTTGGGCGTATTAATTATGATTTTGCGGGAAAATATTTATTAGAGGCAAACTTCCGTGCGGATGCTTCCTCTCGTTTTGCTCCGGGACATCGTTGGGGATATTTCCCTTCTTTCTCCGGTGCTTGGCGTATCAGCGAGGAGGAGTTTATGGAAAGTACGCATGATTGGTTGAGCAGTTTGAAGATTCGTGCTTCTTGGGGTATGTTAGGTAATCAAGACGCCTTGAATAAATCGAACCCTTGGGAGAACCAATATTATCCTTGGATGCAGACTTATAATTTGGATGGTAATTATCCTATAGGAGGCAACTTGACGACGGGATATTATCAGAAAGCCTATCGTATCGAGGATTTGTCATGGGAGAAATCTACGACTTGGGGTATTGGCTTGGATGCGGTTATTAATCATGTGACTTTCACGTTTGATTACTATGATCGCAAGACTACGGATATCATCATGGAGGTACCGGTCCCGACAGAGTTTGGCTTGGATCCTTATTTCGATAACGTGGGTTCTATGCGTAACCGAGGTGTCGAGGTACAGCTAGGTTATAACAATAAGTGGAATGACTGGTCATTGAATGTGATGGGAAATATGGCCTATAATAAGAACAAGATCGAGGATTTAGGAGGTGTAGACCGTATGACAAATCCTGATGACGGTGATTTGTGGCGTTTTGTTGGAAAGCCAATCGATTCTTACTATGTATATAAGGCTGATGGCTTTTTCCAATCTGATGCGGAGGCACAGCAATGGATGGATACCTATAAAGGAAAAGACGGCTACCCGTTCGGACAGGATTTCCAAGCCGGTGATTTACGTTATGTAGATACGAATGGAGATGGAAAGCTGGATGCGGATGACCGTGTATTGTCTAAGACTATCAATCCAGTTGTTACATTTGGTTTGAACTTGAATGTAGGCTATAAAGCATTTGACTTGACTTTGAACTTCACCGGTGCGGCTAATGTAGGCCGTGCGTTTACGAAAGAAGCGTTTGGTGAGTTCTCGGGTAGTGCCGGACATCCTTCTACTGCATGGCTGGATAGCTGGACACCGGAAAATACCAATGCAAGTATGCCGCGTGTAGCGGAGTCTAGAAAATCTCCGAGTGAGGCTTCTAACGTGATGTCTGATTTCTGGGTAATTAATACCAGTTACCTGCGTCTGAAGACATTGCAATTAGGATATACGCTTCCAAAGAGTGTGCTGAACGCTATCGGTTTGTCGAATGTACGTGTTTATTATTCTGCGGAGAATTTGTTTACGATAGATTCTATGCCATTGAACGTAGACCCGGAGACTATTAGTTCCCGTTTGTCTAGCTACCCATTAGTGATGACAAATTCTTTTGGCGTAAATGTGACATTCTAATTAGTTAAGACCATTTAAATAGAAGATTTTATGAAACGATTATCAATATATATGTTGGCGGCTGGTATGGCTGCGTTATCTACTTCGTGTTCGGATTTTCTGGATACGGTGCCTAAGGATCAGTTGGCTCCCTCTACCACATGGCAGACAGAGGCGGATGCGAAGGGCTTCATAGTAGGCTGTTATAAGGATTTGCTAGATGGAAATACGTTGCTTTATCTGGATTGTGGCTCAGATATAGGCTATAATAATTTCCCTTGGGAAGGATTCCGCCCGTGGGGGGATGGGTCATTGTCTAGTTCTAATCCTGGGCAGATCCTTTATGATTACAAGTCGATTCGTAAGGCGAATACATTCTTGGAGAATGTAGACAAGGTGACGTTTTCTAGTGACGCTGTAAAAGCTAATTATGTGGCTCAAGCTAAAGCGATCCGTGCTTATAAGTATTTCTTGATGAATTGGTGGTATGGTGGTGTGCCTATTATTAGTTCTTATTCAAGTGCAGACGAGGCTAAAGTGGAACGCAATACGGAACAAGAGGTACGCGATTATATAGCTAAGGATTTAGACGAGGCCTTAGCTGGGATCGCGGAGGCTCCGGAGGCTCGTGGCTATATCGCTAAAGGTGCTGTTTTAGCTATCAAGATGCGTGAGGCTTTGTATTATGGTGATTGGCAAAAGGCAAAAGACGCAGCTAAGGCAATCATTGATTTGAAGCAGTATGAGTTGGATCCGGATTATACGAATCTTTTTAAGGTATCGGGAGTGGATTCTAAAGAGATAATCCTAGCGGATCAGAATATTGAGACGTTGGACGGATTGGGAACCATCGGGCAAATGTACAATAATGTAGACCAAGGTTGGTCTTCTATCGTCCCGACCCAGAATTTGGTGGATATGTATGAAATGTCTGATGGATTGACGAAAGAAGAGTCGAAGACTTATGACGCAAAGCATCCGTTTGCGAATCGCGACCCTCGTATGGCCATGACCATTTTATATCCGGGACGTGACTGGAGAGGTGATATCTTGAATACTTTAGATGAGAAACTTCAAGATGGTACTGTCAACAAGAACTTCCCGACTTATACAGATAATGCTTCCAAGAGTGCTTTGACTTGGGCGAAATACTTGGATCCGATGGATCAATATGGAGATGTTTGGAGTTCGGGAGCTTGTCCGATCGTATTCCGTTATGCGGAGGTTCTATTGACGTATGCGGAGGCTGCGAATGAGCTGAGCGGTCCTTCTGATGAGATCTATGGTTATTTGAACCAGATCCGCCAGCGTGTAGGAATGGGGGAAGTGGATAAGGCTAAATATGGGACGAAGGATAAACTTCGTGAATTGATCCGTCGTGAGCGTACGGTAGAGTTGGCCGGCGAAGGCTTGCGCCGTGCGGACATCGTCCGTTGGCAGGAAGATGGAAAGATGCTTGCCGAGAAAGTCATGAATGGTGATTTGTTACGTGTTACAGGAACGATTAATTATGGGGAGTCTGAGCCTACTAAACGTGCGGAAATCACGGGTACGGCTGTTATTGAGACTCGCCAGTTCTCTTCTCGTAACCGTTACTTGCCGATTCCTCAAACAAGCATGGATAAGAATCCGAACTTGAAACAGAATCCGGGTTATTAATTTCCTATAAAGATGTTAGATAAAGAAGGGGGAAGGCCGAGAGGTTCTCCCCTTTTTTAGTTACATTTGGCGAATATTGAGATTGTATGTCTCATGTGCTTAAGTATATAAATTGATTCCGTTATGAAAAAGAAACTGATAGTTTTTGCCTGCTTTCTTCTCGTATCCTTGTCTTGTTTGCCGCAGTTGCCTGTACGGTTGAACGAGCGTTCGGTGGTGTTAAATACGTCTACCGGGGCATTAAAAGGGAAGATGGTAACTCCCAATCAGGAGTCCGGTTATCCTGTGGTATTGATCATCCCCGGCTCCGGCCCTACGGATATGGACGGGAACTCCGCCGCCTTGCCGGGTAAGAATAACTCCCTTAAATACTTGGCGGAAGGGCTAGCGGGAAAAGGTATCGCTTCCTTGCGGTATGATAAACGGGGTATCGCCTCCAGCGCCTCAGCGGGAAAGGATGAGTATTCCATGCGTTTCGAGGACGGGATCAAGGACGCACGAGGCTGGATCGATTATTTGAGCCGGGATAAACGTATTTCCGGAATCTATGTGTTGGGGCATAGCGAGGGAGCGTTGGTCGGTATGGCGGCTTCGGTGGATAACCCGAAAGTGAAAGGATACATTTCGGTGGCGGGTGCGGGGCGTCCGGCCTATGAGATCGTGGAGGAGCAAATGGCGGGTCAGCCGGAAGTGATCCGGGACATGGTAAAGTCGATAAATGCGTCCTTGAAGGGAGGGAAGCTCGTACCGGACGTGCCGATCGGCTTACAATCCTTGTTCCGTTCGTCGGTACAGCCTTATATGATCTCATGGTATACGTATAATCCGCAAGAAATCATCAAAAAATTAAAAGTGCCGGTGTTGATTTTACAAGGGGATAAGGATATGCAAGTATCCGTAAAAGATGCCGAACTGTTGAAGCAAGCCCAGCCTTCGGCGGATTATCATTTGATTGGAAATATGAACCATCTGATGAAGACCTGCGATACGATGGACCAGCAGAGGCAAATGGCTACCTATACCGATCCCGCCCTTCCGTTGCATAAGGATGTGCTGATATTAATTGAAAAGTTTGTGAGTAAACCTTGAACTGTTGTATCTTTGCGGTCATAAATTAAAGAGACAGTATGATTTCGGTTGAAGGACTAACAGTTGAGTTTGGCGGTTTTACGCTTTTTGATGACATTTCATTTGTGGTAAACAAGAAGGACCGTATCGCCTTGGTGGGCAAGAACGGTGCGGGTAAATCGACGATGTTGAAGATATTCGCCGGTTTGCAATCACCCACTTCCGGAACTGTTAGCGTACCGAAAGATGTTACGATCGGGTATTTGCCCCAGCACATGCAATTAGTTGATACCCGTACGGTGCGGGAGGAGGCGGAATGCGCTTTCGAGCATATCCATGAGATGGAGGAGGAGATCAACCGCTTGAATACCCAATTGGCGGAGCGTACGGATTATGACTCCGAGAGCTATCAAAAGCTGATCGATCGTGTCACGTACCTATCCGAGCATTTCCAGATGATGGGAGGAAACAACTACCATGCGGAGTTGGAGCGTACATTGGTCGGATTAGGCTTTAGCCGTAGCGATTTCGACCGCCCGACGTCTGAGTTCAGCGGAGGCTGGCGTATGCGTATCGAGCTGGCAAAGCTCTTACTCCGGCAACCGGACGTGTTGTTGCTGGACGAGCCGACGAATCATCTGGATATAGAATCCATCCAATGGCTGGAGAACTTTATCGCTACCCGTGCCAACGCCGTGATCTTAGTATCGCACGACCGTGCCTTTATTGATAATACGACTTTCCGCACCTTGGAGATCGAATTAGGCAAGGTCTACGATTATAAAGTGAAATATTCGGAGTACGTCGTACTTCGCCAAGAACGCCGTGAGCAGCAGCAGCGCGCTTATGAGAACCAACAAAAGAAATTGGCCGATACCGAGGCGTTTATCGAGCGTTTTCGTTATAAAGCCACGAAGTCCGTACAAGTACAATCCCGCATCAAGCAATTGGAGAAGGTGGAACGTATCGAGGTAGACGATGTGGATACAGCCATGCTGCGGCTGAAATTCCCGCCTGCTCCCCGTTCCGGCTCCTATCCGGTGATTTGTGAGGAGGTGGCGAAGCGTTATGGCGATCATCTGATCTTCGACCATGTGACGCTTACGATCAACCGGGGCGATAAAGTAGCTTTCGTCGGAAAGAACGGCGAGGGTAAATCTACCTTGGTGAAATGTATCATGGGAGAGATTGCCGATTTCACCGGAAAGCTCCAATTAGGTCATAACGTGAAGATCGGTTACTTCGCCCAGAACCAAGCGCAACTATTGAACGAGAATCTTACCGTTTTTGATACGATCGATTACGTAGCGCAAGGAGATATCCGCTTGAAGATACGGGATATCCTAGGCGCTTTCATGTTTGGTGGCGAGGCTTCCGATAAGAAGGTGAAAGTCCTGTCGGGTGGCGAGCGTACCCGTTTGGCGATGATCCGCTTGTTATTGGAGCCGGTCAACCTGCTGATTCTCGATGAGCCGACGAACCACTTAGATATGCGTTCGAAAGACGTGCTGAAAGACGCCTTGAGGGAGTTCGACGGCACGGTGATTCTGGTTTCCCACGACCGTGAGTTCTTGGATGGCCTAGTCGATAAGGTCTATGAGTTCGGTAACCAGAAAGTCGTCGAGCACTTAGGCGGCATCTATAATTTCTTGGAGCATAAGAAAATGGATAGCTTGCGTGAATTGGAACGTTCTACCGGGACGAGCACTTCCACATCCGGTACCGGTGAGGCTCAGGTATCTCAAAACAAGCTCTCCTATGAGGCAAGGAAGGAACTGAGTAAAGCGATTAAGAAAGCGGAGAAAGCAGTTGCCGAGGCCGAGGCCCGTATCTCGGAGCTTGAGAATGGCATTGCCGTTATCGAGGCGAAGCTGGCTACGCCGGAAGGTGCCTCCGACGCTTCTCTCTACGGTGAATATTCTGCCCTAAAAAAAGAACTTTCCGATGCGATGGATCTATGGACCGAACGGACAATGGAGTTGGAAGAGCTAAATACGCAGGATTCATGAAAAGGCTGCTAGTCAGTGAAAGGCTGCTTATCTGATCTTTTTGATCCAAATACTCCTGTTTTCGTGACAAGCGCTTGCCGTTGATGACGCAAAATAGCGGAAGGGAGAGTACGAGAGCTGGCTTTTAAAGGGGAGAATATCCCTTTTCTCATGCGTGATAGGCTGCGTTGGGCTACGCCAGTACTGCCATCGGCCGATGCGTATGCCGCCGTTGGGCATCGTGACTACTCAAGAATAGGGTTATGACTACTCGTGAATAGGCATTCTTACCCTGCTAGAACCGTATTGTAACCCTATAAATGATACCAATCTCTCCCTTTGATATGAATTAGGATGAATTGATTTCGCTAGAATAAAAGGCTGTTTTGGGGTATGGTGTTGGCCATTAGTTGATTACTGAAATTTTCTTTCGGATTTAGAGGCGAGCTGTACTTAGGGCCCGGAATATTCGATTCTCCGGAGGTTCGGATTACAAAGTGTCATTTTGATTATTCTTTGAAAATAACCTCTAATAGCTTACTCGTTTTAAAAAGAAAGTCCTTAACTTTGCTATCCAAAGAAACGCGAAAGCTTAAAACACATATCATGTTAACACAGATCATTAATGGAAAGATTCTTACCCCGCAAGGCTGGCTGAAAGACGGCTCGGTACTGATAAGCGACAGTAAGATTTTAGAAGTAACAAACTGCGACTTAGCGGTAGTAGGGGCAACCTTGATAGACGCCAAAGGTATGTATATCGTTCCCGGGGGTGTGGAAATTCACGTGCATGGAGGTGGAGGCCGTGATTTTATGGAAGGCACCGAGGACGCTTTCCGTGCGGCGGTAGCCACGCACATGAAACACGGTACGACCAGTATCTTCCCCACCTTATCCTCTTCTACCATCCCGATGATCCGTGCCGCTGCCGAGACCACCGAGAAACTGATGGCCGAGAAAGATAGCCCGGTTCTGGGGCTTCACTTAGAAGGACATTATTTCAACATGAAAATGGCCGGTGGCCAGATCCCGGAGAACATCAAGAATCCCGATCCCGAGGAATATATCCCTCTGTTGGAGGAAACGCATTGCATCAAGCGCTGGGACGCCGCTCCGGAACTTCCGGGAGCGATGCAGTTCGGTAAATATATCACCTCGAAAGGCGTACTCGCCTCGGTAGGGCATACCCAAGCCGAGTTTGAGGATATCTTGACCGCTTATGAGGTAGGTTATACCCACGCCACCCATTTCTATAACGCCATGCCGGGTTTCCATAAACGCCGCGAGTATAAGTATGAGGGAACGGTGGAAAGCATCTATCTGCTCGATGATATGACCGTCGAGGTCGTTGCGGATGGTATCCATGTGCCGCCTACGATCCTTCGTCTGGTCTATAAGATAAAAGGTGTGGAACGCACTTGTCTGATCACGGATGCCTTGGCTTGCGCCGCCAGTGATAGCCAAGTCGCTTTCGATCCCCGTGTCATCATCGAGGATGGCGTGTGTAAGTTGGCCGACCGATCGGCCTTGGCGGGTAGTGTCGCCACGATGGACCGCCTGATCCGTACGATGGTGCAGAAGGCCGAGATTCCCTTGGAGGATGCCGTGCGTATGGCCTCGGAGACTCCCGCCCGTATCATGGGCGTATCCGATCGCAAGGGAACCTTGCAGCGGGGCAAAGACGCCGATATCGTCTTGTTGGACCGTGACTTGAATGTCCGTGCGGTCTGGGCGATGGGTAAGTTGGTTGAAGGTACGAATAAACTATTCTAAACAAGAACGATTATGTTGACACAAATTATAAATGGCCATATCCTTACTCCGCAAGGTTGGATGAAGGATGGTTCCGTATTGATTAGCGATGGGAAGATCTTAGAGGTTACAAATAGCGATTTAGCGGTGATTGGCGCCAAGGTGGTGGACGCGAAAGGAATGTCTATCGTCCCCGGTTTCGTGGCGATGAATATCCATGGCGGTGGGGGCTTCGACTTCTCCGAATGTACGGAAGAGGCTTTTCATGGTGCGGTAGCTGCCCATCAGAAGCATGGGGCCACGACGATATTCCCTACCGTGTTGGCTCCGGAAATTGGGGTGATCGATAAGGCGGTGGCCGTATGCGAGGAGATGATGAGGAAAAAAGACGGCCCTATCTTGGGATTGCATATCGAGGGACCGTATCTGAATCCGAAGATGGCGGCGAGCCTGTTTATCGATAAGGAGAATTCCGCCGACCCGAAAGAATATAAAGAGATATTGGAACGCACGGATTGCATCAAGCGTTGGGATTCCAGCCCGGAGATACCGGGTACGCTTGAGTTCGCCCAATACTTGAAGTCGAGGGGAATCCTGCCCGCTATCTCGCATACGGAAGCGGAGTTTGATGATATTAAGACCGCTTACAACGCCGGTTTCACGCATGCGGCCCATTTCTATAACGCTATGCCGGGCTTCCATAAGCGTCGGGAATATAAATACGAGGGAACGGTGGAAAGTGTTTTCTTGATGGACGATATGACGGTAGAGGTGATCGCTGATGGGCGTCATTTACCCTCTACGATCCTCCGATTGGTCTATAAGCTGAAAGGAGTGGAACGTACTTGCTTGGTTACGGACGCTCTTTCTTGCGCCGCCAACGAGGGTAAGCCTTTATCCGATCCCCGCATTATCATTGAGGATGGCGTATGCAAGTTGGCGGATCACTCCTCATTGGTGGGAAGTATCGCTACGATGGACGTATTGGTGCGTACGATGGTGCAGAAAGCGGATATTCCCTTGGCCGACGCCGTGCGTATGGCTTCGGAGACTCCTGCCCGCCTGATGGGGGTAAGCGATCGCACCGGAACCTTGCAAAGAGGGAAGGACGCGGATATCGTGATCTTGGATCGTAAGTTGAATGTGCGTGCGGTATGGAGCATGGGAAATTTAGTTCCGGAGACAAATACATTGGTCTAAGCTCGTTAATAATATAAGGAAGGGACTGTCTTGGCTGGCCGGGACGGTTCTTTTTTATTTTTAGGCGATATAGATCAAACCTTTCGGCTAATAAATTTGTTCTATCAACGTATGGCGATATCAGTACTTATTTCATATATTTGTGATTCAAGTAAGATTGTAATACTAAATCAATAATTAAACATGAAAACGAACCTTAGTTCTCAAATTACTCTGACGCGTATACCGTTGCGGTATTATCGCCCGGAAAATGCTTTCGAGCATTCTGTTTTAACCCGTTTGGAAAAGATTCCGACAAACATTTACGAATCGGCCGAGGAAGGTTCTTTCGCTATCGCTAAAGAGATAGCAACACAAATCCGTAAAAAACAAGATATCGGTAAGCCCTTCGTGATCGCTTTACCCGGAGGACGTTCTCCGCTAAGCGTTTACAAGGAGTTGATCCGTATGCATAAAGAGGAGAAATTAAGTTTCCGCAACGTGATTGCTTTCGTGGAATATGAGTTCTATCCATTGGCTAATCCCAGCGCCGGAAATCTGGCTCGCCTAAAAGAGGAGTTATTCGATCAGGTCGATATCGATCCTGCGAATATCTATTGCCCGGACGGAAGCATGCCGAAAGACGCTATCCTAGATTTCTGTCGCCAGTATGAGGAGACGATCCAATCCGTGGGAGGTATCGATTGCATGTTGCTAGGTATCGGTAACTCCAGCAATATCATGTTCAACGTGGGTGGAACGACGATCAGCTCGCGTACCCGTATGGTCTTGTTGGAAGGTGCTTCTCGCAAGGAGGCTGCCCGTACGTTCCCTTCGCTGGAGAATGTACCGGCCGGTATTATCACGATGGGTATCTCTACGATGATGAACGCCCGCAGCGTGATCTTGATGGCTTGGGGCGAGGATAAGGCTAGTATTGTCGCTAAGACCGTTGAGGGCAAGGTTAGCGATGCCGTTCCTTCCAGCTATTTGCAGAATCATGCGAACGCTAAGGTCGTGATTGATCTTTCTGCTGCTTACGACCTGACTCGTATCAGCCATCCTTGGTTGGTGACTAGCTGCGAGTGGGATAATAAGTTGATCCGCCGTGCGATCGTTTGGTTGTGTCAGTTGACGGACAAACCGATCTTGAAATTGACAAACAAGGATTATAGCGAGCACGGATTGGGTGAGTTGTTAGCCCTGTATGGTTCGGCGTATAATGTAAATATCAAGATATTCAACGATATCCAGCATACGATTACCGGATGGCCGGGTGGTAAACCGAACGCCGACGATTCCAATCGTCCGGAGCGTGCTAACCCGTATCCGAAGAAAGTGATCGTATTCAGTCCGCACCCGGATGATGACGTGATCTCCATGGGCGGAACCTTGCGTCGTTTGTGCGACCAGCATCATGATGTGCATGTGGCTTACGAGACTTCCGGTAATATTGCCGTAGGCGACGAGGAGGTAATCCGTTATTGCGAGTATTTGCGTGATGTATGTGAGAAATACTCTCCCGACTCGGCCGTGAAGGATAAAGCGAACGAGATCATCAACTACCTGCGTTACGAGAAGGTGGAGAACGGCGAGCCGGAGAGAAAGGATGTCCTCTTTATGAAAGGAACGATCCGTCGTGAGGAAGCCCGTCACGGTTGCCGCTACTCGGGCGTGAAGGACGATCATGTTCATTTCTTGGATCTTCCGTTCTACGAGACCGGATTAGTGAAAAAGAATGATTTGAGTGAGGCCGACAAGGATATCGTAAAGGCGCTGTTGCTCGAGATCAAGCCGGATCAAATGTTTGTCGCCGGTGACTTGGCTGACCCGCACGGAACTCACAAGGTTTGTCTGGATGCCGTACTGGCCGCTATCGACGAGGTGAAAGACGAGGAATGGATGAAGAACTGCCGTGTATGGATGTATCGCGGCGCATGGGCAGAATGGGAAATGGACCATATCGAGATGGCCGTACCTATCAGTCCGGAGGAGTTGCGCTTCAAACGTAACGCTATCTTGAAGCATCAATCGCAGGCCGAGAGCGCTCCGTATCTGGGTGACGACGAGCGTTTGTTCTGGCAGCGTGCCGAAGATCGCAACCGTGCTACTGCGGAGTTGTATCGTCAATTAGGTTTGGCTTCTTATGAGGCGATCGAGGCGTTTGTACAATATATCCCGTTGAGATAATATCTAGCGATAGAATAATCTGAAAGCCCTATCTGATTAAGTTCGGATAGGGCTTTTTGTTTTTGTGTTATTTTTTTCGTGTGGGCGTAAGTAGATCTGTTTCTATGATCGTATATAGATAAAGGAGAAGCCTTGAATTGTCTAATATAATACAAGAAATGTCCACATTGAGCATGAAAGACTATATTATTAAGAACCATGAGTTAGATAAATTTAAATTATTATATCTGGAGAATGCCCCCAGACTGATCTTTTATGCCTCGAAATATGTGGATAGCGATACGGCGGAAGATTTAGTGCATGATATATTCATCAAGATCTGGCAAAAGAAAGAGATTTATTCCGTGGAAGAAGGCTTGAAGACATACCTATTCCGTTCCGTTCAAAATGCTTGCCTCGATTACCTAAAGCATAAATCAATAGAAATGACTTATGCGGATGAGGTTGCTCGTAGACTAAAGATAGAGGAGATAGGTTATTATAATCAGTCGGATGCGGCGGAGCTGGAGAAAGAGCGTCTGGACTCCGTTTACCGGGAAATAGCCAAGTTACCGGACAGATGCCGAGAGGTTTTTACGTTGGCTTATGTGGACGGGAAGAAATCAGTGGAGATCGCAGGAATGCTAAATATCTCTCAACGTACGGTAGAGGCGCAACTCTATAAAGGATTGAAGATCATACGGAATGTGTTGGCACTTCTGGCACTGGTTTTATTTTTTAGATGAAAATACGGTAGAATACGTAAGTAAAAAGAGGGAACCGGTCGTATATATTATAAATGAAACAGAAAATGGAATTTAATAATTCGATAGAAGAACTGATCATACGCTATTTGCAGAACGAGATTCAAGAGGATGAACTTCGGGTGTTGGATGCTTGGATTCATGAGAGTGACGCTAATAAAGCCCACTTCTTTGAGCTTAAGGGGCTTTTTGACACTCGGAAAGAAGTGGCGTTCTTGAACCATTATTCCGTGGAGCGTAGTTGGGAGCGAATGGCTGGAAAGCTGGATGCGATCTCTGGCGTATCTGTGAAATCCAAGGTCCTTGGCAAACAGTTCTGGCTTTCATTCTTGAGATATGCGGCGATTATCGTAATCGCTATGGGAATAGGTGTGGGTATGAATCAATGGATAAGCAATCGTTTATATGCTGGCGATACGGAATATAACGAGATTGTAGTGGAAAAAGGCGGACGTGCGAACACGCTATTGCTATCCGACGGCAGTAAGATCATACTCAATGCCTCCACCCGTTTTAAATACCCCACCTCTTTTAATGGAGATGAGCGTGTGGTTCATCTGGAGGGTGAGGCCTATTTCGAGGTTGCGAAGAATCATTCGAAACCTTTCATCGTAAAACTAAAGAACCAACAAATCACGGTACTCGGAACCTCATTCAATATACAGGCTTTCAACGATGATCGTTTTAGCGTCACCACCTTATTAAGTGGTAGTATCCTATTGGAATCTTTTGACGCTCAAGGACGGAAAATGAGTAGTATGAAGCTAAAGCCGAACCAGCAAGCCCGGTCGGATAACCGGACCGGCTCTATTTTCTTGTCAGAGACAGATGCCTCGATCTCGAACGCTTGGGTAGGTGGGAAATATCGTTTCAAGGATGAGACCTTAGTCTCTATCGTAAAACGTATGGAGAATTACTATGGGGTAAATATCCGCTTGGCGCATGACAGTCTGCGGAACATCCGCTACACAGGAACCTTCTCCTTGGATCAAGGTATACAAGAGGTGCTAGATATTATTAACTCGGAGAAACAATTCACTTTCACGAAAGACGGAAAAGATATCCTGATATCGGCGAGGAGCAAATAACAAAATAATAGATGTATAACCTTAAACATTCGAATTGCCTATGACAAATACCTGATCACAAAAAAGAATCGGGACTGACACCACTCACCCCCGATTCTTAGACGTTCATTATTCGTTTAATCACCTTTATCGCTGTCCTCTAAAAAGTAGCGAGCAAGGTAAGTCATTAATAAAAAATAATTACAAACTTACAGAAAATCTTTGGAATAACCGACAAAAGAGGTTGAAATGTCACTGAAATGCCTATCTATAAAGCGTTTATAGTGCCAGGTGAAGCCAACCGCAAAAAACGGGAAACGCAAAGGAAAGCAGTTCTATGAAGCAGAACGGTTTTCAAATCGTTACCCGAAGCGGGATGCATTTTTAACGCTCCCTGCATTGATTGCGCCGTTCTGCGCCGATTTGCTTATCAAGGTCTAACTCGTTGAGTAATAACTTTGCAAACAAAAAAACGAGTATGGCAAGAAGTACATTCAAAGTGCTGTTCTACGTGAACGGCAGCAAGGAGAGAAACGGCATTGTCCCCATCATGGGACGAGTGACAATCAACGGGACTGTGGCGCAGTTCAGTTGCAAACAGAGTGTCCCGAAAACGCTTTGGGACATCAAGGGCAACCGAGCCAAAGGCAAGAGCAAGGAGGCACGGGACATCAATTTGGCATTGGACAACATCAAGGCGCAAATCATCAAGCACTACCAACGCATATCCGACCGTGAAGCGTTCGTAACTGCAGAAATGGTGCGCAATGCCTATCAGGGCATCGGAAGCGAGTACGAGACATTGCTCAAAGCATTCGACCGTGAAAACGAGGTGTTCAAGAAACGTGTCGGCAAGGACAGGGTTATGGCAACCTACCGTTCACGGGTGGTGGCGAGAAACCATGTGGCAGCGTTCATCAAGTCTTTCTACAGACGGACGGACATGTCCATGCTGGAGATTACGCCCGACTTCATCAAGGAGTTTGCCGCCTACCTCTCAACGGAAGCGGGACTGCACAACGGGACGATATGGGAAAAGTGCATGTGGCTGAAAGGCGTTGTCATGCGTGCGCACTTCAACGGTCTGATACCGAGAAATCCGTTCGCCCAATTCCACATCAGCCCGAATGTAAAGGAACGTGAATACCTAACGGAAGACGAACTGAAAGCGTTGATGACGCACGAGTTCGGGGATGCCAAGCTGTCCTATATCCGTGATATTTTCGTTTTCGCCAGCTTCACCGCCCTCTCTTTCGTGGACATCAAGGAACTGACCTATGACAATATCGTGGAAGTGAACGGTGAGAAGTGGATATTATCCAAACGGCACAAGACAAAAGTGCCGTTCCAAGTGAAACTGCTGGATATACCCTTGCAGATAATAGAGCGTTACCGTCCTTTGCAAGAGAATAATCTCGTGTTCCCCAATCTCAACTACTGGTCTATCTGCAAACCACTGAAAAAGGTGATGAAAGAGTGCGGGATAACAAAGGACATCTCGTTTCACATGAGAAGACATTACGAATTGTCTTTATCGCTGAATTTGAATAGTTTGCAAAGATTCGTTTCTTGATGGGTAACGATTTAGAAACAAGCGAAGTTCTGTATTTTACCTCGTTTTGCATTAAATCAAAAGAACACTTTTTCTAAATGCAAATATAATACTATTTTTTGAAAAAACATACTTTTGTGGGTAACTAAATTCAGCGAATTATGGACTATGATTGCTGAAATTTATACTTCAATCCATATTCTTCCAGTTTGTTGTACAGCGTCGTACGTCCTATCCCGAGCAGTTCGGCGGCAACCTTGCGGTTCCCGTTCGCCTGCTTCAACGCGCGTAAGACACGCTCCTTGTCTTCCGCATCGCTGCGCAGGGCGAAGCTGACGGGTGAGGTCGCCCTCGTCACGGCAAGTTCCAGATGCTCTTTCGTGACAAGACCCGTCTGTGCCTGCAACACCGCGCCCATGATTTTCTGACGAAGCTCGCGGACATTGCCCGGCCACGCATGGGTCAGCAATGTCTTGCGGGCTTCCCCGTCAAAGCCGATGACATCGCATTCCAGTTCCCGGTTCGCAATTTCACGGAAGAACTCAGCCAGCGGCATGACGTCCTCCTGACAATCGCGTAACGGCGGGACAGTTATCTCGAAGTCATGCAGACGGTACAACAAGTCCTGCCGGAAACGCTTTTCATGGACCGCCTTCTCCAGATCCTCGTTGGTGGCGGCGATGATGCGGACATTGAAACTCCGGTCAGACTTGTCGCCAACGGGACGGAACCGCCGTTCCTGTATGGCTCGCAGAAGCATCTGCTGGGTTTCCGGTGCGAGGTTGCCAACCTCATCCAAGAACAGTGTACCGCCTTCTGCCTCGTGAAAATAGCCTTTCTTACTGCTGTCCGCACCCGTGAACGCCCCTTTGACGTGTCCGAAGAACGCCGACGGCGCAAGCTCTTTGGTAAGCGAACCGCAATCCACCGCCACGAAAGGCTTGCCTGAACGTTTGCTTTTGTCATGCAGATGGTGGGCGATATGCTCCTTGCCCGTGCCGTTCTCTCCGAAGATCAGCACACTCATATCGGTGGGGGCTACCAGCCTTATCCGGTGCATGATTTTCTGAAAGGCGGAACCGTCACGAGCAAACACGGGCATACGGCTTCGTCCGATATTCCGTTCTTTCAGTATGGTACGGAGCAGAGGTACGAGTTTGTCCTCCACGAGTTGTTTGGGTATGTAGTCCAGCGAACCGAGTTTCATGCTTTCAACCGCCGTATGCACTTCGGCATAGTCGGTCATGATGATGAACGGCTGCGTCATACCCTCCTTGCGCATCCAACGCAACAGGTCGATGCCGTCACCATCGGGTAAGCGCAGGTCGGAAACCACTATGTCCCCGTCAGCGGCCTGTTGCAGAAGTTTCCTCGCTGTCGAGAGGCGGAAAGCCTGCACGGTACGGAATCCCTCACGTGCCAGCAGGTTGCAGACAAACTCGCAATACACGATGTTGTCCTCCACCACGATGATTTTTGTCTTATCCATTGTTGTATTTCTTCCTTTCTTCTTTTGCCAGCCGGATTATCTCCGAACCCTTATCCAGCACGGCTCTTACGGCATTGCCTATTGCTTTGTCGTCAGGTGTGCCATTGTGATGAATCAGTTTATAAAGTTCCCTCAACGGTCTGTCGGCACGGATTATCTCCCAAGAGCTGCGCAGGTGGTGTGTTAGGGCGTCCAGTTCCTGAAGGTCTTTCTGTTGTTCCGCTTCCCTGATTGCCTGCATTTCCTTTTCGGTTTCCGTTATCAATTTCTCCAGCATGACGGCTTCATTGCCGTATGACAGCAGGGAGGAGAAATCCGGTTTTTCATTTTGCGCCACATTCATGGCGCATTTGTCTGAAACCTCCATCAGTTCCGATATGGAGAACGGTTTGAGCAAGCAATCGGCAAATCCACGTCCTATAAGTTCCTCCTTGCTGCAACTACCCGAAGCGGTTGTCACGACAACAGGAATCGTCTTTGCATTACCCACGTTGGAAGTGCGCAATAGTTCCAGCAGTTCGAAGCCGTTTATATCCGGCATATTCAGGTCAGTAAGCAATAGATTGTATTTCTTTTTCCTTATCATTTCCATCAGTCCCGCCGCATTGGTACAGGTATCGCAGTGTATCCCTTCCTGTACATACATTTCTTTCAGCATCAGAAGAAGCACTTCGTCATTGTCGATGGCAATGACATTATGGAATGTATAGTTATGATGAATCAGTGTTTGATTTATCTGTTCCGGCAGTTCCTCGGCTGTCTGCATGGGTATTTCCACTGTGAAGCGACTTCCTTTACCTTTATCGCTCTCCAGCCGGATTATACCGCCGAGCATTGTCACAATACGCAGAACAATGGAAAGACCTAATCCGAAGCCGTCCTTTGCGGCAGCGTTTGGCAAACGTTCAAACGCACCGAACACACGTTGCTGTTCATCTTCGGTCATGCCTGTACCCGTATCTTCAACAGTAATTATCAGAACTCCATCGGTATAGTCGGTAGTCAGCGACACACCGCCTTCCTCCGTGAATTTGATGGCGTTTGACAGCAGATTATTTCCGATTTGCAGGATACGTTCTTTATCTGTTTGGACGAGGCCATCCTTGTGGCAATGTATTGTCAGAGCCAATCCCTTGTTCATGGCGATTGGCATAAACTCTGTTTCGAGCGTGTGAATGATTGCGGAAATCCTGCACGGAGAAATGTTCGGCTGTTCCTTACCGTTATCCAGACGGAAAAAACTCAATAGGATGTTGAGCATTTCACGCATACGGTCGGAGGACTGCTGAATATTTTGGATATAACCCCCGATTTTATCCGTATTATAATCTTTCCGCATCAGTCCGGCATAACCGGTTATTGCCGTCAGCGGTGTACGTAATTCATGGGTAATGGTATGCACGGCTTTCTTGCGGGAAGCTATCAGTGCCTCGTTCTGTTCAACAGACTGTTTCAACTGTTCTATTAAATCCGCAGTTTCTCGCTTGTATCGTTTGATACGGGTGATATTTCGGTGGATAATTATGTAAGAGATTATCAATAACAAAACAACGAATCCTGTCAAGCCACCTATCTGAATAAACGATTTTTCACGCATGGTGGCTATCTCGTCCTCTCTCTCTTGCAGGTCAGCTTGTATTTTTCCATCTATTTGGCGAATCAAACTTTTTAACTGACGGTTAAGCTCGGCATTTCGTGCAGCAAGACTGTCAGCGTGTTCCGATAAACGGCGGCTTTGCGCTTGTTGTTCGGCTATCATATTCCGGTTAAGAGAATGGAGCATCGTGGTAGTCACGGTGGGCTTTGCTTCCTCCTTTTTACCAAAGATGCCCAAGAAGCCCTTTCGCTTCAGCTTCTTGGGTTGTTCTTGCACACTCTTCTGCACGATTACAGGTACTTGACTGGTTATCTTATCTTTGATGGCTTGTTGCTGTTCAAGTACCTGCACGATTTGGCGCATCTGCCGCTCCTTGTCTTCGAGAATATGGCGCATACTGTCGATACGCTCTGCCGGATAGATAGCTTTGAAACGGAACAGCATACTGTCTATTGCCATACGCCGGGCATGGTAATGTTCCATGTCTTCATTATCCCATTCCAATATTGTTTCTCCTAACAGAGAAAATCCTGTTAAGCGAAAGTTTAATTCATTAACATGTCGGCGCAACTTATCAGTGGTTCGGTTCTCCTTCTCTAATACTTCAAGTTTTTTCCATTCATACTGATAGCAATATATAATCATTCCTATTAGTATGAATATTAGAATATAGCCACATGATATTAACTTGCGGATTGAAATCATAAAATTAGCGAGGTTTGAAGGAGATAAAATCAACAATGTCCTGAAGGACTTCAGGGGAGATTGTTTCCTCGATTGTACCGTATTCCTGTACCGATCCTGTTTGAGCGTACTGGAAAAGGTGATTAAGTCCGGGATAAAGTTTCACGATCGCTTTCGGGGCGAGTCGTTGCATTTGAGGCATATTCAGTTCCGGGCGAACTTGTATATCCTTTTCTCCGTATAGTACGAATACCGGGCAATCCGTATCAGCAATGCTTTCCGCCGGTGAAAAACAGATATAGTAATTTAGCCACGGGTTATTGTCAGCCGCAATCTTTTTCAGATTGGCTTTCAAAGATGTATGAACGGGAGTATTCTTCCAATTTGCACATATATCCTCAATATTTTCAACCGCCATATTGTTACCCACCCTTATTTTCAGTTCATACATCTTGCGCAATGCCTCAACATAATCCGATACAATATCCGTCGGCATATTGCCTTGTTCCAACATTGTTGCGCTTTGGTCTATCAAAAGCGAGTCACCTCGAACCGCCTGTGCGCCAATGGCAATAATGAAATTCGGATTTGAGAATAATCCCGAATTGTTATCAGCTCCCAACATGAACGCCACTGCCGTTCCCTCACTATGCCCCAGTATTCCAACGTTCTTGAATTTCATTTCTTTGCGCAGGTATTCCATTGCTGTTTTCGCATCCCGTGCAAAATCTTCAGTGGTGGCATTTTTGCCGTCGCCGGTAGATTCTCCATATCCTCGGTCATCATATCGTAAAGTCGCAATGCCGTTTCGGGCAAGGTAATCTGCGATGACAGCAAACGGTTTATGTCCGCATATTTCTTCATCGCGGTTTTGCAGTCCGCTACCTGTTATCATTACAATAGCCGGATTTGCCTCATTAAAACTTTCAGGCAAGGTAAGTATCCCAGCGAGAGTAACACTATCTGATAAGTTATTGAAACGAACCTCCTTTGTAGTGTATGGATATGGTGGCTTAGGTGTTTGAGGTCGCTTTAATTCCACAATGCCCGGCGATAATTCAAGGGCGGCACTCATTGCTCCTTGTGTGCATTTCCCAATGAGTTTCCCATCTTGTTTCCGTCCTGTAAACGTCAATCCGATGCGTCGAACTGTCACATTTACAGAATCAGCCGAAAGGAAATTCACTTCTCCGGCTATTCCGTATGCACCTTGATCCGGAGAATCAAGCGTAACTGACGGTTTGCCATCTTCTCCTGTCTTGAAATTGAACACGATCTTTAACTCCACTTGTGGAGTTATCTTCAACGTACCATGCCACGCTCCCGAAATATTATCATAGGAAGCCATGATGTTTAACATGGAACAAGTGGCTAAAATAGCTGCAATTATTATTCTTTTCATCATTGTAAAACTATTGCTTTGTTAGCTCCATCAGTATATGTCCATATACATCTTTCAAATACAGCACGGCATTATTTTTTAGCTCGTATGACTTGACACATTGTAGATTTGCCTCTATACTTCTCTCCAATTCCATATCATCACAAGATACTATACCCACTACTGCCTTTTCAGTCATGGATATGTTGGAGAAGCCCAAGATATTATTATCCTCTACAAAATTGCCTGATATAATGTTACAGTCAGTGGTGCAGACAAATCCGGTGTTATTCAACTGTAAAACGCAGCCCGATTCCTCGTTTACGTCTGTAAGTTCGTTTGAATTTGTAACGATACTGTTGTACTTTTCAAGTCTCCATTTCCCACACAAACTTTCATCCGGTAAATCATATCTTATTAGTTCCATCAGTATATGACCTTTATCATCTTTCAATACCAAAATGGCATCATCCGTAATTTCGTATGATTTGATACATGGCAGATTAAATACTATGCTTCTTTCCACCATCATGTCATCACAAGCCAACTCGGTAAAGGATATACCGGAGAATTTCAAGGCGCTTTTACTTTTTTCAAATTTACCGGAGATTGTATTGCAGTCGGTGGTACAGGAGAATACTCCAGTATTGTCAAGTTGCAATACATAATCACAATTTTCGTTCACCTGTGTCAGTCCGTATGATGATGTGGCAATACAGTTGTATTTCTCAAGTCTCCATTCTCTGTACAGGGCATTATCTGACGGAGAATTGCATGAGCCAACCAATATGGCTAATGCAAGCATTATTGCTGTAAGAATGTTTGTTTTCATATCATTTGCGTTTTATTGTCTGACATTTTCGCTTGTTCATTTCCTCTGCATACGCTATTTCTCCGTGTTCCCGTATATAGCTGATACAAGCCGGACAATCAGAGTTGAAGAGCAAAGCGAACACTTTGCTTATAAAGTTGGAATAGGTTTTACACTCTCTTACGTCACACTCGCATTCGGCACAAGTATGATAGCCTTTGTTTATGCAGCATTTGCGGATTTTACACCATGATGCTTTCTCGTTATTCCTGCATCCGGGGCATTTCCCAGACAAAAATTTGCGACACGCGCCACAATACAGCCCACAGGCGGCTATATTGTTTATATCTGTTGTCATATTTCCCATATATTCAATATTTTCTATTTGTATAATTTTTGCCACAGCCATAACATTTTCCGTTATGCATGGATATGACACCACCGCAATCGGAGCAAGTCCAACGTTCTTTTTCCCTTTGTAAGAACTTTTTAAGACCGTTCTCTCCAATAAAGGCGAGATTGCCCATCAGCGATTCTATCATCGGATAGGCGTTGGCATACCAACACTCCTTATTGACAATCTCCCGGCAAGGGTATTGAGGGCATTTGTCACAGAATCCGTCCGGCAGACTTTTTCGTATCTCGCATTTGACAATCTTGCATAAATTGGCACAATACTCACCTTTATTGCCCTCACTACGGCAACCCACGCAGGGACTATCTTCTCGCAATGCTTCGCTGCAAACAGCGCAGTTTATCCCACATAGGGCAATCATATTCCTGTCCATAAAACTGATTAATTCAACTTGTCGGAATCATCCCGACTATAAGACCTTTATATCGCAGTCTATCTCTTAGAGATAACTAAGGCTACTAATGATACAAGGTATGCCGTACTGCAAAATACGGCACACTCCAAGTATCAGATAAGATATATGTATTTTTTAGAAGTTTTATTGCTGTTTGTTGACCGAATAGTTGAAAGCCAGTGTGTAACTTGATTCCGCAGGTAGTCCTCCATTGAGACCGGGGTGGAATTTTGGAAGCATACGAGCCACACGCAGAGCTTCGGCATCCAGCACTTGGCCTGAGCTTTTTACAATTCGGGCATCTTTTACTACACCGTCTTTAGCGATTGTGAGCTGAACCACCGCATCCATATCAAGAATACCGTTGACGTATGTGCTTTCAGGGAAAGATATATTCTTGTTGACAAACTCCGTCAACTTATCTTTACCTCCGGGAAAGTTTGGAGCGGTTTCGGTCTTAATGAATGGCACAGCGTCTGCGGCATCAGCCTTTTCAGTTACCTCCACGTCTGAATTTCTTTCTGTCACTCGAATGGTGGAGTCGGATTTTTCGCTAATTTTGTAGCGCAGATCCTCCACCGGTGTAGCGGCTGATACCTCGTTGATTACTGCTGACACCGCAGGGGTTGCCAGACCGATTAACGCGAGTGCCATTGCAGGCACCATGACAAAGGCACGCACACGGGCTTTGCCTGTCGGTTTGCTTGATAACATCATAGTTATACGTTTTTTAAGTGAACTGTGATTTAGACAGTTGGAAAGAGTAGCGAACCTTGCTCCAACTGTCTTTTTTATTAGAAATATCTGATACTCCTCTCGTTTTATGCCCGATGCAAGCACACGGCTGTCGGCTTCATACTCATGAAGGGTATGAAGCTCATTGCGCAGAAGCCATATAGCGGGACAATACCAAGTGATAATAATCGCTGCCTGCATAAAAAGCAAGTCAATCCAATGGCGACATTCTATATGCGCTTTTTCATGGCATACTATCATCTGCCCGAACTCGTACCAGTCACGTCTTGGCATCATGATATATCCGCACCATGCAAACGGGGCGACGCTGTTATGGCGATGAAGTATAATGCGGCAGTCATCCTGTTTTATATGCTCACCTTTGAGAATGAACAGTGTCAGCCGTACCAGTGAAACAAGGAAATAAATAGTCATGACAATAACTCCTATAAGGTAAAGTGTGACTATATAATCCCATATCGGAGTGATTTGCTCTGATAGCGTATTGGCTATATAGGCAACCTCTACCGGATTAAAAGCGATTTCAATATTATTCTCCATAATATCCGCTAACCAAAAGGGATTAAGTATGAAGATGGGGGAAACAAAAGCAAGCGTTATACTGGACAACAACAATATCCTGTTGAACCGGAAACATCCGATATTGGCAAGAACGCATTTGTACACCACCCAGACTACAATCAAGAGGGTACTTGCCAATAATGAATATGCTAAAAATATGCCTGCCATTGTTATTCCTTTCCTCTGTTAGATATTTGCAATATTATTTCCTTAGCTTCTTCATCGCTATATTCCTCGCTTTTAATCAGGAAGTTCACAACATTTTGAATGGAATTGTCGAAATACCGCCTAATGACACTCTTCAGATTTTGTCCACAATAATCCTCTCGCTCTATTATTGGGAAATATATGAAGCCAGTGCTTTCGGCCTTGTGGTCAAGATAGCCTTTCTGTTCGAGAAATTTCACGAATGTGGCTACCGTCGTCCGACTTGGCTTCGGCTCATCGTGAAGGGCAACAACATCTCGAACCGAGAGTGCCCCGCTTTCCCAAAAGAAGTTCATCACTTCTTCTTCTCTTTCTGTTAATGGCCTCATATCTTCCATTTTATATAGTCTAATTAAATTAGACGATTTGATAATGCAAAAGTAGTCTAATTATTTTAGACAACAAAATGATATGGCAGAAAAAATTGATTATAGATACGGATAGTGGAGAAAACCGAGTAGTTCTCTCCACTGTAACCTACGTTTTCGGCTCTTTACTTGTCGCCATAAAGCCCTATGCGGTTGCCTACAGGATCGGCGATGATGGCGAAGTAACCCCAACCGTCAACCTGAATCTTGGTCTTGGGGGTTACGAGCGTTGCTCCGTTGTCCAGAGCTGTCTTCACGCTTGCTTCCAAGTCTTTTAATTGGAGATACACCAGCACGCCTCCATTAGAGGGTGAGAAACCGGGGAACGAGGGGGCCGAGGAGATTGAGCAAACACTCTTGCCGTCTTTCATAAGACAGGCCATTTTCTCGTCGCCGAACTGCGACACTTCCAGCTTTTCGCCGAAGAGTGCCTGATAGAACGCCACCGACTTGTCAAAGTCATTGGTGGGGATTTCAAAAAATGCAATCATACTTTTTATTATTTGATTAGTACGCTGCAAAGTTACAGCGATGTAATAGCCTGTGATAGTAAAAAGCGGACATCCGTGTTAGGTTAAAAGACCTAATGATGATTATCCTCAGCTTTATAATTATTCTGCAATTTGTTACTGAATGATTCCCTGAGAGCTATCCGCAATCCGTTCAAGAAAGATTCTTGGATATATATTGAGAATGTCGGACAGTTGTCGGCGCATAATCGGCACTGGATACAATTTTTCTCGTCCATCGGCAAAGCCGTATCTTTTAGTGAGAATATGTGCATCGGACAAACATTGATACATTTTCCACACTTTATACAGGTAGAGGTATTGAGAAACACCACCTTGTTACCGGCTACTATATATGAACCCTTGCGGCGTATCGGTATGCTTTCAGAATATCCTGCAATCGGATTTTTACAAACAAATGCCAAAGGATGCAATTTCCACCGAAGCTTTTCCGAGAACAGTCTTGCCTTGAACATATCCCGCTCATTCGGTCTGGCTTTATTGTAGCCGTCCATCAGAACCCACGGCCCGGTGCGGTCAAATCCTCGGCAGGAAAATTCGCCAACTATAATTCCACCTTTCCTCTCTATGATTTTTTTGAGGGGGCTATGATATGCCCCCAAAAAAGGTCTGCAACGGGTAGAAAATATGAACACATTTTTACCTTTAAGATTCTGACTTGTAACAAATCGTTGAAGTCGTATATCGTGAGCGGCAAAGTTAATCGCGGAGCCAAAGCCGATAAGGTCATAATCCGACAGGTCGATTGAAGGATTGCTGTCGATAGATACCAATTCGGCAGATAGGGCATCCTTCATGCTTTCCGCAATCTTCAACGTGTTTCCTCTATATGAGGAACGATAGAATATTATTGTCTTCATCTTGCGACTGATATTTTTGTTTCAGGTGTTCCGGGGCCTCCATTTACGCCTTTATAGCCTACAAACATCAGAGAACTCGTGTCAAAGTAATAATCACAGCTCCAGAAAGCAGACATAAAGCCGGTAAGACTGACTTCGATTCTTACTGCATTCTTTCCGTCTAATTTCTCATTTCCTTTCTTTGCTGCCGACATGGTATATAGTTTTATGTTGTCGGGGCGAAAACATTCGTATTCCACAGACCTGCCATTTTTCAGAGTTAATCCCGCATTATAGGCTATGTTTTGATACCACGGCTTGCCTTTACTTTTCACCTTTTTTGAAATCTGTTTTCCATTGAATTTGCCGGATATGGAGTATATCCCATTATTCAGACTGATTGACAGATTGGTGTTTGAAGAAGTATTTACTATCTTCCAACTCTCTGTTTTATAACCGCTTCCTAAGATATACTCATGCTTCTCATTGCCTTGAACCGTGTACAGGTATATCTTTCCATTCTTGCGTTCTTCCATCCATTTGATGGATGTTTTGGTCTTGCCGCAGATGGAAATGTAATTTCTTTCCTGCGCCATAGCAAATGCTGCAAGAAATAATGTAAGTACTATTGTAATAATATGTTTCATAGACAGTTATTGTCAAAGATAAAATCCACATATTTGGAAATCATAGCTTCCATTCTTTCCCATGCTTCCGGGTTACTGAAATCTATGCCGTTGATTTTGTGGTATTGCCTTGTGAAAAGAACAATGTAGTTGATTGCGGATATGATTATTGCAATCGACATATTGTTGTCGACACTCTTGCCCAAATACCTGTTCAGTTCCTCCTGCAATTTATGACCGACACGCTCACGTTCTTCTATAATTCCCTTGAAAGATGAATGACCTGAAAGTTCCCATACCAAAAGTTCTTGCATGATTACATTATCTTTTAGATAGCTAAGCTGACACATAAACACATCCTTAACAATCTGCTTTATGTTACCGTCTTTGGCTCGTTTAATGGTGTCAATAAACTCTGAATAGGCAAACGAATAATAGTCATGACGCTTTGCCCATTCCACGAGCAAACCATCCAACCCACCGAAATAGCGATAAATCAAAACCTTATCGCATCCGGCTTGATTAGCGATGCGATTAACTCCGATTTTGGTAAAACCGTCGTTCTCTACGATATGGCTCACGGCTTCAAGGAGCCTCTTTTCTGTTTCTTTCAATTCCATCTTATATAATGTCACTAAGTGGTGACAAAATTATAAAAATAATCGGTGACAACCAAATACAAGGCTGTATAAACGCTATTTTTCAAAATGTGAAATAGTCGGAAACAGGAGAGTATCGAGCAATATACTCTTTCGGTGTGTAGCCGGAGAATAGCTTGAATTCTTTAATCATGTGGGATTGGTCGGTGTACCCACATTCGTATGACAGCTGCGCAAAACCTATTCCCTCATTATGCTGCATGACAGATAAGGCACGTTGCAACCTGACTATACGCATGAAATCTTTGGGTGTCGTTCCTATGTTTTCCGAGAAAATCCGGGAGAATTGCTTTTCGCTCAGGCACGCAATATTCGAAAGTGCCCTGATATTTGTCTGAGTGGAATTGTTGATATGACGTACCACTTCCGCCAGTCGTGGCAGATGATAAGGTGTCCCGTACATCAGGCACTTATAGAAATAATTCTCTATCAGCTCAATGCAGATGTCGTGATTTTCACTGTCTTCAACTCTGTGTGCCAAATCACACAAGGCTGGATTTTCAATGTCCGCAACCGCCACATTCCTGTCACGCAGTAAAGTGACCGGCATACGGAAGAATATTTTTGCCGCATGAGGCTGGAATACTGCCACAATCATTTCAATGTCGCCGGTTGAAGCCACATCTGAATAGCCGCTTTCCTGACCGCAAATAAAACTCTGCGGCTGTAATTCATCACGGTTCGTGACTTTCAGCCTTTCGCCACGATGGAACACAAGCGACATACAGCCCGTCGGCAAAGTGCGTTGCGACACTATGCCTGAGGTACTATCCTGCAATATCCAGTAATACCGTATGAACGGTTTCAGGGCAGGCGTTGGCTGTATGATTCTGAATGTCTGCATCCCGCAAAATTACGACATGATTATTTTCGATGATAGTAAAAAACGGACATTGGTGTTATATGCCTCACTCAACCGTAAATTCCTCTGAATGATAGCTGTTGTAAAAACGACCGGATACATTTGTTCCGAATCTCTCATAATTTATGTGTTATATGGTGATGTGAGCAAACTCGCGGTTTATCCAGATGGTAGCCTCATTTCCGATAAAGCGAATAAGCACATAGTTCGAATCTGCCGGGCCGGCGGGGAAATAATTTATAAAATACTCCTGCCACATCCGCTTGCGGGTTACATCATCCGTAATGATTTCGACTGTGCCGCGCAAAGCAACACTATCGCCATAAAATGAATAGGAAAGCCCGGCTTTGGGATTGAGCCTGAAATCGGCAACCTTTTCGGAGTCTGCTGCGGTCACTACCCAGACCTCATTGCATCCTAACGAATGAATTTTATCCAATGGCACAGGGCGTGGAAAACCATCTGCATTGACCGATGCCAACGTAACCTCTTTGCACTGCAAAAGCAGGTGTGTAGCTTTTTCAGTCAAACTTCTTTCATCTTTCTCTTTCCAACGTTTGAGTGTTGGGAAGATTTGTTGCATTTGAGCCTTTGCCTGTTGGGGCGTCAGATTCCAACCCGTTTCCTTGTTAATCTGGTCGGTAAACTGAGTGCAGAACTCTATCATCTGGCTCATGTTGAAATCTTGGAGGAAAACACCTCCTTTGTAGCAGTAGCCACAATAGTCCTTACTTTTACTGCCGTCTGAATTTGTGCCGATGTTACCCTCTACAAGGGGCATACCGCAGCTTTGACAAAATCTTTGTTCCATATGTTCTATCATCGTTTTCAAATAATCAGTTCACTATCCCGTCATCTTTTTTTGAATTTCTCTTTTGCGTATTCGTAGGATTCAAGGATGTAAGGTTTTAATAATTCAAATGTCGCTTCAGATGGGGTTAAAGCGCAAATCCAGCCCATCCACGCATAAACCGGATGCGGCATAATGACATCCTTTGCGGTAAATTCATACGGCATATCTACAATGCAACCTTTACATGGACGTTTGGGCAGTTCTCCGAATAAAGTGCGGAAAGTCTGTTTTCTGACTCCTATATTTATTCGCCACACATCCTTGCGGTCAAGGTGGGAAGCTCGATCATTGTCGCCATCCTTTTCTTTTATCGTCAAGATATAAACCCCACGTTTCAACACTCCATCCGGATTGTAGAAAATCCCACGCTCGCCCCAACTGTTTACTTCGACCGTCCCTTCAAGGTTGTCAAGGCAATATTTCAAAATATCATCAGGTGCAATAGCCATCTTTAATCAAAACATTTAATTAACCTGTACATCGTTTCTATATCCTTCGATGCCATCTCGAATTTTGACTTTTCAATCAGAATGTTCTGGCCGGTCATAATGTAAGAGGGCATAATGCGTATTCCATTATAGAAAATCTCTGTATTACGTAACTTGTAAGTAGATATACTTGGAACGGCATTTTTCTTGGTCGCCTTCTTGCATATCATATTAAAGGCTTTCTTTGCCACATCCCCCATAAGCATGATAACCTTGGCGTTTGGAAACAAAGCAAGCTCTTTTTCCAGATAGGGCAGGCTATCCTCTATGCTCTCCTTTGAAACGGCATATTCGGTTTTAGGTGCCTTGACAGCATTGGTAATGTAAATTCCATTATTCAGAATGTCTTGTACTGAACCTATCTCTATTCCTGCTTTTCTGAACATCGGAATTGTCGTTGACATATACGCGGAATCCGGTTTCCCATAGAAATCATCTTCCGGACATGACGGGACAACCTCATTTATCATGATTGCCTGTATCGTTTCCGGCTCAATATTTACGTCATTAAGCCGTAGATTTTGGGTATCCCCACAGAGTTGTTGTAGTTCCGACTTTATATTCATGATTTACTTTTAATTCAAATGTTAACCATTAAATAATCCTGCTCTCACTCTGTTATAGTCTCAAAGCCAAATTTGCAGCATATAATTATCTTGTTGACCTACGGTTCAACGTTTTCAATCGGTTTAAAGATTTCTTCAAAAAACATTGCAGATTCCTCCGACAAACGCCGGGTTGCAGCTATACTTTGAGCCAACACAACTCCTTTTGAATTGATTCGTAATGGCTTCTCTTTACTCTTCGGATAACCGAATCTAAGAAGTGGCACAACCTCATCAGGAATGAGGCGCGGTTGGATAACACTGCCATTTTCTCCCCATACTGCCCATTCGGCACAGCAATTAAACGGTTCCTGATGCTTGCAATGGGGTTTGTCGCCGGGAATAATCATCGTGAGATTCTCAGGCACACTCTGGAGACTTTTATAAGAAACGTCTTTTGCACAAAAGAATGCGTCAGAGACCTTAACGACAACACCTTCGGGAATAAGAGACCTGTAAGGATTTCCGAGTTCTCTTATGCAATAGTCGAAGGCTCTTTCCTTATGAGTCACTTCCAATCTTGCCATTATGTAGAGATGCCTATCAAGCAATGAGACCGGAAATACGACATCTCCCTCTTTTATTGATGCTATTGATGGCATCCTTGAGTGGATGCTGCCAAACACTACTTTTATAGGCCCTGTGTCATTTGATTTTCTTAGTTCGTCCAACCAGTCCTGAGGCCAGTAAACAGTATAATATGCCATAATATGATGTTACTTGTTTCTATTCAAAAAAGCTGCTGCCAGTTCGGGGCTGTTCAGTGTCATGGCTGACGAGTCTTCGAGATTTTCAGCGTCTTCATCATCCGATATTGAAATGAAGAATGTGATTTCTTCGGTGCCTTCTCCGAATATTCCCGAGCCTTTGACCTGCGCCATCGCTGATATCATTGCGCTGAAGAAAAAGGCTTCGCCCGGCAAAGTGGCGTGGTTTTCCCACAGCGATTTGCTGAGCTTCACCAGTTCGCTGCCATGTCCGTCAGAATATCCCCATTCATCCGGATGCCATTTGCTCTCGTCATCGGGTTCTTCGTCTTCGCTTTGAAGGTACTCCAACGTGTTCACAGCGAGAAAAAGAGAGCAGCAATACCTGTCGGTGACCAAGGCGGCAGTGTATATGTGCTCATCATCTATGCGCCCAAGAATTTCGCGCAGGTCAGTTGCAACCGCATCTCTGATTTTTTCAGTCACTTCCTGCCAGAAGGGGGCTATGGGCGTCGCCGGCTGTTCTTTTGTCCGCCAGTTGGCTTCAAAGTCCGACGAGTTTATGTAGCCGATATACTCTTTAGCTTCTTCCGAACCGAGTTTTGCGGCATCCTCAAGATATTGGTATCCCAGTTCTATATCCGTTTCGGTGCCACGACCGAAGGCATACGCCACGCCGAGTGCGGTGAGCACCTTGACGGTTATTGACTCCCATAGGTTGTCGATGTCTTCCCCGGCTTCATGAAGATACTCGAATGCCACATCGTCGTCTTGAACTGTTCCCAGCCCCTCCTGATAGCATAAACCGAGGTAGGCGGCGGTCTGCGTCCGGGTGGTCTCGCTGCATTTCGGGTTTTGGTATGCCTTTTCAAACCATTCCACAGCCTTGGCGTAGTCCTGCTCCACATCACCGAAGCCTTCAAACAGATAATATCCTACCTCAAATTGTCCTGCGGGATGTCCGCATTTGGCAGCCATTTCATAGAGTTGATATGCAAGGTCGATATTCTCATCCACTTCTTCACCGGCTTCGTAGATATGCCCTGCATTGTATGCGGCTTGTGGGTCGCCCCTGCGGGCAGCCTCCACATATCGCAACAGCCCACCGTATGAGTCGCCCTTCTCGGTGCGGAGATAATAGCCGTAGTTGTTGCAGATTACGGGTGAAATATCCGCCAGCATCAAGTAATATTTCTCATAAACATCTTGCGCAATCTCGCAGAGGCCGGATTTGCGTATGTCGCAGTAATTGCCCCATCCGGCACAAAGCCCGCCGTCGAAACTGCGCTCGTACCACACCTTTGCTATCGGCCAGGCCCATGCGTTATAGTCGCTTTCGTCTTTGAATTGCTTGGCATAGTCTAGCTCGACACGCAGATAGTCGCCCCAATAATACACATTGCCGACCATGTAGCAACAGAAGGCGTCGCCACGCTCTGCCTGACCGAGAATCTCCTCAAACGCTTCCTTAAACGAGGCGAACGGCATTGCACGTTCCACCGAAGGGGTGAGGTTTGCGCTTCGCGCAGCACAAAGAACGCCCGTGGCACTGCCCATCATCGCGCTCTTCTGCATCAGCTTCGATGCGTTTTCATCGTCAGCTTTGAAGCCTGCCTGCGGCCACACATACGACTCACCCATGAAGCAGCGGGCTATGAATGCCAGCGCATCTGCATCGCCCTTTTGCGCCTCCAGTATAAGTATTGAGTATCCCCGGCGTATTTCATCGCGGTCAAAACTTGACCAAATCAGCTTGACTGCCGTTTTCACCTGCCTGCTATATTTACCTTTCATCTTTCTCTTCGTCTAAAAATCTGAATACCAGTCTTCCAAAATAATCGTTTACGTCAAACTCCTCCCAACAGCTCAGAGGATCGGGCAATCTCTCGCCATCAATCAGACTCCACAGCCAGTTCCGCAAGAGACCGACATCAAAAATAACACCTCTGTAACCAATAGGCACCGGCTCCGACCACCTTACATATTCAACTTTATATCCGGTGGTCGGAGCGGTATCATTGTCACGCCTGCGGATGTTGATATACCCGCCATCGCCTTTAGTGAAATCATAAAGCATCCATAGCGATTTGCCCTCTATGATATCTTCCAAAGCACAGAACACATCCGCCATATCAAAGTATCGGAAATCCTCGCCGTCAACACATAGTTTCGTCTCTGCCTTTTCTTGCTCGGGATGGATTTTCTGACAGTGCCAGCCGGTCATATCGGGGAGCAATGCGGTGCGGAAGAAGTCACACATGATATCGGCGGCCATGTCGCAATCAACGTCCGACCGCCACATTCGCAGCATATACCCGTTGACCATAAAACATACCGCTATACTGCTATCCTTAAAGTAATCAATTGAGTATGCCTTTGCATAGCTGACTAACACCACCGGCACGCATTTTTCAAGGTATACGCATTCATTATCCTCAATGTCGTCTATGGCATCAAGGATCTTTTCCTCGGTCACGTTTGATGTGCGTATATCCCCGTTCTTTGTGCCCAACACATATTGTGGCTTGCGGACTTTAAGTCCGGAAAAGATGTCTCGTGTATCGTTGCTCATTTTCAATTAACGGTTTTTATGTTCAGCGGTCAGTTTGCCGCTCTCGATTGATATGTATGGCATCGTAATATGATTCCGTCAGAAATTAGATATTGACATCCCCTTGATTCCACATTTCATGACGCTACGTTTAACCTTTTCGATAGTTGCGTCCGTAACGCCATCTCCTACTGATATGTGAAGTTCAGAGCCGTTTTTGAGTCGGTTTATCTGAACGGAATCCATTGATGCAAACCAATTGGATAGAAAATCCGTGAAAGCGGGATTACTTGTATCTAATATCAAAGGGTCACTGTCCTGCCCAGAGAAATTATTGTTGCAAGTTATCAGGCTGTCGCTTGAAATTTCAAGTACAACACCAAACGTCCTGTCAGCATCAGTATATTCAAATGAGGGTCTGTCACCACCTGCTAATGCAGAGTCTTGGCTATTATTCGCTGATTGGCTACATGATACAATTGTCATGGCACAACCTATAAACAAACATAAAAGATTCTTCTGTTTCATCTTGATGATTTACTCGGTTTAATTAGTACTCTTGTTAACTCTACTGAACACGTCTATTCAAGTACTTGCTGATAACCATTGCTATCCAACCTATTGCAAGATATACTATTGCATAGACGACAAACCATAATTCATGTATGTCAAAGAAAATCCATGTCCCGGCAAGAAACGCTACGGCTGACACCAATGGAAAATTCCACATTTTCTTTATGTCTTTCCCGCAGCGATAACCAAGAATCGCAGAATAAATAGGATTCACAATTAAGAAAAGCATCATGCACAGTGCCATTCCGGAACATTCAGACGCAAGCCGGGCAACGGCAAAAGGCAATGCTAACATCACAAGGATTGTGATTGCCAGCCAAATAATTATAGCTCTTTTATTAACCATCAGTATAATACTTATTTTAGTATGTCGGAAAGGCTCGATTCCACAAACATTGTCGGAGTAAACTCGACAATCCGGTAGTCAGCAACACCATTGATGTAGAACGGATCTTGCTTGATGATAGAATCAACCACTGCACGGCTTTCGGCCTTTATCAATATTACGCCGCCCACGCGGGGAGTCTGCGGACCGGATGCGATGAAATCGCCAGCCGCATAGTGCTCGGCAAGATAGTCACGATGTGCCTGAAGGAAACGGTCGACTTCTTCAAGCGGTTTCTTATATGTCAGAATTGTAATAAACATGGCTGTCCGGTTTTTCCAGCGTTTGAGTTGTGGAAAGAATTGACGCATCATGTCTTTTGCCTGTTCCTGTGTCAAGGTCTGTCCTGACTCCTTGTTTATCTCGTCGGTAAACTGAGCGCAATGTTCAATCATCTGCTCCATAGTGAAGTCTTGTGTGAATCTGCCATCCTTATAGCAGTAGATACAGTAATCCTCGTTGCGACTGCCATCAGCATTAGTACCTTTGTTGTCTGTAGTCAGCGGCATTCCGCAGCTTTGACAAAATTTATGTTCCATATTCTTATCTTATTTTTGTTTAATCAAACCTTCCAAGACAATCTTAGAAACCTCAGCAATGATGGCTGAGGTCGTTGCTATGTCGTAATTGGAATCAGCAACAAACACGGCAATAGAATATCTTGTACCATTAGGCAAATTCACATATCCACAATCATTTACTGCGGATATACGACCTTCGGGTGTCGGAAATCCTGTACCTGTCTTATGTCCTATCAGGGCATTAGTAGGCAAAAGGGGTAAAGCAAGCCTGTCAAGCCCCGTGCGACACTGTTCAAGCATGACGGATATTTCAGAATATGACTGTGATGCGTTTCTCAATTCGTGGTAAAACCTATCAAATAGCTGCGCCATTGCCAAAGGTGTGGTACGGTTAAGATAGCTTAGGTATGGATCACGGTGCATATCTTCTTCCGAGGCTCCGATTACAATCTCATCAGAGATACCCATTTGCCTCATTATTGATGTTACTCCCGATGTTCCACCGACGCGATGCAGGAGTATGTCTGCCGCATTGTTGTCACTCTCAATCAAAGACCATTCAAGCAGTTCTCTTATAGTCATGGTATTTCGGCTCTTACCATACTTTTTGAGCATTGGACTATATGTGTCCTCGTTCAAGTCATTCTTCCTGAATGTTATGGAATCGTTCAGCGACATACCGTTAGTATCTATCCAGTGCGCTACCGTCAGAGCCAGCGGAAATTTGACTACGCTCATCATAGGGAAATCCCGATTGCCGTTGACAGAAGCGGTGTCTTTGCCATTGATAATGACCGCGACACCTATCCGGGCATCTTTCCCTTTGATATACTCCTGCAAAGCATTCTCTATCGTCATGTTTCTTTCAGCGAAAACAGGCGATATAAAAGACAAATATATAATTATAAACAGTAACTTTCTCATTTTGAATACAGTTTGTTCCTAATTAGCATACAAGCGTAGATGTGAGCCATCCAATGCTTGGAAAACGGCATAAGAATCAGCCCTTTCAAATCCTCGCCACACCAGTAATCTATCAACCATTTTGCATTATCGGATTGGCTTACTACACATAAGGATTCAAGACGTAATTTATCTTCGATTGTAAAACTACGCTTCAAATCTGCGAATACCAGATTCTTGAGCATAAACTCAGTATTAGCTTTGACCTTTGTAGAGTATTGATATAGTGCCTCTAAATCCAATTTTTCCGAAAAGTCACCGATACGCTGTTTTACAAGTTCATTGCCGGTAGTTATTATCGGAGAACCGATGCGCTCTTGAAAATTCTCGGAAAAGAATATTTGGACATCTCCGTTAATCAGAGTATGGCTGACAATATCCTCAATACGGAATATATGCCAGATGGAATAAGCGATTGTTTTGCTGTGAAAGCCATCCTTTCCTATGAATGGCATAGCATTAAAATCATCACGACATAATTCCGCTTTTAATTGTAATATGGCGTTGAACAATTGTTTACGCAACAGCAACAGATTTTCAATCCCCAAATGAAATGTGTTTTCATTGGAGATTTCTTCTTTTATCTTACTGCATAATTCTATCAGTTCGTTATCCATATTGTCATCAGTCTTATTCTTGGCGATTGCCTTCTATCACCTGATTTATCAACTCCCGGACTTCATCGTCTGACATTTTTCTATCTCTTACAAGAGTGCTTATCACGCCACGAATGGAATTATTGAAATATCGCTGAACGACATTTTTCAGATTATTGCCACAATACTCCTCTCTTTCTATAATGGGATAATAGATGAATCCGTTGTTTCCTGCCGGCTTGTGGCCTAAAAAGCCCTTCTCGACAAGAAACTTCACGAATGTAGATATGGCGGTTCTGCTTGGACGAGGTTCGGGATAAGTGGCGATAATCTCCTTAACGGTAGCTTCACCCTTCTCCCAAAACTTGTTCATCACTTCTTCTTCACGCTTGGTAAGTTGTTCCATCATCAAATGAAATTTGGTATATGCAAAATTAGTCTAAATAAATTAGTCGGTCAAGCAAATACGGCTATTTTTATGATTTATAAGCAAACGTTATTATTACGACAATGAAATTTATAGATTAATAAATGAAAATGAAGCAAGAGAATGTAGATAATTATTCCGCTTACTTCATTTTTTTATTTACATTTTTATCCCTTTCGGACGGTTTTCATCCTTTAACTGAAAACCCGGATGTCCGATGATGACATGATCGGCAATGAAGTTGTTTGACGAACTTTGTTCATTTATCAGGCTACTTTCTTCAATTCTGTTGTTCCCACTTAGCATACATCTCCCTTGAAAGTTCCACGATCTCCCGGCTCAACTTCACAAGGTCGATGGTATGTTTCTCCAACTTGTAGAGCAACGCCATCGCCTTCTTCTCCGAAAAGTGGATGCGCAACTCTTTAACGACCTGATTGTAGTTCGTACCGATGGCACGGAACTGGGCGTGGAAGTCCGACAGTTTGGTGTAGTAGTCCACCAGCGTCTTGTCCACCTTCAGCACCTTGAACTTCTGTCCGAAGAAATGCGCCTTCAGAAAGACGGCTTTCGCATACACCTGTGATTCCTCGTACATCGTCAGGAACCTGTTCCATTCCACATCATCGAAGCGCACCATCACGCAGTGTGTCTTCGGATTCAATTTGGGATTTCTCCCGTACTTGCTCTTCTTTTTCATTCTTCTTATTCTTTTAATTTTATGGCTTGTCCATTGTTTAATCTTTGATTAAGGAACCCCGAAATTATCCGACTGCGGAGGATAATTCTGCCCACGGCAGTGAAGGTGTTTTCAGTTACTTAGAATTATTCGGGTAACTGAAAATATATCTTGCTGTGTCTTTGAGGGCACAAAAATCCTCCGTTTGTCGGATTGGGAAAACACCTTTCAAACTCCAAGTCGCTTCATCCGGGTATTCCTCACTGTTCGGGTGCAAAGTTACGCCCTTAACACGGTATCGGACAGTGGTTTGAACCGGACAATGGCTACCTATCGACGCAATATGCAGCCACTTATCGAAA
>NZ_RAYG01000030.1:0-88356 GCF_003670185.1 Parabacteroides sp. CH2-D42-20 | reverse complement strand
AAGAGTAGGTAGCCGCCGTCTTGAAGAAGGCGATAGCCGATGGAGAGGAGTCAGTCCGTAAGGGGTGACTCCTTTTTTTATATTAAATTTGATGTATTAAATCTATTATCTAATATCATGAAGAAAATCTATTTATTTCTATTTAGTCTGTTTATCTGTAATATCCTTGCGGCGCAAGATCAAGACTATAAAATAGTCAGAGATATCTCTTATACCCAATCGAAAAATCCATATGCGGTGGAACGTTGTAAATTGGATCTTTATTATCCCGAGAACGCAAAAGACTTCCCTACGGTAGTCTGGTTTCACGGAGGCGGCTTGTCGGGAGGTAGCAAATTCATCCCGAAGGAATTGAAGAACTGCGGATTAGCCGTTATCGCCGTAAATTACCGTCTGCTACCCAAAGCCACGTTGAGCGATTGTATCGATGATGCCGCCGCCGCTGTCGCTTGGACATTCAGCGAAATTGAGAAGTATGGTGGGGATAGGCGTAAAATCTTTGTCTCAGGTCATTCCGCCGGAGGTTATTTAACGAATATGGTCGGACTGGATAAGAAGTGGTTGACTAAGTACCGGATAGATGCTGATTCCATCGCCGCATTAATCCCTTTCAGCGGTCATGCGATCAGCCATTTCGCTTATCGGCAGGCGAAGGGGATGAAAGATACCCAACCGAGTATCGACGAGTTCGCCCCTTTGTTTTACGTACGTCCTGACGCTCCTCCATTGATTATCGTCTCGGGCGACCGGGAGATGGAGATGCTGGGCCGCTATGAGGAGAACGCCTATTTTTGGCGTATGATGAAAGTGGCCGGACATAAGAATACTTATATCTATGAGTTGGACGGATATGATCATGGATCGATGGCCGCTCCTGCCTTCCACATCTTAAAGAATCACGTGAAGGCGATCTTGAAAGGTTCAGAAACCCGGTAATTCGATAAACTATTTAATTTAATACGTATGGTTCTCTTTTCTTTATTAATGGTCTTGATTTGCTTGAACGCATGTTCTGGAGCGAAGACCTCGGACAATGTAACGGTGTATGTCACGACAAACGATCGTGCGAAAGATTTCGTGAGAAGTGAGATCGCCTTGGGGGACAAACAAGCCGCCTCGCCTTCCGTGATAACGATAGACCCTTCGGTCCGCTATCAGACGATGGATGGCTTTGGCGCCGCCGTGACAGGCTCTACCTGCTATAACTTGATGCGGATGGCTCCCGAGGATCGGACAGCTTTCCTGAAAGAGACTTTCTCTGATACGGAGGGGATGGGGTATAGCTATATCCGTATCTCGATCGGCTGCTCGGACTTTTCTTTAAGTGAGTATACTTGTTGTGACACGAAGGGTGTCGAGAATTTCGCCTTGCAGAGCGAGGAGAAGGAGTATGTGATACCGATCTTGAAGGAGATCTTGGCGATCAGCCCTTCTATAAAAATCTTGGGATCGCCTTGGACTTGTCCAAGATGGATGAAGGTGGATAACTTAAAGGATTTACGTCCGTTCGAGTCGTGGACTAGCGGACAGCTGAATCCCGCCTATTATCAAGATTACGCTACCTATTTCGTGAAATGGATACAGGCGATGGAGGCCGAGGGGATTCCTATCGAGGCGATAACTCCCCAAAACGAACCTTTGAACCGAGGAAATTCCGTTTCCTTATTTATGGGATGGGAGGAGCAACTCTCTTTCGTGCGTGACGCTCTAGGCCCTAAACTGAAAGAGACTGGCCTCAAGACGAAGATCTACGCTTTCGACCATAATTACAATTACGATAATATGTTGGAGCAGCAAGGCTATCCGATGAAAATCTACGAGGATGAGAATGCCGCTTCTTTCCTGACAGGTGCCGCTTACCATAATTACGGGGGCGACCGGGAGGAGTTGAATAACGTAAACGGCAAGTTCCCCGATAAAGAATTAATATTTACGGAAACTTCTATCGGCATGTGGAATGATGGACGTAACTTAGAGAAACGCTTGATGGAAGATATGGAGGAGACGGCCTTGGGTACGGTGAATAACTGGTGTAAGGCAGTTATCGTATGGAACTTGATGCTGGACAACGAGCGGGGACCGAACCGAGAGGGTGGTTGCCAGACTTGTTATGGTGCTGTGGATATCGATCGCTCGGATTATAAGACGATTACCCGGAATTCTCATTATTATATTATCGGTCATTTATCCTCTGTGGTGAAACCGGGGGCAGTACGGATCGGCTCTAAAGGGTATACGGCTGATGGGATTATGTATTCCGCCTTCGAGAATTTAGATGGAACGGAAGCGCTCGTATTACTAAATAATACGGACGGGACTAAAAATATAACGGTAAACAGCGGCGAACGTTCGTTTACCTACGAGGTTCCCGCTAAAGCAGTCGCTTCTTTTCGTTGGAATCTTTACTAATAAGGAGGGTGTGTTAAAAGTTGGTATTATGGCACGCAGATTTAGCAGATTTACGCAGATAATATATTGATTTTCATATCATAAATCTGCGGTCATCTGCTCAATCAGCGTTATCTGCGTGCCATGTTCACACTTTTGACACACCCCCGAATGTCCAATACTTTATCTATAGTGGCAACAAGCCGGTAGCTTATCATATACGGCTTTATCCGCCTTATCCATATCCGTGTCATGGCCTACTTTAGCGATCGCCTTGCTGATCGCTTTTGGGGAGGTCTTTTGGGGATCGTACTGGAGATGGATCATCTGGGTATCTTTGTCCCAATGAGCGGATAACACACCATTTACCCCTTTTGCCGCTTTCTCGATACGTTCCTTGCACATATCGCAAGAGCCTTTGACACCGAACATGGCATGCTCGGAGGCTACCCCCGTGGCGCTTTGCGCATGCATCATATGCCCCTCATGCCCAATCATAGGCTTGGCGGGCTCGTCGCCGTTATTCATCATGGAAGTTTTTCCCTCCAGCTGTGCGCTGGCGTCTATGGCGAAGACTCCGTTGGTTACGATTTCCTCACCTTCTCGCAAGCCATTCAAGATAACATAAGAGTTACCAAGGGAAGGGCCTAGCTCCACCTCACGCATCAAGAAAGCGGGGGTATTCGTATCCGGTTGCTTTACGTACACGATAGCACGTTTACCCGTCCAGAGCACAGCGGTTTGCGGTACGACGATCTCGTTCTTATAGTTGCGGAGCGGGGCGCTTACGTTTGCCGTGGCGTACATCTCGGGCTTGAGCTCCAAAGAGGCGTTCGGTACCTCTACACGGACCTTGGCGGTACGGGTCGTCGTGTTCAAGATCGGGTCGATGAAAGAGATCTTACCCGAGAACTTCTTGCCGGGTAGCGCTTGCAGGGTAAATTCCACCGGATCACCTTTGCTAAGGAAAGGGAGATCCACCTCGAAAGCGTCGAACAAGGCCCATACCTTCGTGAGGTTCGCCACGTCGAAAAGGATAGCTCCTTGGGACACATAATCACCTTGGCTTACCCGCTTGGACAGGACGATACCGCTCGTGTTCGACTTGATCTCTACAACCGGGGAGATAGAGCCGGATTTCTCGATAGCGGCGATCTGGGCATCTGTCATCTTCCATAAATATAGTTTTTCACGGGCGGCCTGTATCAATGGGGGTTGTCCCATGCGGATCGCTTCCAACAATTCTTGCTGGGCGGTGAAAAGCTCCGGGGAGTAGAGGGTAGCGAGGGTCTGTCCGGCACGTACCGTCTCACCCGTGAAATCAACGTTCAAGCTCTCGATGCGTCCGCTTACGTGCGCTGTTTGGGATTGCAGGCTACGCTCGTCCGGTACGATCTTGCCGTATAAACGGACTTGCTTGACCGGATTCTGGCGGGATACCTTGGAGGTTTGTACGTCCGCTAAGGCTGCTGCTTCTTCCGAAAGCTGAATGGCGTTGGGATCGATGGCCTTGTCGGAGAAGGAGCTCTTACGTACAGGGATCAAATCCATGGCGCAGATAGGGCATTTACCCGGCTTGTCTTGGCGAATTTGGGGATGCATGGAACAAGTCCACTCGCCGGCCTCGTTCTGTTGGAGGTCGTGGCCATGCGTAGGGTCGTGAACTTCCGTGCCGGTCTCGCTCGCTTGTGACGCATGGCTGTCGGTATCGGAGTTATGGAACAGGAGCCAGCCCAACAAGAGGCCGCCCGCTAGGAACAGGATATATATCAGGTACTTGGATTTTACGGTTTCATTTATATTTTTCATTTTCTTATTCGTTTACAGAGGTGGATATTAATTTCTCGATTCCGGCGATTTGGGTATTATATTCCGCTATCGCTTCGCTTTTCTTCAAGTGATAGTCCAACATTTGTCGCTCCACTTGGATCACGTCGGTCAAGGTCGTACTTCCTGTCGAGAATTCCCGGACGATCAGTTGGTAGGTGGCCAACGATAGATCGTATTGTTTCTGGTACAAATCGATTTTCCGTGCGGCATCTTCCAATTGCTGGGTAATACGGATATACTCGGCTTGCAGTTGGTTCATCGTGTTCTCGTACTTCAACTCGCTGGATTTCCAATAATGCTTGCTTTCCCGTTGCTGTGCGTTATATTTCTTACGGAAGATAGGAAGGCTGATCTTTAGCATGGGCATGAACATATCCTTTCCGTTCATACCGGACATAGAGCCCATAGACATATCTTCCGGTTTCTTCCCGATCAAGGAATACTGGAGGCCGATACCTAGCATGGGGTAACTCATTTTCTTGTCCATCTCCGCCTTGGCTCGGTAAGCGTTTCCTTCCGCCTCCAGCATGGTAAGCATGGGGTTGTTGGAGATGACGCTGTCAAGAGCCATCGACTCACCCCATGAGAGAGGAAGCCGTTCCAACGAGTCGGGGACGGAAATCGGGGTAGCTAGCGACTGATTGAGCAACGTATTAAAAGCAGCCTCGGCCGTTTTCCGTTGCGATAACAAGGAGGCTAGCGTATTCTCCAGTTCTACCTTCTCCATCTGGATTCGCAGTACGTCCGACATTCCGCCCATGGAGTTGCCACTTCCCATAGAGCCTCCACCCATAGGGCTACCGCCGGACATTCCGGACATCGTACTACCGGATGCTCCCGTGCTTTGTACCGTAGGGCTTCCCATGCTACTGCCTCCCATACCCGACATACCTCCACCGGATACGGCGGGAGGAGTCGATGGAGCAGAAGATACGGGGGAGGGTAGGACGGAGGAACCGCCCGCCTTCGCCGACGGAGCGGAGAAGCGGTTCAATGCCAACTGTTCCAACTGGTCTAGCAGACGAAGGTTCGCCTGCGTATTTTTATACTGCTCGCTGATATTGCAAAGCTGGTACCATTGACTCTTCACCTCGTAATACAGGTTGTTGCGACTGTTACGGAATTGTTCGTAAGCCATCCGGGCCATCTCGGTCGCCTCGTTGCGGGCCGCCTTCCGGGTACCGAACCAAGGGAACATTTGCATCAAGGTGAAATCCGCTATTTGCTTTCCGGACAAGATCTCCATCGGTTTCAGGAAGAAACCGATCTCCAGTTCCGGGTCCGGATAGGCTCCGGCTTGCGGGACTTTCTCCAAAGATGCCTTATACAGGGAGAAGTCGGCGTTGATCTGCGGATTGTTACGTGCCGCCAGTTCCAGATAATAGCCTAAACTATCGGCCGGCTGGGAGTAAGCGAAAAGGACGTTTAGCATCCCCAGTACACCTGCCATGATGATTGATCTGATTCTTTTATATCTCATAAGTCGTTACCTCCTCTTGAATTTTATTCTTTTGTTCTTTCTTTATAGCGTTCTCCCGCCACCAGCATTGCAGGACGGGAACGACAAACATGGTCATACTCTGGATCAGCATTCCTCCGAACGTAGGGATAGCCATCGGTACCATGATATCCGCCCCCTTACCGGTAGAGGTAAGTACGGGGAGTAAAGCGATCAGGGTAGTGGCTGTAGTCATGGCCGCTGGGCGTACCCGTTTCAGTCCGGCGGCTACTACCGCTTCCCGGATATCGTGCTTGGTGCGGGGGGCTCGCTCGAGGAATACATGATGGATGTAGGTTCCCATCAATACCCCATCATCCGTAGCCACACCGAACAAGGCGATAAAACCGACCCAGACTGCCACGCTCAGATTGATCGTGTGCATCTGGAAAAGATCCCGCATATTCTCTCCGGCGATGGAGAAGTTCATGAACCAATCCTGTCCGTAAAGCCATAGGAAGATAAAACCTCCGGCGAAGGCCACGAACACCCCGGAGAAATGGATCAGTGAGGCAGTGACCGTCTTGAATTGAAAGTATAGAACCAGCAAGACGATCAACAAGGCGAGGGGAACGACGATCATCAGCCGGCTGGTGGCACGCTCCTGCTGCTCGTAATTGCCGGCGAACTTATAGGATACGCCGGGATCAAGGTTCAACCCTCCCTCCTTTATCTGTTGCTCAAGGATGCGGGAAGCCTCTTTCACGACATCCACTTCCGCCTTCCCCGCCAGTTTGTCGAAGATGACGTAGCCTACCAAGAAAGTGTTCTCGCTTTGGATCATCTGCGCTCCACGGGTATAGTTGATATCGGCAAGCTCTTTAAGCGGGACTTGCGCCCCAGTGGCGGTCGGTACGAGGATCATACCTAGCGCCTCTGGATTATCTCGAAGCTCACGAGCGTAGCGTAGGCGCACCGGGAAACGTTCCCTGCCTTCCACGGTGCGGGTCAGTACCATGCCACCGACAGCGGCACTTAATATCTCTTGCAAGTCCTCCACGTTTACGCCGTAACGGGCCATATTCTCACGGTTCAGTTCGATCTCCAGATAAGGGGCGCCTACCGCACGGTCGTAAAATACGGAAGAGGGGATAACGGAGGGTACCTCTTTCAATGCCTTCTCGATCGCCTTTCCGGCTTTCTCGATCGTCTCCAGATCCGGGCCATACACCTTGATACCCATCGGGGCACGCATACCGGTGGATAACATGACGAGACGGGCCTCGATAGGCTGCAGCTTCGGGGCGGAAGTCAATCCCGGAAGATGGGTGACGTTCACGATCTGTTGCCAGATATCGTTCGTGTTCTTGATCTCCGGTCGCCATTGGCGGAAGTAATCGCCTTTAGCGTCTGGGATCAGGCTGTCTGAGGGAATCAGCCGGAAACCGTCTTTGGGGTTATATACGCCTCCATCTTTTAGGAGATACTCCCCTTGCCGGTTTACCTTGAAACGTTCCCTTTTCCCGTCCTCATTTAGGATATATTCCGGACGGTAGTTGATCGTATTCTCGAACATCTGTACCGGCGCTGGATCGAGGGCGGAGTTTACACGGCCCCATTTACCGATGGCGGTCTCCACCTCGGGGATAGAGGCCAGCCGTTTGTCGAGCGCCTCTATATAATCAAGGTTTTGCTCGATACCGGAATGCGGCATGCTAGTCGGCATCAGTAGGAAAGAACCTTCGTTCAGGCTAGGCATAAACTCCTGTCCGATGCCTCTCCATATCCAGAAACCGAATACGATGGTAGCTCCCGGAATCAACATGAATTTCCAGCGGTTATCCAAGCACCAGCGCAATATCCTCTCATAATAAATAACGAGCAGCCACAGGATGCTTAGGATGATGGCTACGCAACCCGCCACGAACAATATATTGGCGAGCATCCCTTTTTGCGGCCCCATCGGCAACCATTCCTCGGATAGGTAATAGATCGTGACAAAGAGGGTGATACCGATATTGATATAAGTGCTCATTTGAGGCTTCTTCCAATAACCGGACAATAGATTATTCACCCCGACTGCCGTTAGCCCGATAGCCGGAATACTTCCATAAATAATAAGTAAGGCGATTCCGGCCACGATCAACAGGTAATTCAGTATTTTCCGTATCAGCCTTGAATGGATCTTTATCGAGAATAACCAATACGATAGGGAAGGAAGCAAGATCAATCCCAGCACGAAGGCGGAAGCCAAAGCATATGTCTTGGTATAGGCCAAAGGCGAGAACATCTTCCCTTCCTGCGCCTCCATGGTGAAGACGGGGAGGAAGCTGACGATCGTCGTGATCATCGCTGTGCTGATTGCCCCGGACACCTCGCTTACCGCCTTATAAATAAGGTTGACAAACGCCTTTCCCCCCTGTATATGCCTGTTCTCGGGCATCTCCCGGTAACGGATGATACTTTCCACGAAGACGACCCCTACATCCACCATCACGCCAATGGCGATCGCTATGCCCGATAAAGCCACGATATTCGCCGCTATCCCCGTATAACGCATGATGATGAACGTGGCGAGCACCGCTATCGGTAGCATACTGGCGATAACGATAGAGGCCCTCAGATTGAGTACCAGCACGATGATGACGATCACGCAGATCAATATTTCGTGGGAGAGGGCGGTCTCCAACGTCCCGATCGTCTCCTTGATAAGCCCCGTACGGTCGTAGAACGGCACGACGGTTACCTTGGAGACCGTCCCGTCCGCCAGTACCTTTTGGGGCAATCCCGGCTCCATCTCCTTGATCTTCGCCTTTACGTTATTGATAACCTCCAAGGGGTTGGAGCCATAGCGGGCTACGACCACTCCGCCCACGGCCTCCACACCCTCCTTGTCCAGCCCTCCCCGTCGGGTTCCGGGGCCGATATTCACGAACGCCACGTCCGATATGCGAACCGGTACGCCTTCCCGAACGGTGATGACGGCATTCTCTATATCTTTTACATTCTTGATATACCCCAAGCCCCGGATCAGGTACTCCACCTTGTTGATCTCCATCGTCTCGGCGCCGATATCGAGGTTGCTCTTCTTGATGGCGCTCATGATATCCATCACGGAGACGTTGAAGGCATACATGGCATCCGGGTTCAACTCGATCTGGTACTCCTTCACGAAACCGCCCGCCGAGGCAACCTCGGATACCCCCTCGGCGGAGGATAAGGTGTACTTGACGTAGAAATCCTGTATCGTACGCAACTCCTCGGCGTTCCAGCCTCCGGTAGGTTTACCGGTCTTGGGGTCCCGTCCTTCCAGCGTATACCAATAGATCTGCCCGAGGGCGGTAGCGTCCGGTCCCAAAGTAGGCTGTACGCCTTCCGGCAAGGTTCCCGGAGGCAGGGAGTTCAGCTTCTCCAATATACGGGAACGGCTCCAGTAGAACTCTATATCGTCATCGAAGATAATGTATATGAAGGACATCCCGAACATGGAGGAACTACGGATCGTCTTCACTCCCGGGATACCTAAAAGAGAGGTGGTCAGCGGATAAGTGATCTGGTCCTGTATATCCTTCGGCGAGCGGCCCATCCATTCCGTGGCCACGATCTGCTGGTTATCGCCGATATCGGGGATGGCGTCTACCGGAATCGGATTCCGGGGAATGATCCCCCCGTGCCAATTGAAGGGGGACGTGGAGATGCCCCATACGATAATCAGCACTAGTAAAAGTAAGGTTACCACCCTGTTCTCAAGGAAGTAACGAATGATTCTGTTTAACATTTGAATGAGCTTTTATGATTTGAAAACATATGAGAACGCTTATTTGTTCGTCTTTGAAGGCTAGCGATCACATGAGTACTCGTGATGCTTTACTCCAGTACTCGCAATAGATTACGCCGGTACTCGTGCGTAAACAGACGTAAATCGCCTTTTAAAAAGGAAGCCTATACGCTAAATCAAAAAAGTACAATGATGGACGAATAACGGGATAGCGCTATTCTCCTTGGGTGGATTAATAAAGGGATTGGAACGTGTTGTCTCGTCTCGCCCGGCGATCTTATAGGAGTCGAGTAGATCGAACAACAAAACTACAGCGACAGGAGCGGACAATTGCACGAGCGTATTCGCCACATCCTGATCGACGGATAACTTAACATATTCCGTCTCGGTAGAGCAGCACTTATGGGACGTGCCCGCCTCACCACAACTGGGGCAAGTGTCAAGATACTGCAAACTCACCTCCGCCAACTTACCCATACAATAATGGTAATTCAGCGCAAACCCGGAGGAAACCCCGAGGTAAAGAACAGTGAGTATGAACAATAAAAATCTTCTCATCCCAAGTAATATATTCCGCAAATATATGAATATTTTTTGAACGGGCAATAGGGTGGAAAAAGTGCTCGTAGGGTTGTTAAAATCAGAACCTTTTCTTTATAGCCTTGTTCAAGGTAGGTAATTAATCTAAACAAAACACATTTATGAGACTATTTGTACAAGGAGCAGTATTACTGCTAGGTATGGGATTCTTATCGGCTCCCGCTAAGGCTCAAAAGGTGGTCATCGAGGATGACGCGCCAAATTCGATAGTCCTTGTCAGCCAAGACAAGGCAGGTGATGAAATCGTGAGGATAATGAATGAGACGCAGAGCCCTCGTTTCCACGACCCGAAAGCCCCCCGCTTCGTATTGACCGATCGTAAGGGACGTTTCGCCTTGGGTATCGGCGGTTACGTGAAGGCTACGGCGGAGTATGATTTCGGCGGGATCTCGGATGATGTCGATTTCTATCCGTCCATGATCCCGAATGGTGGGCAGAACTACGTCCGTAACCAGTTCCAGATGGACGCTACTACCAGTACGATATTCTTGAAATTAGTGGGTCGTACCAAACACCTCGGGGATTTCGTCGTGTATACGGCGGGTAACTTCCGGGGAGGCAGCAAGGTCTTCGAGCTCCAGAACGCCTATGTGTCTTTCCTTGGTTTCACGATGGGTTACGATTATAGTACCTTCATGGATCTGGCCGCCCTTCCGCCCTCGATCGATTATGCGGGGCCTGCCGGACAGGTTTTCAGCCGTGCCACCCTGTTACGCTATGAGCGTGCTTTCGGTAAGGGATGGAAAGCGGGTGTAGGTATCGAGATGCCTGTGGTGGATGGCATCACGAACCAAAGCGTGAATATCAGTAACCAACGTATGCCGAACTTCCCTGCCTATATCCAATACGCTTGGAATAAGAGCAGCCATATCCGTGTAGCTGGTATCGTACGTAATATGACGTATGAGAACTTGGTGGCGCAACGGGCCGAGTCTAAGGCCGGATGGGGCGTGTTTGCCGCCTCTACGTTCAATGTGACGAGCAAGCTGAACTTCTACGGTCAGGCTACTTACGGCCGGGGTATCAGCCAGTTCTTGAATGATATCAGTAATCTGGACGTAGATCTGGTTCCGGACCCCGAGGCCAAAGGCAAGATGCAAGTGCTTCCGATGATGGGTTGGTACGCTGGCTTGCAGTATAATATCACGCCGAAGGTATTCGTCTCCAGCACCTATAGCCAGACTCGTTTATACAGCGAGAATGATTACCCGGTTACCCCGTCGGATCAATACCGCTACGGTCAATACTTGGTAGCCAACATTTTCTGGAACGTGAACGCTAATCTGCAAGTCGGCGCCGAGTACTTGAGAGGCTGGCGTACCGATTTCAACGATATGACCCGCCACGCCAACCGACTTAATGTTTCCGCTCAATATAACTTCTGATAATGTAGCGTTTTGTTGATGTGCCACACCGGGGGATTCTTGGTGTGGCATTTCTTTTCGAGGCGATTGGCAGGTCTGCGATTAATAGATGTTCGCCATGCTAATCAGCGGCTCATACAGCTTCTCGATATCCTGCGAATCGATCTCGATCTCTACTTGATCACCGGGGATAAGAGTCTGTCCGGCGGGAGCCAAGTCCTTGCGATCCCGGTGAATAGTCTTGATGATACAACGTTGGGGGAGGGTGAGGTGATCTACCTCCTTCCCGTCGAAATAGGCACCTGTCATGATCTCTACGAACAGGCTGGAACGCCCTTCGGTACGGAAGGCTGGAGTCGAGATCATCTCGTCATAGAGAACCACGTTAAAGGGCTTTATCTGTAGCATTTCCGTGAAGTAATACGTAAGCCCGCCGACAATGATAGAGGGGTAGAATACATCCAGATGCCCGGTTATCTCCGTAATCAAGACGATACCCGTCAGTGGTGTCCGGACTACCGCCACCAAGAAACCTACCATGCTGATTAACATGATATAGCTGATGCTCTCCGTTTCAATGAAACCATACTTCACCAATAATAAGGCGATGATCTGCCCGAACAATCCCCCGGTAACTAGTGTAGGGATGAAATTCCCTCCCGGCAGTCCGGAGGAGAAAGAGAGAGACGTGAATATCAAGTGGATGAGCATCATCGCCGCTATCCATAAAACGGGGTGATATCCATGCATCGCTTGCATGATAAGGAATTGCTCGCCTCCTCCTGTCAAATCGATCTCCGTCAATGAGATCGTATACGCTATGATAAGCAGGTACAACATCTTCATATAAGGAGGATGCTTCAGTCTGGTAAAGAAATCCTTGCACCAAAGGGTAAACATCGAGTAAATTTTCCCGAAGACGGAAATAACCACGGCCAGAAATAAGAACAACTTCAGTTGATCTATAAAAGTAGCCTGCGGGGCAATAGCGCTAATCTGCGAGTAGGGGTTGAAGGGGAAAATCAAGCTCGCTACGCCTCCCGCCACGACCCCTGCCAGCAAGGTGGTAATGGCGGTCTTGGGAGCGTCGAACCGTTCGATGGACTCGATCACCAAAAGTGAGGAAGCGAGGGGAGCGGCGAAAGCGGCGGCCAATCCGGCACCTGCGCCGGCGGCCAAAAGTTGCTTGCGCTCTCCTGCCAATACGTGTCCCCATTTGGAAATGATATTCCCCACGTAAGATCCGATCTGTACGCACGGCCCCTCACGACCAAGGGACAGGCCGGCGCTGATCGCTAATATCCCTCCCGTGAACTTGGCGATTAATTGTGTCAATGGGTTCTTATAAGTGATCCTGCCATTGATAACCGCCCGTGTCTGGGGAATGCCCCCACCGGTAATCAGCGGCATCTTCTTGACCATCCAATTCACGCAAAGCAATATACCCCATAGCGTGAAGAAGAACAAAACATGGAAATACCAAGGGTAATGACCGTCGAAAAAAAGTTTCCGGCTATTGAATAACTGTTGGAGCAGATAGTGATAAGGTACCGCTACCAACCCGGTCAGCAATCCCACGAAAATGCTTACAAAATAAAGTCTGGCGTCAATAAGTTTCAATTTCCAGATCCGCCAGCGCCTCAATTTTGTTATATCTAAGAGATCATTATCCATCGGACTCACCTTGTTTTCGTTTCCTGTTACAACAACCAAGGTAAATAAGAGGTTTAAAATCTCATTCCATTGAACCTTTTTTAAAAAGCCTTGTTATTAAGATATAGTGTTTTTCATGGTATTAGAATTAAGTTAGATTAGGTTATCCGTCTTGTTCGTGAGAATAGGGCGGTTTTCCTGTTTATAGGGGTTTGTACTTTGAGGCGGTTAGGATTTCTTGGGCGTCGTTGTTTTGCATCAACGCCTCCGGGGTAGATCCCGTCTCCTTCATGTACTGGTTGATGATCTGCCAGCCTATCCAAGTCCCGATATTCCCGGGAGCGTCGTTCTCGGGGAAAATGGCCGGGGTATCCTCGAAATACTGGGAAGTTGTCAGTTGATCCGGGGTATAAAGATGCTTGCGCTCGATGATTGCTTTCCAGATTGTTCCTTCGTTGTCCTTGCACCAGTTGTAGGCCTGTTCGGTGTATCCCATTAGCTCGGCGGCATCGGGAACGCCTAGGGCTTGCGAGAGCAGGTATTTGATTTTTCCCTCGTAAATCATCCGGTCCAGCAATACGTTCTCTTTTCCCGCGAAAGGATATTCGGACATGAGCCACCCCGCCAGATAATCCGGGACCACGAGTCCACGTTGCATTTTCAATTTCTGGGAGTCATAGAAGAAATCTTGATACAAGGGATAGTCCTTTCCCATGTACTTATCGATGGAAAGGGAAAGCAGGCTATCGCCTACCAATACGTTCTGGTTGAAACCGGATACATGCATATAGATAGCAGGGATCTGCATCGAGGGGAAATTCTCCTTTAGATAGGCGAATCCGTATCCCAAGGATTTTTCGATATCCTCCACGGAAGCATATTGGGTGATAGCGTCACGATACAAGCCTTTCAAGGTAGGCTCCGAGTAATAATTCCGCATTTTCTCGAAGAAGCCGGGAGTCTCGATGGTTTGCAGGTTTAATATGCCTTTCCCGATGATATCCAGCATTTCCGGGTATTGTTTGATTAGTTCGGGTTGCAAGGTGGTATCTTCCGTATCGATCAGCCGGAATAAATCCTTGTCAAAACGATTGATATGCAGGGGTTCGACGGTAGCGTAGTTGATCGTATTTGTGTTTTGCCCGTTGCAGCTCAATAGCGTAGCGGACAAAATACAGGCCATGATGAGTTTTGTAACCATATCTCTTCGTATAATAATGTAATATGATAAGAAACGGATCGCATGGGGTAATATTGTGTGACTGGCATCTTATTACTACCTTTGCCTCCCTTTTATTTAAGATTCATCATGCGATATACGAACAAACAAATTCTAAAGATCACGTATCCGGTATTAATCAGCTTGCTCATGGAGCATATGATCGGATTGACGGATACCGCTTATCTGGGACGTGTCGGCGAGGTCGAGCTAGGTGCCTCCGCCTTGGCAGGAGTCTATTATCTCGTGATTTATATGCTGGGCTTTGGTTTCAGTGTAGGCGCTCAGGTGCTGATGGCACGTCGTAACGGTGAGGGGGAGTATAAACGGATCGGCGAGGTTTTCACGCAAGGCGGGCTATTCCTTTTTTTGCTGGCGGCGGTGTTGTTTACGGCCTCTAATCTGCTTACGCCCTATCTGCTCCACCGGATGATCGGCTCGGAAGAGGTGTATCGGGCGACGATGAGTTATCTGGACTGGCGGGTGTACGGGTTCTTCTTCTCTTTTATAGCGGTGATGTTCCGTGCGTTTTACGTGAGTACGACGAATACGAAGATCTTGACGGCCAATTCGGTGGTGATGGTGCTTACCAACGTGGTCTTGAACTATATCTTGATATTCGGTAAGTTCGGGTTCCCCGCTTTGGGGATAGCGGGTGCCGCTATCGCTTCCTCGATTTCGGAAGCTGTTTCCGTATTGTTCTTCGTGATTTATACTTGGAAGAAGATAGATTATAAAAAATATGGTCTGTTCCGTTTTACGAGAGTGGATTTTAGGATGCTGGGACAAATACTGAGTGTCTCTATCTGGGTGATGATCCAGCATGGGATCGCTTTTGGGGGATGGTTTATCTTCTTTATCGCTATGGAGCATCTGGGTGAGCGGCCTTTGGCGATTACGAATGTGGTACGTAGCATCTCCTCGTTCCTGTTTATGTTCGTGAATGCTTTCGCCTCCACGAACAGCTCGCTGGTAAGTAACTTGATCGGCGCCGGGGAGTCGGACCGGGTGCTTCCGCTTTGCCGGAGGATGATCGGGCTATGCTATGCGTTCGTGCTACCGATCGGTATCTTGATCGCGATGTTCCCGTCTACCGTATTGCGTATTTATACGGATAACCCGGATTTGATCGCTAACTCGATCCCCTCGCTGTGGGTGATGCTGTCCTCTTATCTCTTTGCCGTTCCCGGTTTTATTTATTTCTTTAGCGTATCAGGAACAGGCAATACCCGACGTGCGCTGGAAATCGATATGGCTAGCATATTCGTGTACGTATTATATATATTGTATGTCGCTGTATGGTTGCGTGCGGACGTGGCGGTTTGCTGGACTACGGAGTATGTATATAATATCATGATCCTTTCTTCTTTCTTCTATCTGTGGAAAGGAAATTGGCGTAACAAGAAAATCTGAAGACTTATCTTTTGATTAGTACGGTAATTCGTAAGGATAAATCAAAAAAGACCATCTTGGCATTCACGTTCTGTGTGATATGGCGTTCCGCTTTCGCCAATTCTTCCATCAAATCGATCACGTTTCGTTCGTTCACGAAAGGTGAGAACTTAACAGAGAAGCTTGCCTCGTCTAGATTCATATAATTAAGTTCGGGTGATTGGAACCGGTACATGAAGTTCTCCCGGATCAAATGCTGGCAATAGGAGAGGAAGTTCTTCTGTCGCTCCCGTCCGATCCCTGCCATGACGTCTGCCATCGCTTTCATGCCTTTTACGTTTCGTGCCCATGAGTTTCGCATCATGGCCTTGAATTGCTCCAGAAAGAATTTATTTTCCTCGCCCAAGCTAATCGCCTCCATCGCCTTGATAAAACTTCCGGAGGAGAGGTGAGCGACGTGTTTAGCGTCGTCGGGCGAAAGCCCGAAACGGGATACCATGGCATTCATGATCGCATCGGTCTCAATGGGACGGATGTGGATGCGTTGCGCACGGGATTGGATGGTCCCGAGGATAAGATCCGGAGTCTCGGATACCATAAGGATAACCGTTCTCATAGGAGGCTCCTCTATGATTTTCAGAAGCTTATTGGCACAAGTAGGATGCAGTTTCTCCGGCAACCAAACCATCAAGATACGATATTCCGCCTCATAAATCTTTAGGCTCAGTTTATGGATAATCTCATCGCTTTCCTTGGAATAGATGATGGCTTGTGAGTTTCCGGCCTCGATATAATCCAGCCATTCATCCATATTGAAATAGGGATGTTCTTTGAGGAACCCACGCCATTCACTGAGATAATCATCGCAGACCTCTTTCTTTTTCTCTTTCTTGGCTACGATCGGGAATACAAAATGTAAATCGGGATGTGCCAATTCGTCATATTTGAGGCATGACGGGCAACGTCCACAAGCGTCCGTGTCCGTCCGGTTCGTACAATTCAGATAACGGGCGTAAGCCAAAGCCAGCGGAAACGCCCCGGCTCCCCCTTGCTCTGTGAATAACTGTGCATGGGGTACGATCCCCGTCCGAGCCGATTGTCTCAACCGTTCCTTCACTTCCTCTTGCCCGATGATATCTTTAAAATACATGAGATATTTCCTTTTCTATAGAATAATGAACGAAGTTACGGAAAAGTATTCAGATATCAAAAAGCGCGAGGTTTTGTAAATATCAATTGACATATGTAGAGTAAAACTAAGAACGGATACAATACCAAGTCAAGTCCAATAAAGAATATGTATTTCATTACCTTAGAATTTTAAAAATAACCATACTTAGCACATGATTGTTCAATCGTGTACTTCTATTAGACAACTCAGCGTACAAAAACCCCTATTGTATTTCAATAAATTTCTTTCGCTATTTTGTAAACGCTATCCGAGGCCATCATTGTGTAGAAATGTAAGCTCGGTACACCATGAGCGATCAGATCCTTGCACTGCTGTATACACCATTCCACACCCACCTCTTTCGCTTCCGCATCATCTTTACATTTACGTAATTCTGTTGCGAAAGGCTCCGGGATATCCGCACGGAATATCTTCGGAAGAACCGTTAATTGGTTCTTGAAAACGATCGGTTTGATACCGGGGATGATGGGAACCGTGATACCTTCCGCACGGCAACGATCCACGAACGCATAATATTTTTCATTATCGAAGAACATCTGGGTTACCAGATATTCAGCGCCATTTTTTACTTTCTCCTTTAAGTAATAGATATCAGATTCCATATTGGGTGCTTCCTCGTGTTTCTCCGGATAGCAAGCCATGCCGTACGAGAAGGGAGTCTCTATACCGTCTATCTTGGAACCGTCTAACGCGATACCTTCGTTGAAATGATTTACCTGCTGCTGTAAATCAGTCGCATGATCGTGGTATAACTCCGGGTTTTGCTGGGAGGCCTCTAAGGTCTTTATATCTCCCCTTAATATTAAGAGGTTGTTTACGCCAAGGAAGTTCAAATCGATCAAAGCGTATTCCGTCTCGTCTTTCGTAAAGCCTTTACATATAATATGGGGTACGGCAGGAATACCGTATTTATTCTGGATAGCCGAAGCGATCGCTACGGAGCCCGGACGTTTACGGATGTTTACTTTCTGGAAACTTCCGTCTGGTAAGGTTTTATAGACGAACTCGCTATGGTGGGAGGTGATATTTATGTATTTAGGGTCGAATTCCTTCAACTTGTCAATTACATTATACACCTTCTGGATACTGTTACCTTTCAGCGGCGGTAATATCTCGAAAGAAAAAGCGGTACTCTTACTATCCCTTATCAGATCAATGACTTTCATATTTTAATTATTTTTGACGCGAATGTAGCAAAAATCTTGGTAACATAGATTTTAATCCGCTATTTGTATATATCCATGCCACGGCTCTTTCATTTACCCATCCGTTTCGGCAGGCCGGAATGCATGAATCTCAAGTGAAATTCCGCACAATAAGTTTACGAGAGAAAATTGTGTATAAGAATCTGATAATCAGTAATTAAAAAACAGGATAATCTTTCTGCGAAAACACGTACATGTTTTTGGAAAAAGTCGTACGTGTTTTCCGGAAAGGTCGTACGTGTTTTCCGGAATCCTTCCACCGAAAACAAAAGCGCATGTTAAAATTTACAAGAAACCCCACTTTAACGAAATGTTAAATGAAAAAGCCGTGGCCTTCCGTTTGCTTTTTTTAGTTTATAGGCCGAACTATATATAAATTAGCGTATATTTGCGGTACACAAAATCTCCCATAGCGACGGCTATGGGCGTTTTTGCTTTTGAGCGATATTATTAACAGTGTAATTTGTTAATTTTAAACTAATTACAGCAAATTGTATAGATATGGAAAATTTAAATTGGTCTGAGCTGGGATTTGGTTATATCAAGACAGACTACAATGTAAGATGCTACTATCGTGACGGCAAATGGGGTGAGTTGGAAGTTTCTTCATCCGAGATTATCAATATTCACATGGCCGCTACTTGCTTGCATTACGGACAAGAGTCTTTCGAGGGTTTGAAGGCCTTCCGTGGAAAAGACGGTAAGATCCGTGTATTCCGTATGGATGAGAACGCTAAACGTATGCAATCTTCCAGCCGGGGTATCAAGATGGCTGAGTTGCCTGTAGAGATGTTCGAGGAAGCTGTACGTAAGGTCGTGAAATTGAACGAGCGTTTTGTTCCTCCTTATGAGAGCGGTGCCGCTTTATATATTCGTCCGCTGATGATCGGCTTGGGCGCTCAGGTGGGTGTGAAGCCGGCTCCCGAATATATGTTTATGATATTTGTCACTCCGGTAGGTCCGTATTTCAAGGGTGGATTCCAGCCCTCGAAGGTGTGCGTGCTTCGTGAGTATGACCGTGCGGCTCCTAACGGGACAGGTACGATCAAGGTCGGTGGTAACTATGCCGCTAGCTTGGTAGCTGGCGAGATCGCTCATTCCAAGGGATACGCCGCCGTATTGTATCTGGATCCGAAAGAAAAGAAATATCTGGATGAGTGCGGTCCGGCTAACTTCTTCGGAATCCGTGGCAATAGCTATATCACTCCGCAATCCCACTCGATCTTGCCTTCTATCACGAACAAGAGCTTGCAGCAATTGGCCGAGGATATGGGCTTGACGGTAGAGCGTCGTCCGGTTCCTTTCGAGGAGATCGCTACGTTCGACGAGGCTGCCGAGTGTGGTACCGCCGCGGTTATCGCCCCGATCTCACAAATCGACGATTTGGATGAGAACAAATCTTTTGTTATCGCCAAAGATGGCAAACCGGGTCCTGTTTGCGAGAAACTATATCATAAGCTACGTGCCATCCAGTATGGCGACGAGCCGGATACTTACGGATGGATCTCGATCATTGAATAATATCTTTTGTTTCGTAAGGACTGGAGTGCGCTCCGTCTTTACGAGACAGAATACGTTGATAGGCAATTGTTAGTTTGAACTTTACTTTTTGCAATAAAATTGCAATCTCCGCATTGCAAATGAGAAAAGATGTTTATCTTTGCATCGGTAATTCCAAATTTTCAATTACCAATTATGTAGGTGGAAGCATTCTTTAAAACACATAAATATCTGGTAGAGCATCTGTATTCTCCGGTACGAAGGGGATTGATGGATGAGATCAATTGGGAGGATCGGTTGATCGGTGTTAAAGGTTCGCGAGGAGTCGGAAAGACCACTTTCTTGTTAGACTATGCCCGTGAATATTTTGGTGCCGATAATAAGGAATGCTTATACATTAATTTAAATCATTTCTATTTTACGGAGCGTACACTCGTTGATTTCGCCGCCGAGTTTCGGGCTAAAGGCGGAAAGGTGTTGTTGATAGACCAAGTATTTAAGTATTCCAACTGGTCGAGAGAGTTGCGGTATTGCTATGATAATTTCGAGGACTTGAAGATCGTTTTCTCCGGCTCGTCGGTGATGCGTCTGAAAGAGGAGAATCCGGACTTGTCCGGCAAGGTGGTATCGTATAACCTCAGGGGGTTCTCGTTCCGTGAGTTCTTGAACTTGATGTCGGGGAACCAGTTTCCCGCGTACACGTTCGATGAGGTATTAGAGAATCATCAGGAAATCGCCAAACGTATTTGCTCGGTCGTAAGGCCGATGGCTTATTTCCAAGATTATCTCCATCATGGTTTTTATCCGTTCTTCTTGGAAAAGCGCAACTTCTCCGAGAACCTGCTGAAGACCATGAACATGATGCTAGAGGTGGACGTGTTATACATAAAACAAATCGAACAAAGCTACCTGCCAAAGCTACGCAAACTACTCTACTTATTGGCTACGAGCGCTCCTTGTACCCCAAACGTGAGTCAGTTGAGCAAGGATATCGAGACATCCCGGGCCACCGTGATGAACTATATCAAGTATTTGACGGATGCCCGTTTGATGAATATGCTGTATCCGGTGGGCGAATCCTTTCCGAAGAAACCCTCCAAGGTATATATGTATAACTCGAACCTGATGTACCCCATCCGTCCGATGGAGGTAAATGCCGGGGCGGTGCGTGAGTCGTTCTTTTATAACCAACTATTGAAAGACAATAAGCTGAATGAAGGAAACAAGAACGCCCACTTTCTGGTGAATACGATGTATAATTTCCGGATCGAGGAAAGCATGAAAGTGAAGAACAATCCGGATATGTACTATGCTGTCGATAAGACCGAGATCGGGGAGGGGAACATGATCCCGCTTTGGTTGTTCGGTTTTCTATATTAAGTAAGAATCTTTTTTAATACTAATAGTTTTATAGGTCTATGACAAAACAGAAGAAATTTTTAACCTGTGATGGTAATCAGGCCGCTGCTCATATCTCGTATATGTTCAGCGAGGTAGCCGCGATTTACCCCATCACTCCGTCGTCTACAATGGCTGAATATGTAGATGAATGGGCTGCAGCCGGACGTAAGAATATTTTCGGCGAGACTGTAATGGTACAGGAAATGCAATCAGAGGGTGGTGCCGCAGGTGCTGTTCACGGTTCATTGCAAGCGGGTGCCTTGACAACAACCTACACTGCTTCTCAAGGTTTGTTGCTTATGATCCCTAATATGTACAAGATCGCCGGCGAATTGCTTCCTTGCGTTTTCCACGTATCCGCTCGTACATTGGCTTCTCATGCGTTGTGTATCTTCGGTGACCATCAAGACGTGATGTCTGCCCGTCAGACAGGTTTCGCCATGTTGGCCGAGGGTTCCGTACAGGAGGTTATGGACTTGGCCGGTGTCGCTCACTTGGCTACGATCAAGTCTCGTGTGCCGTTCGTGAACTTCTTCGACGGTTTCCGTACCTCTCACGAGATCCAGAAGATCGAGGCTTTGGAGAATGAGGACTTGGCTCCGCTTATCGACCAGAAGGCCTTGGCAGAGTTCCGTGCCCGTGCCTTGAACCCGGAGAGACCGGTCGCTCGCGGTATGGCCGAGAACCCGGATCATTTCTTCCAACACAGAGAATCTTCCAACACGTACTACGAGGCAGTTCCCGCTATCGTAGAAGAATATATGAACGAGGTTTCCAAGATCACAGGCCGTAAATACGGTTTGTTCGATTATTACGGAGCTGAGGACGCTGAGCGTGTGATCATCGCCATGGGCTCTGTTACGGAGGCCGCTCGTGAGGCTATCGATCACTTGATCGCTAAGGGCGAGAAGGTAGGTTTGGTATCCGTTCACTTGTATCGTCCGTTCTCCGCTAAGCATTTCTTGGCTGCCGTGCCTAAGACCGCTAAGCGTATCGCCGTATTGGATCGCACGAAAGAGCCGGGTGCTAACGGTGAGCCGTTGTATCTGGACGTAAAAGACTGCTTCTATGGTCAGGAGGATGCTCCGGTTATCGTAGGTGGCCGTTATGGTCTGGGTTCTAAGGATACGACTCCGGCTCAGATCCTGTCCGTATTCGAGAACTTGGCGTTGCCGATGCCGAAGAACCAGTTCACGATCGGTATCGTGGATGACGTTACTTTCACTTCTCTGCCTCAGAAGGAAGAGATCGCCTTGGGCGGTGAGGGTATGTTCGAGGCTAAGTTCTACGGTTTGGGTGCCGACGGTACGGTAGGCGCTAACAAGAACTCGGTGAAGATTATCGGTGATAACACGGATAAATACTGTCAGGCTTATTTCTCTTACGACTCTAAGAAATCCGGCGGTTTCACTTGTTCTCACTTACGTTTCGGTGATCATCCGATCCGTTCTACTTATTTGGTGAATACCCCGAACTTCGTGGCTTGCCACGTTCAGGCTTATTTGCGCATGTACGACGTGACTCGTGGTTTGCGTGAGAACGGTACCTTCTTGTTGAATACCGTTTGGGGCGCTGAGGAGTTGGCTAAGCACTTGCCTAATAAGGTAAAACGTTACTTCGCTCAGAAGAATATCACTGTATATTATATCAACGCTACACAGATCGCCTTGGAGATCGGTTTAGGTAACCGTACCAATACGATCCTCCAGTCCGCTTTCTTCCGTATCACGGGTGTTATCCCTGTAGACTTGGCTATCGAGCAGATGAAGAAATTCATCGTTAAGTCTTACGGTAAGAAGGGCGAGGACGTGGTTAACAAGAACTACGCGGCTGTAGACCGTGGTGGCGAGTACAACCAATTGACGGTTGATCCCGCTTGGGCTAACCTTCCGGATGATGAGGCTGTCGTAAACAACGATCCCGCTTTCATCAACGAGGTAGTTCGTCCGATCAACGCTCAGGATGGCGACTTATTGAAGGTTTCCGCGTTCAAGGGCATCGAGGATGGTACTTGGGCGCAAGGAACCGCTAAATACGAGAAACGTGGCGTGGCCGCTTTCGTTCCGGTTTGGAATGAGGCGAACTGTATCCAGTGTAACCAATGCGCTTACGTTTGTCCTCACGCTTCTATCCGTCCGTTCGTATTGAACGATGAGGAGCAGAAGGGCGCCAGCTTCGCTATGTTGGACGTGAAGGCTCCAGCCGCTATGAAGGGTATGAAGTTCCGTATGCAGGTAGACGTTCTCGACTGTCTGGGTTGCGGTAACTGCGCCGATATCTGTCCGGGATTCAAGGGCAACAAGGCATTGTCTATGGTTCCGCTGGAAGGCCAGTTGGCTGAGGCCGATAACTGGAACTACTGCGTAGCTAACGTTTCTTCTAAGCAAAACTTGGTAGACGTGAAGTCTAACGTGAAGAACTCACAGTTCGCTACTCCGTTGTTTGAATTCTCAGGCGCTTGCTCCGGTTGTGGCGAGACTCCGTACGTGAAGTTGATCACCCAGTTGTTCGGCGACCGCGAGATGGTGGCTAACGCTACCGGATGTTCTTCTATCTACTCCGGTTCTGTTCCTTCCACTCCTTATACAACGAACGAGAAGGGTCAAGGTCCTGCTTGGGCAAACTCTTTGTTCGAGGACTTCTGCGAGTTCGGCTTGGGTATGGAATTGGCGAACGAGAAGATGCGTAAACGTTTGGAAGGCTTGTTGCAACAGATCACCGTGGGCGAGCATGCTCCGGCTGAGGCCAAGGAAATAGCCGCCGCTTGGATCGCTAACCAGAACGACGCCGAGAAGACGAAGGAATTGGCTCCGCAAATCATGGCATTCGTTGAGCAAGGCATCAAGGAGGGTTGTCCGGTTTGCGCTCAGATCAAGGAATTGTCTCACTTCTTGGTAAAACGTTCTCAATGGATTATCGGTGGTGACGGTGCTTCTTACGATATCGGTTACGGTGGTTTGGATCACGTGATCGCTTCCGGCAAGAACGTAAATATCATGGTATTGGATACCGAGGTTTACTCTAACACGGGTGGTCAGTCCTCGAAGGCTACTCCGGTGGGCGCTATCGCTAAGTTCGCCGCTTCCGGTAAGAGGGTACGTAAGAAAGACCTTGGCTTGATGGCTACTACTTATGGTTACGTATATGTGGCTCAGATCGCTATGGGTGCCGACCAAGCCCAGACATTGAAGGCGATCCGCGAGGCCGAGGCTTACGACGGTCCTTCCTTGATCATCGCTTACGCTCCTTGTATCAACCACGGTTTGAAGAAGGGTATGGGTAAGTCGCAAGCTGAGGAGAAAGAAGCCGTAGCATGCGGTTACTGGCACTTGTGGCGTTACAACCCGGCTTTGGAGGCAGAGGGCAAGAATCCGTTCACCTTGGATAGCAAGGAGCCGGATTGGAGCAAGTTCCAAGACTTCTTGAAGGGTGAGGTTCGTTTCGCTTCCGTAGCTAAACAATATCCGGCTGAGGCCGCTGAGTTGTTTGCCGCCGCCGAGGAGAACGCTAAATGGCGTCTGCGTAGCTACAAACGTATGGCTGCCGAGAATTGGGATGTAGAGGCTTAATATAACAGGTCTTTTATTATAGAATGAGGGCGGTGTCTCCGGAAACGGAAGGCACCGCTTTTTTTATGGGGTGGATGGGGGAAGCTGCACATAAGGCGATACGGACCTGTACTACCGTATGTGTCGGCCTGTACTTCCTTATGTGTCAGCCCGCGCTACCGTATCTACAAGTCCGTACTAACGTATCTACACGTTTGCACGAACGTATCTGCAAGTTTGCACGAACGTATCTGCAAGTATGTACTAACGTATCTACAAGCTTGTACTACCGTATGCGCGGTTTGTCAGAAGACCGGGATCGAATAGACCAGCCCCAGCGATATGCGGTGTGTATCCGGCTCTATGGCTCCCATTCGCGTGGCGGCTTTCTCTAAGATAACGCCCCGGTAGGTGTATAGGACGAATACGAAAAGGTCGAGTTGCTTGAAGGGGAAGAATTCCACGCTACTCTGCGCGTTCCACGAACGGCGGTACATCCCTTTCCGGAAATCGCCGTTGCCCTTGTACACCCGGGCGGTCTCGTACGCCCCTTTCACGTAAACGTTCCATTGGGGGTGGACACGGTAATCCACGTCGCCGATAATCGATAGGTATTCGGTGTTCATGGCGGTATGAGGCGTGCCGGGCAGACGGCTGACGACCCCATGTTGGTCGATCCCTTGGCGGGTGTACATAACGTCGAGGTACGTTAGCAACGGGCCTTTCTCATAGGTATTGCCACAGGTGAAATAGTAGGAGTAGCGCTTGCGGGTCTGCTGTCCGACGGCGGTGGCATAACGCAGTTGCAAGGCCTTGTCCAGATAATAGCTATTCCAGTTGACCGTGTACATAAAGGGTATCTTGGCCTTGGCGGTACCCTCGGGAAGTCCGGTAGGGTAGATGTCCTCATCGTTACCGTTGCGGTTATTCACGATCTGGAAACAAAGCTCGTGGTCCGGGTTGACTTGCCAGTTGCCCGAGATACCGGCTTGGTAGGCGGTCAGTAAATTATTGAACTCGCTAAACTCTCGTACCCGGATGGAATTGACGTAATACTCGTATCCCCCGAAATTAACGAACTGCTTGCCGATCGTGAAATTGAGATTATGCCGTGCCTTTAGGTTCACGTAAGCCAGCTCGAGCGAGGAGGAGAGGTTGTCGAGCGAATAGGGATCGGAGTATTTGTTGAACGACTGCCGGTAATGATACCCCAGCCACTTGCCTACATCCCCCTTGATCTCCAGCCGGACACGGTTCAGCTTGAAGTTCATACCGTCTAGCTCGTTCCCGACAAACTCAGCGTTGGCCGAGGTGAAAAGCTGGAAGTTCATCTCGGCGCTATTGATCTTGATCTCTCCGTTCGATAATCGTTCCACGAGTGTAGGTTCCCCGTTATTCTCCCGAAGGGTCTCTTGGGCCGTCAGGCTGGCGTTCGTGGCTAGACAAAGCAAGAAAAGTAGAAAATGTTTCTTCATACGATAGATTTAGTTGGTAACAGACTACAAAAGTATAAAAAACGTCTTAACCAAGATACGTTTAAGGGAATGAAAATGGGGGGGTAGGGGATGCGGGCTTTCGTGCAATCCGCATCCCGAGGTGTATACGCTTTCGCCAGCGTCCGTCTAGAATCTCAATTGAGAATTCAATTCCGGGAACTGCGCTTGATGCCAATACGGGTAGATCGGGGTCGTCTGGCTTGCCATATCGAGGCGCTTCACCTGCTCCGGGCTGAGGTTCCAGCCTACGGCCTCTAGGTTCTGCCTTAGCTGCTCTTCCGTGCGGGCTCCTATGATAAGGCTGCTTACGGTAGGCCGTTGCAATAACCAGTTCAAGGCGCATTGGGCTACGCTATGCCCGCTCTCCTCGGCTACCTGTTCCAATACCTCCACGATGTCGTACAGGCGTTCGTAAGAAGTAGCCTCGTCGGGTATCGGGCTTCCTCCGCGAGCGACACGCCCGTCCGTCGGGATCGGGTTATTCCGGCGGTACTTCCCGCCCAGACGTCCGGCGGATAAAGGGCTCCAGATAATGGCGCCCACCTTCTGGTCGATGCCTAGCGGCATCAGTTCCCACTCAAACTCCCGGTTCAACAAGGAGTAATAAACCTGTTGGGCCACGTACCGGCTCCATCCATACCGCTCCGATACGGAAAGCGACTTCATTAAGTGCCAGCCGGAGAAGTTCGAGCAAGCGATATAACGGACCTTCCCGCTCGTCACCAAGTCGTCCAAGGCTCGGAGTGTCTCCTCTACCGGGGTATTCGCGTCGAAACCGTGCATATGATAAATGTCGATATGATCCGTGTTCAATCGTCTCAGGCTCGCCTCGCACGCCTGTATCAGATGGAAACGGGAAGAACCGATGGCGTTACGGCTCTCCGGGCTTAGGTTGAAAGTCGCCTTCGTGGAGATCAAGAGGCGATTCCTCAATCCGTGGATCGCCTTTCCCAAGATTTCCTCGGAAAGACCGTTGGAGTAGACATCCGCCGTATCGAATAGATTCACCCCGGCGTCCAAGCAAAGATTGACCATACGGGTAGCCTCTTCCACCTCGGTATGCCCCCAACCTTCAAAACCATTCGTGCCACCAAAAGTAGCCGTACCTAAACAAAGTGCCGGAACGTATAATCCGGAACCTCCTAGTTGTCTGTATTCCATAAAAAACTATATCTATTATTTGATGAAGGAAATGAAAATACAAATGTAACAAATAAAGTGTATCTTTGTCATTAAAAGAAGATAATAGGTATAAGTATGATTAAGGCAGTATTTTTTGACATTGACGGTACGTTGGTAAGCTTCAAGACGCATAAACTACCGGACTCCACGGTCCGGGCCTTGGACCTGTTGCGGGAAAAGGGAATCAAGGTTTTCATCGCTACCGGCCGCCAGTTGCAATCTATCAATAACCTCGGGACGCAAGAGTTCGATGGCTATGTTACCTTGAACGGAGGATATTGCTTGGCCGGAAAAGATAAGGTTATCTATAAACATAATATCCCGTCGGAGGATATAGAGGCGTTGATCCGCTATCAAGAGAATGAGGAGGCGTTCCCGTGCGCCTTGGTGGAGGAAGATGGGATTTACCAGAACTACGTGGATGATTCTGTGCGACAGCTTTACGACATGCTAGACTTCCCTCATCCTCCCTTGCGTCCTTTGCGTGGGAACGGGGGTAAGGAAGTATACCAGCTGATAGCCTTTTTCTCTCCCGGCCATGAAGAACGTATCATGTCCGTCTTGCCGCATTGCGAGGCTACTCGCTGGAACCCGCTATTTGCGGATGTCGTTCCGCGGGGGAGCAGTAAGGCGGTAGGGATCGATAAGATCATCGAGCATTACGGGATCTCACTTCACGAGACGATGGCTTTTGGCGATGGAGGCAACGATATGGCCATGCTTCGCCACGCCGGGATCGGGGTAGCCATGGGTAACGCCGGCGACGAGGTGAAAGAGGCGGCGGATTACGTGACCGACTCCGTAGATGACGATGGTGTCATGAACGCTTTAAGACATTTCGATGTTATATAAATAAACAGTTTAATAACGCTAAATCACAAACGCTATGATTGATGAATTGGTAAGCTATAATCGTGAGTTCGTAAAGAACAAGGGGTATGAGAAGTATATCACGAATAAATATCCCGATAAGAAGATCGCCATCGTGTCTTGCATGGATACCCGGCTGACCGAGTTGCTACCCGCCTCCTTGGGCATCAAGAATGGAGACGTGAAAATTATAAAGAACGCAGGGGCGATCATATCCCACCCCTTCGGAAGCGTTATCCGGAGCTTGATGGTGGCGATTTACGAGCTTGGGGTTGTAGAGGTAATGATAATCGGGCATACCGATTGCGGAGCCAAGCACATGAATAGCTCCGAGATGATCGAAAAGATGAAAGAGCGGGGAATCCCGCAGGAACGAATAGATATGATCCGATATTGCGGTATAAACTTCGAGTCGTGGTTGCGGGGATTCGAGACCTCCGAGGCTTCCGTGCACGAGACCGTGGAGCAAATTCGGAATCATCCGCTGATTCCGTCGGATATAACGGTAAGAGGGTTTGTAATAGACTCTGTTACAGGGAAATTAACGCCGGTGGAGTAATCCCCGGCGTATTTAGACTTATTTACACAAGTCATAAATAATCGAAAAAATGAAATATTTTATTATGTTCTACAGCATTGTTTCGGATAAAATGGTTATCTTTGTAACGAATTAAGAAAGAAAGATCGTTTTAGGATTGTTTATTAACTGGCTTTCCAAGCGTGGGAAGCGTAAAACAAAAAGATTATGATGATGAGAGAAAATGAGAAAAGCCTTCGTGCTTTAGCGATGTTGCGTTATCAAGCAGATCGTTACCAGTCAGCTGGCAATGGTGCCATGAGTCAGCGATTAAACGCTGAGATCCGTCGCCTTATGAGCGAAATGAGTGTAGATGCGGATAAGAACTAAAAGACCGCGTCTTTTTTAAGTAAAGAATTAAAGTAAGAAATAAATTAGATGTCATCTCTTACCTCCGTTCAAAACGGAATGGTGAGAGATAGGAAATGAGGATTACCTTTGGCGATACGGCCGGGTGAGCCTTTTTTTGTGCCCTTTCCTTTCCTCCTCCTTCGCATATCAGGGAAATTACTTATATTTGTGGATGAAAAAGCTAAAACAATAATCATTTGAACACAAAAACGATGAAAAAAGCAGGATTACTCTTAATGTCGCTGGCATTAAGTACGGCTCTTTGGGCGGAAAGTCCGGAGAAGAAAGGTTTGGACGTGATAAATAGATCGACCGCCGAGGCGCATATCGGTTTCTTGGCCGATGATGATCTGGAGGGCCGTGAGGCCGGTTTCCGTGGAGGCCGTATAGCGGGCGATTATATCGTGGCGAACCTGAAATCATTGGGTATCGACCCTGTAGGAGACTCTTATTACCATCCGTTTGAGGCTTACCATATGGAACGCCAGAAGAGAGGGGCCCGCTGGCAGGTGCAGCCGGATTCCATAGCGGCTATCAAGCAAACCGGTGTTTTCCAGAAACTTTCCTTGAATAATATCTTGGGTAAGATAGAGGGCAAGAACCCGAACGAGATCGTGATTGTCGGCGCTCACTATGACCATCTGGGTATCGACCCGATGCTGGATGGCGACCAGATCTATAACGGGGCGGACGATAACGCCTCCGGAGTCTCTGCCGTTTTGCAGATAGCGAGGGCTTTCCTTGCCACGGGCCAGCAACCGGAGCGAACCGTTATATTCGCTTTTTGGGACGGTGAGGAGAAAGGGCTTCTCGGATCGAAAGCCTTCGTTCAGTCTTTTCCAGAGATAAAGAACGTGAAAGGATATTTGAATTTCGATATGATCGGCCGTAACAATAACGAGGCGAAGCCTACCCATGTGGTTTATTTCTATACAGAGGCGCACCCTGATTTCGGCGATTGGCTGAAGAACGATATCAAGAAATACAACTTGAATCTGGCACCGGATTATCGTCCGTGGGATAACCCGGTAGGAGGGAGTGATAACGGTTCCTTCGCTAAGATAGGTATCCCTATTATCTGGTATCATACCGACGGGCATCCGGATTACCATCAACCGAGCGACCATGCCGACCGGATTAATTGGGACAAGGTGGTGAATATCACGAAGGCCTCGTTCCTTAATATGTGGTATATGGCGAATGAGAAAGATTTTTAGAGATTATACTTCTTTTTCAATAGAAGATATCTAATAAAAGTAAGTTAACTTCATCGGCGAAGTAAGTTAACTTACTTTGGCATTTTAATTAACTTACTTTGCCAATGAAGCTGGCTTGCTTTTATATTCTGAAAAAACGCCTGAATTACTGTAATTTCATATCTTACCGCGGATACTTAGTTCTACATGAACTCAAGTCGATTTTAACTTAAAACCGTTTATATTTCTAATTTTATATTGTAAAACATAAAAATAAGGGAAGATTTATTTAATTATAATAACACAATGTAATGAATATTTCATATCTTTGCCTCCGATATAAAATGTGCTAGGTATTTTGGCGCCAACTAAATAAAACAACTTCTACTTAAGAAAAGTTCATGTAGGACTCCGATAGTTAGCCCATTTTTTATTTGAACTTAATTACGCTAGAACTCAGGAGTGAGTGTATGTATGTGAATAATTTTAAAAGACAAATGTTTCGCCAAGACATTGTCTAATTATTTATCAATAAAACCATCAGTTATGTTGAAAAACTTTAAACCTGTCAGCTTAATTTTATGTGCGGGTGCGTTATGCTTCTCGGGAAGCATGTATGCCAACATCGCACCTGTTGAGCAAGGTACCTCTATCTCCCAGCAAAACGGGAAAGTAACAGGTACAGTGGAAGATGATTTCGGCCCAGTGACCGGAGCGTCTGTTGTCGTGAAAGGAACGTCTAATGGAACGATTACCGATATGGACGGTAATTTCACCTTGGATGGCGTCAAGAATGGTGATGTAATCCAAATCTCATTCATTGGTTACTCCACCATGGAGCTTACGTATACCGGTAAGCCGGTAGGCGTTATCAAATTAGCGGAAGACACCCAGAAATTGGATGAGGTCGTGGTTACGGCCTTGGGTATCAAGCGTGAGAAGAAAGCGTTGGGATATGCTACGCAAGAATTGAAAGGAGACGAACTTGTAAATGCACGGGAAAGTAATATTGCGAATGCGTTATCTGGTAAAGTATCGGGTTTGCAGGTAGTTCGTTCTAGTAGTGGCCCTGGCGGTTCTTCAAAAATTGTATTGCGTGGTAATAATTCATTAACTGGATCTAATCAGCCGTTGATTGTTGTCGATGGTATTCCAATGGATAACTTTACTGGAGGAGTTGATGATGCTTGGGGTAATAGCGGCGTGGATATGGGTAATGGTTTGTCAGATATCAACCCGGAAGATATCGAATCCATGAACGTGTTGAAAGGAGCTTCAGCCGCTGCGTTATATGGTTCTCGTGCAGGTAATGGCGTAATTTTGATTACGACGAAATCGGGTAAAAAGCAAAGTGGATTAGGTATTACTGTAAATGCCGGAGTTACAGTGGAAAGCATGTTTTTGAAACCAGAATTACAGAATACGTATGGTCAGGGTACAAATGGCATATATAATGTGAAAGACCGTTCAAGCTGGGGGCCTGTTGCCGATGGTTCCGTAACAATTGATCGCTGGGATGGGCAGAAAGTCCAGATGTATACTTATGATAATATAGATGCTTATTTCCAGAAAGGAACTTCATTCAATGAAGGTGTATCTTTTCAGCAGAGCTATGATGGGACGGCGGTATTCGCCTCAATTAATCGCTCTGATGATAAGGGCATCGTTCCGGGTGCATCATTAAATAAAACGTCTCTTACTTTGCGTGGAACAAGCGAGTTCGGTCCGGATAAAAGATGGAAATTAGATGCAAAAGCCAACTATTTAAATAATAACGCAAAGAATCGTCCAATCCAAGGTATTAACCAATCGAATGCCTTTAGTACGATCTATAATTTACCACGATCGCTGGATATTAGGGATCTGGAGAACTGTTTGGACGAAAATGGAAATATGATTTGGTGGGATACCGAGAGTACTCCCCAAGAAAATCCGTATTGGATTAAAGATTATAGAACAAATCAAGACTCTCGTAATCGTTTGTTAGGTACAATTTCTCTTTCTTATAAGATAACGGACTGGTGGAACCTCGAGCTAAAAGGCGGTACGGACTATTATACGACTACGACTACAAATAAGGTATATTCTGGTGGTAATGTGAATCCGAAAGGGCGTTACTCTGAGAAGTCGGAGACTTTTTATGAGAACAACTATAGTTTCTTGACTACCTTTAAGAAAGATAACCTTTTTAGCAAGTTTGGTGGTTTTGTGACCGTGGGTGGAAACTTGATGATGCAACGCCGTAAGAAATTAGAGGCTGGTACGGGTGATTTATTGATCCCGAATCTATTTGCGATGTCTAATGCCGCTGACAAGAATAATATGACGCATACATCTGAAGATGTACAGCGCAAGATGAATTCTATTTACGGTTCTTTGCAAATGAACTGGGATGGCTGGCTGTTTATGGATATTACGGCTCGTAATGACTGGTCTTCCACTATGAGTAAAGAAAACCAATCTTATTTTTATCCTTCGGTTAGCTTATCTGGTGTTATTTCAGATATGGTGGAAAAGGTTGGCGGTACAATGCCGGAATGGATGAGTTTCGCTAAGGTTCGTGCTTCTTATGCGGAAGTAGGTAATGACCTTGATCCATATCAATTGTATACTGTATTCAAGGTTGATAAAGATCCAAATGGTAACCCAACTGCAGCTCTAGGAACTACTTTATATGATTCTTCTGTACGTTCAGAGTTGATTAAATCTTGGGAAGCCGGTATTGATTTGAAGTTTTTCAATAATCGATTAGGTATTGATGCGGCTTGGTACAAATCTAATGCTACCCGCCAATTGCTAGATTTGGCAATGGATCCATTTTCTGGTTATTCCAAACGTAAGATCAATGCAGGTAATATTCAAAATTCAGGTGTGGAATTAATGCTTTATGGTACTATTTTGCAGAATCCTAGAGGCTTAAATTGGGAAACAACATTGAATGCTTCCTTCAATAAAAATAAAATCATAGATTTGTATGAAGGAGTAAATGAATATGGCATCAAGACTTTTGATGATTTAAAGATTGTAGCCCGTACGGGTAGTTATTATGGCGATATTTATGGTAAAAAATTCCAACGTGTTGAAAGTGGGGAACATGCTGGTAAAATTATTGTAGATGCTCAAGGTTTACCATTAGTTACTTCAGATGATTATTATCTGGGGAATCAACAGCCTGATTGTATGTTGGGATGGACTAACTCGTTCTCTTATAAAAATATTTCTTTGAGCTTTTTGATTGATGCTCGTATTGGTGGAAATATTTACTCAGCGACCACTGCTAATTTGTACAAGGCAGGTAATGCCGCAGGTACCGTTATAAATGGAACCCGTGAGGAATTTGTAGTTCCGAATTCAGTGACTTCTGATGGAAATGGTGGTTATACGGCAAATTCTAATGCTGTTACTCCTGAATTGTACTGGGGACGTGCTGCCGGAGGTAATATCGGTGTGGGTGAGGCATTTTTATATGATGCTACTAATATTCGTCTACGTAATATTACCGTTGGTTATGATTTTGAGAAAAAATGGTTAGAGAAAACCCCATTACAGAAAGTACGTGTATCATTCGTGGCGAATAACGTTTGGATGATTGTAAATCATTTGGAAGGTATTGATCCGGAATCTATTTCGGCTACAAATTCCAATGCTACTGGTTTTGAGAATGGGGCAGCTCCGACTTCTCGCTCTTTCACATTTAATGTAACAGTTGGTTTCTAATAAGAAAGATGATTTTAAGTATGAAAACATTAAAAAGAACAATAATAGGGTTAGCTTCATTAGCCGTTTTATTTACTGCATGTAACGACTTTGAGGAAATAAATAAAGACCCGAATGCCGTAGATGAAAGTGCGATCAAAGTATCTTATCTACTGAATAAATCAATCATGGGGGCACAGCAGAACCCGCATATCGCAGAGCGTGTGTTCGTGTATCAATGGAAAAGTGCGGCTCGTTTTGAACGTCGTAGTGGTTTAGCTACAGGTGCGAATTATAATGATTATAATACGGACTACTTTGGCGTTGATTATGGAGTGGGATGGCTGAACAATGTTAATATGGCCGTGAAAATTGGTACGGAACGTGCCGCCAATCCGGAGTATCCTTATGAGAACAATTTGCTACAGATGTCTCGTATTTGGCGGGCTTATGTCATCTCTGAATTGGCTGATAACTTTGGTCCTGTGCCTCCGGCAAACGCTTTTGATGGTATCGTAGAATATAAGAGTATAGAAGATATTTATGATTTTATTATTTCTGAATTGAAAGATGCCGCTGGCAAGATAGATGTAAATGCGGATATGAGCGCTATTACATCAGAGAAAACGGATGCTTTCTATGATGGTGATGCCTCTAAATGGATAAAGTATGCGAACTCATTACGCTTGCGCTACGCTATGCGTTTATCTGCTGTAGATCAAGCTAAAGCAAAGGCTGCTTTTGAGGATGCCGCTTCGACGAATAATTTTATTACTACGCAAGATGAAATTGCTCAGGTGCAAGAAAAAGGCGGTTGGACTGATCTTGATGGTGTGATGTCTCGTCCTTGGAATGCCCAACCCATTTCGGTCACCATTAATAATATGATGATTGGCCTAGGAGGAATCGATTTCCAAGTTCCTGCGGCGATAAAAGAGGATGTGGTATTGAAAGATGCTCGTAATTATCTAGGCCTTCGATTAGAAAAACACTTACCGGTTTCTACGAATGATCCGGCTGCAGGCTATTTCTTTGATGCTCTTCCTTCAAAGATTGATCCTCGTGCTACTAAGTTGTTTCATATTCCGGGATATGATGATGGTACTGTTTATTTCTCTAATATCGGTTTGGCTGATAAGGCTCGTTTAGCGGATCCTGCTACTGGAAATGTTGAGGATAACAATAAGACATATTTGGAGTTGAACGTGAAATATACTTGGAATACTTGGGTTGCTGGAAAATGGGATAAATACTCAGCGCTAACCAGCGAATTGACAGGAGCAAGTAAGACTTATCCTTCTTTATCCAAGATATATCGTGAAAGTACGAATAAGCGTGTATGGTTTGGGCCGTGGGAGACGGAGTTCTTATTGGCTGAAGCTGCGTTGTATGGTTGGAACGTGTCTGGTAGTGCGAAATCTCATTATGAGGCTGGTATAGCAGCTAGCTTTGAATATCACGGTGTATCTGAGTTCTTAAATGATTATTTGAGTTCTACGGAATATAACCGTGTAGGTACTTCTGTCGCTTTTGATCATACGGCGGAAGCAAAGTCTTATACGGCTGAATATGTAGATGGTTATACTGGTGAGAAAAAGACTACTACTTATACTTATCCGAAAAATTCTATTTATAAGAATGGTACGGTCAATAATGATAAGCTGACAAAGATAATCTCGCAAAAATACTTGGCACAGGTTCCTTGGTTACCTTTAGAGGCATGGTCTGATCATCGTCGTTTAGGTTTGCCTTTCTTTGAGAATCAAGCTGTTGAGATAGATTATAACGTTTCTAGTAACGAGTTGCCTCTTACTCGTGCTAACTGTAAGGAATGTAAGTGGGAATTCTATCAAGAACGTCTGCGCTATCCAGCGAATATGGAAATCAATAGTAAGGATAGTTATATGAAAGCTGTTGAGCTATTGGGTGGAGCTGATTTAATTTCTACTCCGCTATGGTGGGCTAAACATTGATTTATATGAAAGCTCAAGGTGAAGGATTATGCTTCCACCTTGGGCTATTTTTGTTAACTTAATAAATTGTCTGATTATGAGAAAGTTATTAATGGTATTGTTTTTATTTGGAACAATTAGTGTTTTTTGCAATGCCCAAATAGATGGTTATTATGTAAAAGACAGTGGTAATCTAGCGCTTTTTGCCGATGGAGAACCTAGAACTAGTACTTCAATTGGTATTGAAGCTGGGAAATCAGTGGAAATTCGTTTTACTCAACCTTCTACTGGAGATTTCTTGTGGCAAAAAATAAGTGGTAGTGACTATATTCAATTTAATCCCGGTGGGTCTGGACGTTTTGCGTTAATTTGGACACAGGGTGCAAGTAAAGGGGACTCGGCTGTTTTTTGTGTCACAGACAAGAATGGTGATGTGCTGACGATTACTATTCATGCTTATTAGACTTTATATAAAATAAAATATCTACTTCTTGTCTTTTGACAACTTTGTATTGTAACTGATTCGGAAATCATAGAGAATAAATATTCTTACGAGGAAAAGGGCGTATCGATGTAAATGTCGGTATGCCTTCTTTTTTTGTAGTGATGGTTTGTATGGTAAACCGGAGCTTTTAGGGGCTTCTGAAGTGAATAACTAACGGCTTGTCGAGTCGTAAGCTTACGGCTACCCCTAGTGAATAACTAACGGCTTCCTGCCTCTTTTACGGTTTGGTTATCCTTTGGTGAAAGTTTCTGTAAATCAATTTTTTATGAATGTTAGTGAGGATAACTCTTATTCGTTTTGTCTGTAAGGAGAGAGTAGTTGCGGTATCCTCACCAGTTACCTCTTGTATATGTTAAACTCAAAACATATCTGCCCTTTTTATGTTTATACAGGATAAATGACATTCGTTGACGCAAAAACTAAAACATTGTCTATCAAAATAAACAAAAAACAGTAGTTATGTTGAAAAGATTCAGACCAGTCAGCTTAATCCTGTTGGTAGGGGCGCTTGGGTTCTCGGGAAACTTATACGCCACGCCTATGCCCGGGATTCCGAAGGTTGACATTTCCCAGCAAAACGCAAAGGTGTCGGGAATAGTTGAGGATGCCTTAGGACCCGTTACCGGGGCGTCCGTAATCGTGAAAGGAACTACCAATGGTACTATGACCGACTTGGACGGGCATTTTACTTTGGATAACGTGAAGAAAGGGGATATCATACAGATATCGTTTATCGGTTATACCTCGCAAGACATCCCATATACCGGCCAGTCCGAGATTACGGTTAAACTCGTGGAAGATACCCAGAAACTCGATGAGGTGGTGGTGACTGCCTTGGGTATGAAACGAGATAAGAAAGCCTTGGGCTATGCCATGCAGGAGTTGAAAGGGGACGACCTCTTGGCCTCCCGTGAGCCGAATTTGGCGAACTCCCTTTCCGGTAAGGTTTCCGGTTTGCAGATCGTCCGTTCAAGCAATGGCGTAGGAGGGTCCTCTAAGATCGTACTTCGTGGTAATAACTCATTGACGGGTAGCAACCAGCCCTTGATCGTCGTAGACGGTACCCCGATGGATAACTTCACCGGTGGCGTGGATGATGTATGGGGTAACTCCGGAGCGGATATGGGTAACGGTCTTTCGGATATCAACCCGGAAGATATCGAGTCCATGACGGTATTGAAGGGTGCTTCCGCCGCCGCCCTTTATGGCTCACGTGCCGGTAACGGCGTGATCTTGATCACTACCAAGTCCGGACGTAAGAACGAGGGACTCGGTATTACGATCAACGCCGGTATCACCGCCGAGACGATTTTCCTGAAACCTGATTTACAGAACGACTTCGGACAAGGCTCCGTGGGCGTTTACGATAACCAATCCCGCCTTAGCTGGGGACCGAAAGCCACGGGACAAATGGTAACCGATTGGAGAGGCAACCAAATCCCTCTGCATACATATGATAATATCGACGCTTTTTTCCGTACCGGAACCTCCTTTAACGAGGGTGTCAGCTTCCAGCAGAACATAAAGGGTACGGCGGTATTCGCCTCCGTAAACCGTTCCGACGATGCTAGCATCACCCCACGCTCAAAACTAAACAAGACGAATATTACCTTGCGTGCCACTACTTTCCTAGATGAGGCGGAAAAGTGGAAAGTAGATGCCAAGGTGAATTATATCAATCAAAACGCACATAACCGCCCGATTCAGGGCGTGAATCCCTCGAACGCTTTCAATACGATCTATAACCTGCCTCGTTCCTTGAATATCCGTGAGTTTGAGGATGACGTGGATGAGCAAGGCAATATGATTTGGTATGACGCCTCCAAGAATCCGCAGGAGAACCCTTATTGGGTGACCCGTTATCGCCAGAACGAGGATACCCGTAACCGTTTGTTAGGAAATATCTCCTTGAAATATGCCCCGACCGATTGGTTCGATATTGAGTTGAGAGGTGGTACGGATTATTATACCACGACGAAGAGCGAGAAAGTATATGCCGGTGGTAATACCAGTCCGAGAGGTCTGTATACCGAGGGATCGGAGACCTTCTATGAGAATAACTTCAGTTTCTTGGCTACGGCCCGGAAGGATAACTTGATCGATCGGCTGGGAGGCTTCGTTACTTTCGGTGGTAACTTGATGCTCCAGCAGCGTAATAAGATGAACGCTTCTGCCGGAGAGTTGTTGGTGCCGAACTTGTTCTCGCTGAATAATGGCGTGAATAAGCCGACAGTCACTTCCGAGTTGATCCGCCGTCGTATGAATTCCTTGTACGGGTCGTTGCAGTTGAACTGGGATGGTTATCTGTTCTTGGATGTTACGGCACGTAACGATTGGTCGTCTACGATGTCGAAAGCCAACCGCTCTTATTTCTATCCGTCTGTCAGCTTCTCCGCGGTGATCTCCGATATGTTGCCGAAGATTGGCGGAAGCATGCCGGATTGGTTCTCTTTCGCTAAGGTACGTGCCTCCTTCGCTGAGGTAGGTAACGACTTGGACCCGTATCAATTATATAACTTCTACTCTGTAGGCAAGGACCCCAACGGGAATACGACGGCGAAACCGGGTAAGGTACTTTACGACTCGGACGTACGTAGTGAGTTGATTAAATCATGGGAGGCCGGTTTCGATATCCGTTTCTTTAATAACCGGTTAGGCTTGGATGCCGCTTGGTATAAGTCCAACGCTACCCGCCAGTTACTGGATTTACCGATGGACCCGTTCTCCGGCTATGCTTCCCGTAAGATTAATGCGGGTAACATTCAGAACGAGGGTTTGGAGATCTCCTTGAACGGTACGATTCTAGACAATCCCGCCGGATTGAGCTGGAGCTCTACGGCGCAGTTCTCCTTGAACCGGAATAAGATCAAAGAATTATACGAGGGCGTGAATCTATATGATATAAAGACGTTCGACGCTATCCAGATCGTAGCTCCGGTAGGTGGTTATTATGGTGAGATCTACGGGCAGACCTTTATGCGTGTGACCGATGAGAATAGTCCTCACTATGGAAAGATCGTCGTAGGTGATGACGGTTTGCCTTTGATCTCTACCGAGAAGTCGAAAGTAGGAAACCAGAGTCCGGATTGGATGATGGGTTGGACCAATAATTTCTCTTATAAAGGTTTTAACCTGAGCTTCTTGATAGACTTCCGTATCGGTGGTAGCATCTATTCGGCGACAGCCTCCAACCTGTATACCCGGGGTAACGCCGCCGGAACAGTGGTGAATGGTGATCGTGCCGAATTCGTGGTACCGAATACCGTGGTTCAACAGGGCAGTGGTTATGCGGAGAATACGGTCGCCGTCACTCCCCAGAACTATTGGGAGCGTATTGGGTCTACCGGAAATTATGGTTTACCAGAGGTTTATACCTATAGCGCCACCAATGTCCGTTTGCGTAATATCACCTTTGGCTACGAGTTCAATCGACAGATGTTGAAGAAAACGCCTTTCCAGCGTGTACGTCTATCCGCTACTTGTAACAATGTTTGGATGATCCATTATAACTTGCCGGGTATCGACCCCGAGTCCGTTGCCGCCACGAATACCAACGCTACCGGATTCGAGAATGGAGCCGCGCCGACCAGCCGTTCCTATACGTTTAATGTAACCGTGGGATTCTAATGGAATACATGATAATTTGAATTACGATAAAAATGATGAAGATGAAAACAAGAAATATACTTTTTACCGGACTGGTATCGGTGGCCGCTCTTCTTTCTTCCTGTAATGACTTTCAGGAGATCAATGAGGACCCGAATCTTGTGGGAGAGGATAAGGTGAAGCCCCAATGGTTCCTGAATGCCTCTATCATGGGAGACCAGATGAACCCAGAGATAGCCGAGCGTATCTTTATCTTGTACTGGGACCGTGCTTCCCGTTTCAATAGGGGAAGTGGTTTTACGATCGGTACGGATAACAATGATTATAGTACTACCTACTTGAGTAACGATTACGCCGTGGGTTGGCTGAACCAAGTGACCAAAGCGATCCAGTTAGGAGAGCAGATGGTTGCCAATGGCGAGGCGGATACGTATCCTTATTATAAGAACGTGATCCAGATGTCCCGTATCTGGCGTGCTTACTTGAACTCGGAAGTAGCTGACGGTTTCGGGCCGATCCCCGCGTTGGCCGCTTTCTCCGGTGTACCGGCTGAGTACGATAGTGTAGAGGCTATCTATCAATTTATATTGAAAGAGTTACGGGAAGCTGAGTCTGCGTTAGACCCCTCCTTGGATATGTCCGCTATGGCTAACGAGGATGCTTTCTATGCGGGAAATGTTGCGAAATGGAAAAAGTACGCCAACTCTTTGCGTATGCGTTTGGCGATGCGTATCTCGGCTGTCGATCCTGCCTTAGCGAAAGCGGAATTTGAGGATGCCGCCTCTAAGACATTTATTTCCGAGCCAACCGATATCGCTTCCGTGCAGGAGAAAGAGGGTTGGGATGAGCTGACGAGTGTGATGTCTCGTCCTTGGAACGGGCAGGCAATGTCCGTGACGTTTAAGAACTTGGTAGTTGGTTTGGGTGGACAGGAATTTCCGTTGCCGGACTCCTTAAAAAGCCATTTGAAGAATCCATACGATTATCAAGGTTTGTATTTGAACCAGCACTTCCCGCTGACAACGAATGATCCGTGCGCCGGTTTCTATTTCGACGGTATACCTCAATATGTAGATCCCCGTGCCCCGAAGTTGTTTAGTGTAGTAGGCTGGGATGATGGCGTGGTTTATTCCGACTATATCGGTGCGGCCAGCGAGGTGAAGCCGGTTCACTTGAAGAATCCGGCGGATAATACCCAGAATATGTTGACAATCGATCCGAAATATACGTGGGGCACTTGGGTCGCCGGAGAATGGGACGTGAAAGCCGGTCTGGTAAGTGAGCTGACAGGTAAGAATTATAATTATCCCTCTATGTCGAAACAATATCGAATGAGTACCAATAAGCGTGTCTTCTTCGGCCCGTGGGAAAGTTACTTCTTATTGGCGGAGGCTGCGGTGAAAGGCTGGAAAGTTCCGGGAACGGCTAAATCCAATTATGAGTCTGGTGTTACGGCTAGTTTTGAGTATCATGGCTTATTGAGCCAAGTCGGCGATTATCTATCGTCTCAGAAATACAACCGTGTAGGTACTTCCGTCGCTTTCGACCATACGACAGAGGCGAAATCGTATACGATCCGTTATACGGACTCATATACGAAGGAGGTAAAAAGCCGTACGTATGAATATCCTCATAACTCGATCTACCGGAATGGCGCTTATAATAATGACGCTCTGACGAAGATTATCACCCAGAAATATATAGCGCAAGTTCCTTGGTTGCCGGAAGAGGCTTGGAGCGATCATCGTCGTTTAGGTCTTCCTTTCTTCGAGAACCAAGCGGTAGAGAAGGATTACAACCCATTGAATCAAGTTCCTTTGACGGTCGCTACCTCTAAGGAATGCCGTTGGGATTTCTACCCGAAACGTTATCGTTATCCGGCGAATATCCAAACGAATAATCAAGTGGGTTATGCGCAAGCTCTCCAGCTTTTGGGCGGCCCGGACTTGACGACTACTCCACTTTGGTGGAACGCTAAATAGCGAACCTGCTTGGTCTGTTTTATATATACTTTTTCGGTGTCACGCATTTACTTGTGTGGCACCGTTTTTTATGGATATATTTCACTATCTTTGGTACGAATATAATGTGAACCTATATCCCCATGAAAAGACGTAACTTCTTTCGATCTATCGCTTTAGGCGGTGTAGGGGCGGCGCTTACTCCCGTGGCGAAAGCGGCCTCTTCTTTGGCTTCGGAGAAAATGAAGCCCCAAACCAATGTGAAACAGGCATTGGCTATTCCTCGTAACGAATATTCCATGCCGGGTAAATATCCCGGAAAAGTAGTCAAGATGAATTCCGCCCATTGTGTCGTGGATGGTAAACCATCTGAGGCCGTAGCCTACGAGATGCTTAAATCCGGAATGTTATATCTGACCGGCGAGAGTGATCTGAAAGCGGCTTGGCTGCGCTTCGTCGGGCCGGAAGATGTCATTGGCTTGAAAGTAAATCCGATAGCGGGAAAGCTCTTGTCTACTTCACATGCGGTCACCCAATCCGTTATCAAGCAATTGGAGGAAGCAGGTATTCCCCGGAAGAATCTTATTATTTGGGACCGTCGTGAGGTCGATTTAAAAGAGTCCGGCTTTACGGAGGAGAATTATCCCGGTATCCGTATACTTGGAACGGAATATCAAGACGAGAACGGTAGTTATATCGATGCCGATGGAAAGTATTACGGAGAGAACCGTATCGACCGCAGTCAATATTTCCGGGCGGCTATAGTGGAGGAATACGATGCCTACACGATGCCCTATATGATTAACTCGGGAGAGGAGTCTTATTTCTCTAAGATCTGTACGGAAATGGTGACTAAGATCATCAATATCCCTGTATTGAAAAACGCCGGAGTCTCGATCACTTCCTGCATGAAGAACCTAGCGTTCGGATCTATCTCGAATACGAGCAGGCTTCATAAAGAATTATGGCATGAGACCTGCGCTTATGCTTGTGCTTTCCCGCCTCTTCGTGATAAGGTGGTATTGAACATCGTGGATGCGTTGAAAGGCTGTTTTGAGGGTGGCCCGGAGGCCAATCCCCAGTTCATTTGCCAATACAATGCGCTGCTGCTCGGCTCGGATGCGGTAGCCGTGGATAGTGTCGGTTTCGATATGGTACTCGCTAAGCGGATCGAGGAGGGGATACAAAAACAGGAAAAGCCCGGTAGCCGGCGTTTCTTGGAATTGGCGGAAGAGATAAAGCTCGGGATTGCCGACCGAAGTAAAGTGGATTTAAAGGAGATTGATTTATGAGAGGTTTGATACGTTGTTGTCTCTTTCTTTGCTTTCCGGTTCTGTTATGGGCACAGGATGGGGTACAGGTAAAGCGGGAGCGTGTATTTACCGGTTCCGGGCTTTATGGTTTCATGAATGGAGGGGCCGAGCAGTTTTTGGAGTATGGCGTTTCTCAGTTAACGGCAAGAGATGTCGTTTACAAAGGAGAGGATTATACCCTAGAGATTTACGAGATGCCTAGCCCCGAGGATGCGTTTGGTATTTACTCTTTGCATATATTTAAATGCGAACGGACTGATGTCTTGGGATGTATTGATTGTTTATCTCCCTATCAGTTACAAGCCGTGGTAGGGAATAAGTATGTATCGGTGGTTTTCCCTTCCGGTTCCTCGGCCGCTAAGGATGCGGTAGACGAATTGATCCGTCTTTATTTACCGATGGATGGTAAGGAGGCTCCTCAAATTCCGGAGATACTTGGGATTCGTTCCCCTTATTCGGGTGCGGTGAAATATTTGCGAGGTCCAATCTCTGTCTCAAGCGCCAGTACGTCTTTGGCTGAATTGCTGGAAGATTGCCCGTTCACGGGAGTCTGGTTCGTCGGAGATAGGAAGACCGATGATTATCAAGCCTTGATTTACGTGAAAGATCAAGAAGCCTTGAAACGTTTAAGTGAGAAAATACCGGTCTCTTCTTGCATCCGTCAGGGAGATGACTTTATTTATATAAAAGGAACGGAGGAGGAAGCTGCGGACGAGTCTCACGGAGACTTCGGGTTTTAACCCGAGTCTCTTATTCAATCGTGCTTAGCCATTTCTCCAGTTCGTCAGTCCATTGACGTTTGTATACGAAGTTGTCCCGGAACCCAAAACTATGGCCGCCCTTTGGGTAAATATGCAAGGAGGCGGACACCTTGTTCTTTAGCAAAGCAAGATAATAAAGCACGCTATTCTCCGGGCTAATCGCCTCGTCATCCGAAGCCAACGCTATAAAAGCGGGAGGTGTCAGTGAGTTTACGTGTAATTCCAGAGAGAAAGCTTCCTCTTCCTCATGCGTGGGATTCGCTCCTAATAGCCGTTCCCTCGATTTAAGGTGCGTTAAATGAGGTAGCATACTGATAACCGGATAAAGGAGTATTTGGAAATCTGGACGTGCGTCGTCTACCCCGAATATTGCGGCATGCCCGGCGATATAACCGCCAATGGAGGCACCCATGACACCGACCTTCGTAATCTTCCACTCTTCCGAGTAATTACGGAGGATGCGGAGACCTTGGCGAACATCGTCCAGAGGGACTTCCCTATGTCCGTTCGGCATCCGGTATTTCAATACGGCATAAGTAATACCTTGCGCATTAAACCATGCGGCCATATCACGCCCCTCATGTCCGATCGAAATCTTGGAAAGTCCGCCACCCGGACACATCAAGATCGCCTTGCCATTCGGCTTCGTCGCCGGATAAACCAATAGGGAAGGATTCGATATATTGGATATGGCATTCGGGGCATCTTCCAATTCTACGCCGGCCAATCCATTACTAGTGGGCGCTCCATCCGGCCAAAGTAGGATAATCCTATTTTTCTGTTGTACTGTTTCCATTTTCTATATTCTGAATTGTGTTTATAGTATAAAACAACGTTGGCCTTTGATTAGTTTAGCATTCAAGATCTTTTCGAATCATCATCGTATATAAAAAAGTCCGGAAAAGACGAGGGAAATCACCCTCCATCCTTTTCGGACTTTTATCCTATTACATTGAAAGGTAAATTATTGCATACCTTCCGTAGTCATTTCCTTATTAATCTTTTTAACCAATCCCTGAAGAACGGCACCCGGGCCTAACTCGATGAAATGAGTGGCACCGTCGGCGATCATGTTCTGTACGCTTTGGGTCCAACGTACCGGGGCGGTTAACTGTGCGATCAAGTTAGCCTTAATTGTTTCCGGGCAAGTCTCGGCTTTCGTGCTTACGTTCTGGTAAACCAGGCAAGAAGGTTTATTGATCGTCGTAGCCTCGATAGCGGCAGCCAACTCCGTACGAGCCGGTTCCATCAATGGAGAATGGAACGCTCCACCTACTTTCAACTTCAAGGCACGCTTAGCGCCTGCGGCCAATAACTTCTCGCAAGCCTGATCGATACCGGGGATAGAACCGGAGATTACCAATTGGCCCGGGCAATTATAGTTAGCGCAAACCACTACCTCGTCCTTGATGCTTGCGCAAATTTCCTCAACCGTCGCGTCCGGCAAGGCTAATACGGCGGCCATTGTAGAGGGAGTTGCCTCGCAAGCCTTTTGCATAGCCATGGCACGTTTGGAAACTAATACCAAGCCGTCCTCGAAAGACAATGCTCCGGCAGCTACCAAGGCAGAGAATTCTCCTAATGAGTGACCTGCGGTCATATCCGGTTGGAATTGATCACCTAATGTTTTCGCGAGAATAACAGAGTGTAAGAAGATCGCTGGTTGAGTAACCTTGGTTTGTCTCAGATCCTCGTCTGTTCCGGCAAACATTAAATCCGTGATACGGAAACCAAGGATCTCGTTAGCCTTCTCAAACATCTCTTTAGCAAGAGGATTATTATCGTAGAGGTCTTTGCCCATACCTACGAACTGTGCCCCCTGACCGGGAAATACGTACGCTTTCATCTTTCTAATTTTTTTCTAATTTCAGTTTTTTAAGACGGTGCAAAGGTAATAAATTTGGAATAATGAGGCTACTATTCATTACAAATTGTATCTTTGCCCCCATAGAAACGAGAATATTAATGACTAATATTATAATATCATGAATGAATTACTATTTTTAGGAAACTTAGGTACTGGCGAGATCGTGATCATCGCCATTGTTGTGTTGTTACTTTTCGGTGGAAAGAAAATTCCTGAGCTGATGAAAGGTATCGGTAAGGGTGTGAAGAATTTCAAGGACGGTGTAAAAGGTTTGGAAGACGATATCAAATTAGACGATACGGAAAAGAAGTAAAGGAAGATGCAACAAGAAGAAATGTCATTCTGGGATCACCTAGAAGAACTTCGTTGGACTTTATTTCGTTCTGTTTTAGCGCTCTTTGTTTTTGCTATAGCCGGGTTCTCGGTAATGCCGTGGCTGTTCGATAATGTCGTGATGGCCCCGTGTAGCTCCGATTTCATCGTCTATCGGGAAATGTGTAAGATTAGTTCTCATTTTTCTTTTCTCCCGGACTTTTGTAATGATACGTTCCATGTGAACATTGTCAATATCAAACTGGCTTCCCAGTTCTTCACGCATATGACAAGTTCTTTCTGGCTGGCGTTATTATTGACTTTCCCCTATTTGATGTGGGAGATCTGGAAGTTCGTAAGTCCGGCTCTCTACGAGAATGAGAAGAAAAATGTACGTTGGGTATTCTTGTTCGGAACGATAATGTTCTTTATTGGATGCTCAGTGGGTTATTTCTTGGTGTTCCCGATGACACTACGTTTCTTGGCGACTTACGAGTTGAGTGCCGCCATTACGGAACAGGTATCCCTTGATTCTTACATGGATAACTTCTTGATGTTGATATTCGTGATGGGAATCGTATTTGAGATGCCATTGGTATCTTGGCTATTATCTCAGATAGGGTTGCTAAACCGCTCGTTCTTTCATAAATACAGACGGCATGCTGTTGTCGGCTTGTTAGTTGGTGCGGCGTTCATCACTCCAAGTAGTGATCCGTTTACGTTAAGTATCGTATTCTTACCGCTCTACGGTTTGTATGAGTTGAGTGCGTTCTTCGTGAAAAAAGCCCCAAAGGAAGAAGACGAGGAGAATGAGGATGAGGAAGATAATAATGAGGAATAAATCCCGAAAGTTATAATAATGTAATATAAAAGAGGCGTGATCCATAACGGATTACGCCTCTTTTTGTGTAGGCCTTGCTTATCTGTTTTTCTCTAGGCTCAATATGAACCGTACTAATTCCGGATCATAATGTGAGAAAAACAGGCTTTGGGCTTTGTCTAACTTTGCGATTTCATTCATGTCCTGTTCCGAAAGTTCAAAACTGAATACGTCGAAGTTCTCTGCCATCCGTTCTTTATGCGTGGATTTGGGGATAACGACTATGTTGCGTTGGATGAGGAAGCGCAAGGCGACTTGCGCCACGGATTTATTATATTTCTGTCCGATTCCCGTCAATATCCCGTTCGTGAAAAAGTTATTGCGCCCTTCTGCGAAAGAGGCCCATGACATGATTTGTGTACCATATTCCCGCATGATTTCCTCTGCTTTCACTTGCTGATTGAAGACGTGTGTTTCCACTTGATTCACTGCGGGTTTTATTTTTACATGTTCCGCTAGGTCGATAAAACGGTCCGGGTAAAAGTTACTTACGCCGATGGCCCGGGCTTTTCCTGCACGGTAAGCCTCTTCCATGGCACGATATGTTCCATAATAGTCGCCAAAAGGCTGGTGAATGAGCAGAAGATCAATATATTCGGTCTGTAATTTGCGCAGAGACTCATCGATGGAGGCTTTCGCCTTTTCCTCTCCGGCGTTGGTCACCCATATTTTTGTGGTGATGAACAATTCATTGCGAGGTATGCCACATTTACTTATGGCTTTGCCTACACCTTCCTCGTTATAGTACGCTTGTGCCGTGTCGATGGAGCGATAGCCTACGCTGATAGCATCCAATACGCAACGTTCACATTCCTCGGGGGCTATTTGATATACACCATAACCCAAGATCGGCATTTCTACGCCGTTGTTCAATTTTACTGTTTTGTTCATCGTAATGTTATTTTAAATTGTGGTCGCAAAGTTATGTCTGATAAGCGGATATGACGATAAATAAAAGTCGGTGCTATTTTCATTTTTTTCGGTTGTTGAGTCTCGATTTTATTTTTATATCGTGTTTTTCTGTATCTTTACTCTGTAAACAAGAGAACTGATTATGAATACGGATATCCTATTTGCTGACAACCTCGATGATATGATTTCCGGGAGTTTTGACCGGTATTGTACACATGCGCTTTGTCGTGAGGGTGAAGCTTCATTCCTGATGACGGGCGAATGGTTTCGGATGAGGAAAGGGGATTGCGTTATATTTACTCATAATGAACTTATATCTAAGATAGAGATAAGCGACGATTTTCAGGTAACGGTACTTTATATCTCGAACAGTTTTTCATTCAAGAATATCCCTCGAAATGATTATGACGTGATAGGAAAGTTGACACTACTCCGTAACCCGATCATGTCGCTTACAGAGCGAGAACAGCGGATATTTATGGAAGATATTGAACTTATCCGCAGGCGGTTGACGGACCATACGCATCGTTTTCATGACGAACTAATCGGTTGTTTGGCTAAAACTTTCGTGCTCGACCTTTACGATTTCCATGCACGAATTTATGAATCTCCCTCTGTATCGGAACAAAATGCCGTGTTGATGGAGCGATTTATAAATCTGCTAAAAGCGGGGGATTATCGAAACCACAGGGAAGTATCCTATTACGCTTCACGGCTCTGCATTACGCCTAAATACCTTACGGAAGTTTGTAAGAAAGCAAGCGGATTTACAGCTAATTACTGGATAGACCGTTTCACCATCTCCCGGATTACCCACTTGCTTTCAGACAAGAACCTGACATTGAAAGAAATCTCAGACAATATGAATTTCTCTTCTTTGTCCTTTTTCAGCCGTTACGTGCAACGATTGCTGAAAGTCTCACCATCAGAATACCGGAACGGCAATCTGATTACTTAAGCTTTTAACAGTGGTAATTGACTCAACATATTCCTAAGCTTAATCGCTATCCGTGGCATAGGTTCGGCGACGGTAAGCCCTACTAGATCGTATTCGGACGCAATGTCATTGATGACACGTACTACCTCGTTTATTTTCATCCCGTTCGGTTCTACGCCGACCCCGGCTATCATATCCGCCGGATCAATGACATCCATATCGAAATGGATGACAACCTTGGAAGCACCTGTCCCTTTCAGCCATTCGAGGATAAGCGAGCTATCAGCCGCCACTTCTTCCGGAGATAAACCTTTTATACCTAATTCTTTCTGCCGTTCCTTCATACCCTCGTCCCACGAGCGTAAACCTACGATTAAACTATTCGAGATCTTGAACTTTCCCGGTAATAATTGAAGAATCTCCTCATCACCCATCCCTAGACAGGCCGTAAGGGCCATCGCATGATATCCCTTATACTCGTCATACGGCAAGTTTATATCCGGATGCGCGTCTATCCAGACAATTGCGATATCATCCGGGTATTTAGCGGCCAGATAGGTGAAGGGTACGACACTCACCGAACATTCGCCCCCTAAAGTGACGATCTTTTCCGGAGTGTTTTCATGTAATAATTCAAGGGCCGCTTTTGTTTGTTTCAGAATAATCTTACGGGCGCTGACCCCTAGATCCGTTTCCCTATCCTTTATATCTAGTGAGATGGGTACTTCCACGGTTTTCTGGGGACTTGGGGGAGCGAGGATATTGAGTAATTGAGCACCAAGGTAATACCCTCTGGAAGCGTCGTCCGCAGGAAGGTCGGGCATCCAATGATTCACGATCCCACCTTGCCATTGGGGATAGATCAAACGAAGTGTCGATGTTTTATCTTCCATGTTATCGTAGTTTTTGTACAAAGTTAAAGGATTCCACCGAATTCTCGTCTTGATGAAAAAAGATTTTCTCCTTGATGAAAAAAGATTCTCATCATAATGAAAAAAGATTTTCACCCCGATGAAAATAGAAAGTTTTCCCCGTAAACTGTTTCTCTTTCGAAATAATTTATGTATGTTTGCTCAAACTCAAAACGAATTGCATAACATGAAGCACATGTCTATATTGGCGGTCTCTTTGCTGGCACTCGTGGCCTGCACGCCTGAAAAGAAACAGGAGGCGGATTACTCGCAGTATGTGAACCCCATGATCGGTACGGATTTTACCGGCAATACCTACCCGGGAGCCCAAGTTCCTTTTGGTATGGTACAATTGAGCCCGGATAACGGTTTGCCGGGTTGGGATCGCATCTCGGGGTATTTCTATCCGGATACGACGATCGCCGGCTTTAGCCATACGCACCTTTCCGGTACGGGGGCAGGCGATTTATACGATATCTCTTTTATGCCCGTGACCCGTCCTTATAAAGAGGCCCCTGCGCCGTTAGGCATTTACTCCACGTTCTCGCATAATGACGAGGCGGCTTCCGCAGGATATTACCGGGTATTGCTGAAGGATTATAACATTAACGTGGAGCTTACGGCTACCGAGCGTTGCGGTATCCAGCGGTATACCTTCCCGGAGGCCGAGGCTTCGGTATTCTTGAACTTGAAGAAGGCGATGAATTGGGACTTTACCTTGGATTCCAAGATCGAGGTGGTAGACTCTACGACGATCCGTGGATACCGCCTATCCCAAGGCTGGTCTCCCTTGCAGCATGTTTATTTCGAGACCCGTTTCTCTAAGCCTTTCGTGGCTTGTCATATGGATACGACTTCTATCGTGACCAAGGAAAAAGGTTGGATCGGTACGGCCTATGTGGCCCGTTTCGATTTCAATACGAAGAAGGATGAGGAAATCCTTGTCACGACCGGAATCTCTGGCGTCAGCATGGAGGGAGCGGGAAAGAATTTGCGTGCGGAAGCCCCGAAGGATGATTTCGATTACTATCAAGCGCAGGCTAGCGCGAATTGGAACCGACAGCTTTCTAAGATTGAGGTGAAAAGCCGGAATACGGACGATATGGTGAAATTCTATACGGCCTTGTATCATTCCATGATCGCCCCGACGATCTATAGCGACGTGGATGGTTCTTATTACGGCCCGGATCAGCAAATCCATAAAGCGGACGGATGGACGAATTACTCTACTTTCTCTTTATGGGATACCTACCGTGCCTCCCATCCGTTGTTTACGTATACGGAGCCGGAACGGGCGAATGATATGATCAAGGGTTTCTTGAAGTTCTATGAGCAGAACGGGGCTTTGCCTTTATGGAACCTTTATGGCTGGGAAACGAATATGATGATCGGTTATCATGCGGTGCCCGTTATCGTAGACGCTTATCTGAAAGGTATCGGTGATTTCAATGCCGAGAAAGCGCTGGAGGCTTGTATAGCGACAGCCAACCGGGATGACTATCGGGGTATCGGCGATTATAAGAAGTTGGGCTACGTACCGGCTTATAGCGATCCGAAAAAATGGGAGAACTGGTCTTTATCGAAGACCTTGGAGTATGCCTACGATGATTATTGCATCGCTAAGATGGCCGAGAAGATGGGTAAGAAAGAGATTGCCGACGAATTCTTTAAACGTTCACAGAATTATCATAATGTGTACAATCCGGCAACTTCCTTTATGCAGCCTCGTGATGAGAAAGGAAACTTTGCCGCTAATTTCAGCCCCGATGATTATACGGAAGATATTTGCGAGAGCAATGGTTGGCAATATTTCTGGTCCGTGCCGCAAGATCTGGACGGTTTGATCGGATTGGTAGGAAGTAAGGAACGTTTCGCCGAGAAATTGGATAGTATGTTTACCTATGTCCCCAAATCGGATGAGGAATTGCCTATCTTTAGTACAGGTATGATTGGTCAATATGCGCATGGAAATGAGCCGAGCCATCATGTGATCTACTTATATAATAAGGTCGGCCAGCCTTGGAAGACCCAGAAATACGTGGCTCAGGTATTACATGATTTGTATCTGAATGCCCCGGATGGTATTTGCGGTAATGAGGACTGTGGGCAGATGTCCGCTTGGTTTGTGTTTAGTGCCATGGGATTCTACCCGGTTGATCCGATCAGTGGCCAATATGAGATCGGCTCCCCGTTGTTCCCGGAAGTGAAGATGCATGTAGGTAATGGCAAGACCTTTACGGTTTTGGCTCCCGAGGTCTCTGCGGAGAATATTTATATCCAATCCGTGAAGCTGAACGGACAACCTTATGATAAGAGTTATATCACCCACGAGCAAATCATGAGCGGGGCGACATTGGAGTTCGTCATGGGTAGCCAGCCGGGACCGGTATGGTATACGAACGAATGAAATAGCTCTCTATGATATAATGAAGAGAAGTGCCGTGGTCATATCGCCATGGCACTTTTTTTAATCCGGCTCATGGGAATCTTTCCCATAAGCCTTGACAATATCCTTTACGATATACCAGAGTACGAACACGACCATTATGCTTCCGATCAATATCTTTCCCACTCTTATGATAGAATCGATGTATTCTTCCATAATGTTATTATTTAAGAGATTACCGTTCGAGGTAAATGTACGGATAAAAATCGGGAAATAAGTCTATGTCTCTAAGATAATTCAGATATTTGTTCTATTTTTGAACATTGTATAAATGACTAAATATAATAGCATGTTAAAACAAATGATAGCCTTGACGGCTTTGATGGTGTCATCCATTGCTTTTGCGCAAGACCGGGAGTATGTAATCGTGGTACATGGTGGTGCGGGGGCGATGGCCGGATTGGAGGAAGATCCGGTTAAGTCGGCTCAATATTACGCCGCATTGGACTCCGCTTTAATGATTGGAGATAAAGTTTTGTCGGCGGGAGGCGAGGGACCGGAGGCGGTTATGGCCGTCATTAATTACTTCGAGGGAAATCCGTTGTTTAACGCCGGAATTGGTGCTACCTGTACGGCGGAGGGAACTTTTGAGTTGGACGCTTCCATCATGGAAGGCAAGGATTTAAGCGCAGGCGCTGTAGCTGGCCTAAAACACGTGAAGCATCCGATCAATGCAGCCTATGCCGTAAAGACAAAATCTCCGCATGTCATGCTGAGCGGAGCCGGTGCCGAGGAGTTCGCCAAGGAACAAGGCTTGGAAATGGTAGAAGACAATATGTATTTCGCTACGCCCAAGACGATGGGGTGGATCGAGAAGTTAAAGCAAGAAAGTAAGAAGAACGGTACGGTAGGCTGTGTCGTTCTGGATAAGCAAGGAAACTTAACGGCCGGGACCAGTACCGGCGGTATGTTCAAGAAACGTTGGGGGCGTATCGGTGATTCGCCCGTGATCGGGGCAGGAACGTATGCGGATAATAACAGTTGCGCTGTCTCCTGTACGGGGCATGGAGAGTATTTTATCCGTCATGCGGTAGCGTTCGATGTGTGTGCCCGCTATAAATACCTTAAGGAAAGCGTAGAGATAGCGGCGGATTATATCATCCATACGGAATTGAATACGAACGCCGGCAACGGCGGCTTGATCGCCGTGGATAAACTAGGAAATATCGCCATGCCTTATAACAGTGGTGGCATGTTCCGCGGGTATTTATATAAGGAAAGAGATAGTTCCGACGTGAAGAAGGGATATGGAATTGGAAAAAAACTAGTAGTTGCGGATTTTATTAAATAAGTTGAATATATTATCCAATATTGGACAAAAGTGATTGATTTATATTGTATCTTTGTGGCGTTGATATTTGAGGGTTGGGTTATGATAAAAACTAAATTGTAAAATGAAAAGGGGTAAGATTGGAGAAAAAATAGCCATTGGCGCATTCGTTTGCTTGCTTTTGGCGGGATGTACTACAGATGTATATGAACCAACTTTGGAACCAAAGCCTAAACCTATTCCTGAGGTTCCGAAGGATTCTGTTTTTGACTTCTCAATGGAATCGACTTATGATTTAAAAATAAAATATGATGTGCCGGAAGGTTGTCGGGTGCCATTTTTTGTATATGCTGAAAATCCATTGTCTATCGATGAATATGGGAATATAATTTTGAAAGAGGAAGTTAAATGGGTGGATGCGGGATTCACTGATTTAACAGGTGCTTATCTTGAGAAAATTAAAATATCCACTATGACGGATAAGTTATATATTTATACGAGTTTCCCATCTTTGCCCATGTTGATGGTTGCTACTATTAATGGAAAATCTATCTCAGATCCTGAAGAAGTGGATTTGACTTCTAAGGTGGAGACAAAGAGTGTTCTTAGAGGTGCTACATCTTTAAGCGGAAAGTTAGCTCATTTGCATACTCTTGGCGGATGGAAGGGTAATGGCCGTCCGGATTATTTGTTACCAGAGAAAATATCTATTTCTAAGGAAGCCTTGAATACGATAAATAAGATTCTTCCTGAACCGAAGCCTACACCAGAGATTGATAATTATTTAATCGAAGGGGATATTCATGTGACAGAAAAAGCCCACTTAGACATTTATATAGTCTCTACTACGACGGGTGCTCATAATTTGTTCGGTTATTACTGTTATCCAACAGGAAATCCTCCAAAGGATGCCAATGAGATAGAAGATGTAACTATGATTTTCCCTAATTCTATAGTAAATCCAAATATAGTGAAGCGAGGAGAAGGAGTTAGGCTACATTATTATGAGAAAGGGATCGACAAAGGTACTGAGTTCCCTGCGGGGGTATCAATTGGTTGGGTGATCTATAATGATGCCTTTGGTCTAAATCCAAGTTTATCAAAATATAATGGAAAACCTATATATTCAACCTCGACCTTAAATGCGAAGAGAGAAAAATTTATGGCTTCATTTCAAATCAATGGATTCGTGGTCATTGGATTTGAGGATTGGACTAATCAGTTAAAGGATTATAATGATCTGGTGTTTCATATTGAGGCTGACCCGGTAGATGCTATAACAGACAATATTCCGGAGGTAAAACCGGAACCTCCGGTTACGGGTACTGCGACGGTTGACTATGAAGGATTGCTTGCTTTCGAAGACTTATGGCCTCGTCAAGGTGATTTTGATATGAATGACGTGATCCTTCGCTATAAGTCTGTAGTTACTTATAATCATGAAAACCGTATTGTTAAATTAGAGGATACCTTTAAGCTATTGTGGACTGGCGCTACGATACGTAATGGTTTTGGTTATCAGTTAAATGGTGTTAGTCGTACGGATATAGGTGTGGAAGGCGCATCTTTGGATAATTCTCAACGAATGGCTGTTATTCGTGTGTTTGATGATGCGTTGGCAGAAACGGCACATAATACCCAAACTCCGGAGTATACGGTTACGACCACATTCTTTGGTGATGGTTATGAGAAGGATCCTATGATATTGCCTCCTTATAATCCATATATTACGCCTTCTTTAGACAAGGAAGTTCATTTAACGTTATATCCTCCAACGGAGAAAGCAAAGGAAAGCTATTTTGGTACGGATGATGATGAATCTGTATATGGAAAAGGACCGTATTATGTGACGTACAGCAAGGAAAATGGCGAGCAAATGCCTTTTGCCATTCATATTCCGGGAAGTGTGGAGGATTTTGTCGTGCCTGCTGAAAGTAAGTCTATCGATAGTTATTATCCGGGCTTTTTGAATTGGATTCAAACACAAGGTGAAGAGAGTAAGGATTGGTATTTGCATCCTGCTGATGAAAATCCTAAGATTCCTGTAGAATAGTAGAATAATGGTGATAAGATTAGAGAAAGCTGGTATTTATATGAAAGCTGGCTTTTTTTGTATCTTTACGCCAAATTCAAGAAAGAATGGCGAAAACAAAAACGGTATATGTCTGCTCTAACTGTGGCGCGGATTCTCCTAAATGGCAGGGTAAATGCCCGAATTGTGGTGAGTGGAATACGTATGTAGAGGAAATCGTGACGAAAGAGCCTGTGGGTAAGCGTCCGGTTCCCGGTATCATGGATAATTCGAAAGTGCGTCCGGTCTTGCTGCGTGATATCACGACGGAAGAGGAGGCCCGTATTGATTTGGTGGACGCCGAGTTGAATAGGGTCTTGGGCGGTGGACTTGTAAAAGGCTCTTTGGTCTTGATCGGGGGAGAGCCGGGAATCGGAAAATCCACCTTGGTCTTGCAAACCGTGTTGGGCTTGACAGGCTTGAAAACCCTATATGTCTCGGGCGAGGAGAGCAGTCGCCAGTTGAAACTCCGGGCGGACCGATTATCGCATGATAATCCGAACTGTTTCATCCTATGCGAGACGCATCTGGAACAGATTTTTACGCAAGCGGCCAATATCCAGCCGGACTTGATGATCATAGATTCCATACAAACCATCTTTACGGAAGTCGTGGAATCTTCCCCCGGCAGTGTTTCCCAAGTACGCGAGTGTAGCGCCGCTATCTTGAAATACGCCAAGGAAAGCGGTGTCCCGGTCTTATTGATCGGCCATATCAATAAGGAAGGCAGTATCGCCGGTCCGAAGGTATTGGAGCATATCGTGGATACGGTGTTGCAGTTTGAGGGCGATCAGCATTATATGTATCGTATCCTGCGGAGCATCAAGAACCGTTTTGGCAGTACGGCGGAACTAGGGATTTACGAGATGCGCCAGAACGGGCTTCGTGAGGTCAGCAATCCATCCGAGTTATTATTAACCCAGAATCATGAGGGACTGAGCGGTGTCGCCATCGCCGCCGCTATCGAGGGGGTACGTCCTTTCTTGATCGAGACGCAAGCCTTGGTCAGCTCGGCGGTTTACGGTACGCCGCAACGTAGCGCCACCGGATTCGATTTACGCCGAATGAATATGTTATTGGCGGTATTGGAGAAAAGGGCGGGTTTTAAGTTGATCCAGAAAGATGTTTTCCTGAATATCGCCGGAGGTTTGAAAGTGAATGATCCGGCTATCGATTTGGCGGTAATCAGCTCCATCCTTTCCTCTAGCTTGGATATCAGCATCGAGCCGGGTGTTTGTATGGCCGGAGAGGTAGGCTTGTCCGGAGAGATCCGTCCGGTCAACCGTATTGAGCAACGTATCTTGGAGGCGGAGAAGCTGGGTTTCTCCCGGATTATCATTCCGCATAATAATCTAAAAGGTTTCGATACGGCGAAGAGCAAGATTCAAATCGTACAGGTAAAGAAAGTGGAGGAAGCCTTTCGGCAACTATTCGGTTAATATATAATAAACAATGATAAAAGAATTACAACTCCGGATATTGCCGGAAGAGGCTGTTAATGAGCAATCGCTAAGGCAAGTTGTAGCCCGTGAGACGGGTGAGGCTCCGAAAAATATCCGGGCCGTACGTGTATTGAAACGTTCGATAGACGCACGCCAGCGAACGATATTTGTCAACGTGAAACTGCGTGTTTTCATGAACGAGATGCCCAGCGAGCCGGAATATCAATCGATAGAGTATAAAGATGTCTCGGCAGGGAAACCTGTGATCGTCGTAGGAGCCGGTCCGGGAGGTCTGTTCGCTGCCTTGCGCTTGATAGAGTTAGGTTTGCGCCCCATCATCGTCGAGCGAGGTAAGGACGTGCGGGAACGCAAGAAAGATATCGCCTTGATCAGTCGTGAGCATAAGGTGAACGGAGAATCAAATTATAGTTTCGGTGAGGGCGGTGCCGGCGCTTATTCTGATGGAAAGCTGTATACCCGTAGCAAGAAAAGAGGCTCGGTAGATAAGATACTGAATATCTTTTGCCAGTTTGGGGCCAGTCCCTCTATCTTGGCGGATGCCCATCCGCATATCGGAACGGATAAGCTCCCCCGTGTGATCGAGAATATCCGGGAGCAAATCAAGCGATGCGGAGGTGAGGTACATTTCGAGACCCGTATGGATGCTTTTATCATGAAAGAGAACGAGGTGATCGGCATCGAGACGAATACGGGAAAGAGCTTTTACGGGCCTGTTATCTTAGCTACCGGCCATTCCGCCCGTGATGTCTATAACTATTTATACGAACGCCAGATCCAGATCGAGGCGAAAGGGATCGCGGTCGGTGTTCGTCTGGAACATCCTCAGGAATTGATCGACCAAATCCAGTATCATCGGAAAGAAGGTCGTGGGAAATATCTTCCTGCGGCAGAGTATAGTTTTGTGACGCAAGCGAATAACCGGGGCGTCTATTCCTTCTGTATGTGTCCGGGAGGTTTCGTGGTTCCTGCGGCGAGCGGACCTAAGCAGGTCGTGGTAAATGGAATGTCGCCTTCCAACCGGGGTTCCCGCTGGTCTAACTCAGGGATGGTGGTAGAGATCCGTCCTGAAGATTATTCCGAACTGGTAGGGCAGGAGGAGCTTTATCTTCGGAATGGCGAGAAGGTAGATGCGGATTCCCCATTAGCGTTGATGGCCTTTCAAGAACGTCTGGAAGAGGTCTGCTGGCTAAACGGAGGCATGAAGCAAACGGCACCCGCCCAGCGCATGGATGATTTCATGCGGAAGAAGAACTCTTTCGATTTACCGGTTTCGTCGTATACGCCGGGTCTGCTGGCCTCTCCGTTGCATTTTTGGATGCCGGAATTTGTGACCAGTCGCCTGCGGGAAGGTTTCCGTTATTTCGGTAAGGTCTCTAGAGGCTTCTTGACCAACGAGGCAACCATGATCGGCGTAGAGACCCGTACATCCGCTCCGGTTCGTATCCTCCGTGATCGGGATACCTATCAACACGTCACGGTAAAAGGTCTTTTCCCTTGCGGTGAGGGAGCGGGGTATGCGGGAGGAATCGTATCCGCCGCCATCGACGGGGAACGTTGTGCGGAAGGAGTGTATAATTTAGAATCCAATAAATAAGAAAAATGAAAAGTGGTATGAAAATAGGAATATCCCTTTGTCTGGGAGTTCTTATGTGTTTGAATGCGGGTTGTACGGGAAAGAAGTCTGCCGCGGAAGAGCCCGAGTTAACGTACAGTAATCCTTTGTCGGTCCAGTTTGGCGATCCATACGTATTGTTGGCCTCGGACGGACGTTATTATATGTATGGTACCGGTGCCGGGGCTGTAGACGGTTTTTGCGCCTATTCTTCCGATGATTTGATCCATTGGAAGTCGGAAGGGCAGGTTTATCGGGGCAATACGCCCGATTCTTGGGCAATCGCTAATTTCTGGGCGCCGGAAGTGTACGAGCGTGACGGGAAGTTCTATATGTTCTTCAGCGCGGATTGGCGGAAGAATCCGACCAACGAGGAGGAAAATTTCCGTATCGGCGTAGCTGTGTCGGATAAGCCGACCGGACCATTTAAGGAATTGGCCGATGCTCCTTTGTTCGATCCGGGATATCCTGTAATCGACGGAAACTTGATCGAGGATGAGGATGGCCGTACCTATCTCTATTATTCCCGTTGTTGCTATAAGCATCCGGTAGAAAGCGAGATCGCCGATGAGGCAAAGAAGAAAGGCATGTTCGACTCCGTTGAGGAAAGCTGGATTTACGGGGTGGAGGTCGCTCCGGATCTTACGCACGTGATTGGGGAACCCGTACTTCTGCTGCGTCCGCCTGTGAAACTGGATGATGCGCAAAGTGAATGGGAAAGTCGCTCGGTTACCAAAGGGGAGGTCGGACGTCGTTGGACGGAAGGCTCTTTCATGCTACGTCACAACGGCTTGTATTATATGATGTATTCCGCTAATTATTTTGGCGGGGCAAATTATGCGGTGGGATATGCCGTGTCCGAACATCCGTTAGGACCGTTTGAGAAGGCATCTAATAATCCGGTGCTGGAGAAGAACGTGGAAAAAGGCGGTATCGTCACGGGTACCGGACATAATAGCGTTACTTGGTCGAAGGACGGAAAACAAATGTATTGCGTTTATCACGGGCGTACCCAGAAGACAGGGGATGAGCGGGTCGTATTCATCGATAAAATGCGAATCGATGAGAATGGCCTTCTAGTCGTGGAAGGTCCTACCACCGATCCGCAATCTATTCAATAGTTATTTATCTCTTCCAGCAACGCCACTCGTTCCAATGAGAACGTAGTGTCGTTGCGTTGGATATATTCCAATAGCTCTTTCGCTCTTGCCCGGAGTTTTTTACCTTGCGCCTCCGGCAAAAGGAAACTTTCTTCCAGCAAGGTCTTGGTCGCCAGTTCCATGCGTTGGAGGCCACACGAGTCATCACCGTCCAGATAAGTGCGGATGCCGTCGATAGGCGTGTTCAGCAAGAAATCGTTATCCAGTTTTAAGGATGTGTAGACGGATTGGATTAACTCGGGGTTCTTGCGTGCCCCATCGTTGGAATTACGATTGAAGATGATCTGGGCGATCACTTTGCCCAGTTCCTCGATCTGTACCATGATGAAATCTCTCTTTAACATAGGAGTGGTGAATTATTCGATCGTTATACTTTGGATGCGGATGTCTTTCTTCGGACGGTCATTCTGGTCTTTCGGCTGGGTGGCGATCTGATCCAGAACGTCGAACCCCTCCGTCAGCTCCCCGAAGATCGTATAAGTGCCGTCCAGATGATGGCAACCGCCTACGGTGGTATAAGCCTTCCGTTGCTCGTCCGTAAATAGCAAATGCCCGGGAGTTGCTTGAATAACGGAGTCTATCTGGGCGTTGATCATTCTCAATCGCTTCTGGTATTCCCGTTTGTTACTCATCTTTATCATATTCAACTCGGCACGGACCGGTGCGTAAAACTCCTTCAGGGCCTTTTGCCGGGCCGGATAGTTGGCGGTACGCTCTAACGTATCCAGTTCGGTTTCCCTATAGACCTTCCCCTGCACGATAAAGAATTGCGACATGTCCGATTTCTTTTGCGGGTTGACATCGTCCGGTTGGCGGGGAGCAGCCAAGGCTCCTTTCTTATGGAAATATTTCTCGTTGATCTCGGGCAGGATCTCGGCGGAAGGATCGCCAAAGCCGCATTTGGCACCGGCGGGAGCGTTCTTGGAATCCGGGGCTCCTCCTTGGATCATAAACTCCGGCAGGACACGGGTGAATAAGGTCCCGTTGAAATCCCCCCGTTTCGCCCGTTCGATAAAAGTACGTGTGTGATTAGGCACATCATCGTACAGGATGGCCTTCATAGTACCTACATTGGTTTTAATAACTACCGTTTTTCCAGCTTCTTGCGCCGAGGTGGCTACCACGCAAAGGAACAATGCTGATAAAATGTAATATATCTTTTTCATGAGATTTTAATTTAAAAGGTAAATATAGGTGTTATGTTGTAAAACACAAAGTAAATGCCTAACTTCGCGTCTTTATTAATAGGTAATAAGATTTTTAAAGATTTTAGCATGGATTGGATAAACGATTTATTATGGGGAGAAGGTATCGGGCATTCTATCCTTTTACTATCTTTCGTGATTGCCGCCGGCATTCAGTTGGGAAAGATAAAGGTGTTTGGGATTTCGCTTGGGATTACCTTGGTGTTGTTTGTAGGTATTATTTTAGGGCATTTTGGGTTTACGGTTAACCACAATGTGATTCATTTCTTTAAGGAATTTGGATTGATCTTATTTGTTTATTCGGTAGGTATGCAAGTCGGGCCGGGTTTCTTCTCGTCTTTTAGGCAGGGGGGAATCACGTTGAATATGCTTGCCTGTGGAATTGTCTTCCTTGGCGTGGCTACGGCTTTGGTATTGCATTTCGTGACAGGTATTCCGATGCCTACGATGGTGGGTATTTTATCGGGGGCGGTGACGAATACCCCCGGATTAGGTGCGGCTCAGCAGGCTTATTCCGATATGTACGGGGTTTCTGATAATACGATCGCCTTGGGTTACGCCGTGGCTTATCCGCTGGGCGTGATCGGTATTATTCTTTCGATCATTTTCGTACGTTACGTATTCCGTGTGAATTTCGATAAGGAGAATGACGATTTGAATAAGGAGGATGCCTCGCATACGAATGAGGCGAAACCGATCTCGCTGGTCGTAAAGAACCCTGCGGTTTTCGGTAAGACGGTAGGGGAGTTATCCGGTTTGATGGATCATCTGGATTTCGTGATTTCCCGTGTATGGCGTAATGATAACAAGCAGATCGAGATCGCTTCCGCCGGTACGATCTTGAATGAGGATGATAAGATTTTCGTGATCACGACAGATCAAGATGCCGAGTCCGTAAAGACATTCATCGGCGAGGAGATCGATATGGAGCGCAAGCAATGGATTCGTATGGAGAGCCAGTTTATCAACCGCCGTATCTTGATCACGAAACCGGAGTTGAACGGCAAGAAGCTGGGACAGTTGAAACTGCGTAAATTATATGGTATCAATATCACCCGTATCAACCGTGCGGGCGTGGACTTGGTCGCTACGCCGGGCCTGACGTTGCAAGTGGGTGACCGTGTGAATGTGGTGGGTACCGAAACCGCTGTCTCGAATGTGGAGAAGGTATTGGGTAACTCCATGAAACGCTTGAACGAGCCGAATTTGATCACGATCTTTATCGGCATTGCCCTCGGTATTGTCTTGGGTAGTATTCCTATTACGTTCCCGGGCATTCCGCAACCGGTTAAGTTAGGTTTGGCGGGAGGTCCGCTGATCGTGGCTATCTTGATTAGCCGTTTTGGTTACCGTTATAAGCTGGTTACCTATACGACCCAGAGCGCTAACTTGATGTTGCGTGAGATCGGTATCACCCTCTTCCTCGCTTGCGTGGGTATCAGCGCCGGCGATGGTTTTGTGGATACGATCGTGAACAACGGTGGATTCGCTTGGATCGGTTACGGTTTCATTATCACGACGGTTCCTTTACTGATCATCGGTTGTGTAGGCCGCTATTTCTATAAGATCAATTATTTCACCTTAATGGGCTTGATCGCCGGTAGTACGACGGATCCGCCCGCTTTGGCTTACTCGAACGCTACGGCTGGAAACGACGCTCCTTCCGTAGGTTACGCAACGGTATACCCATTGACCATGTTTTTGCGGGTGCTTACGGCGCAATTATTGATCTTGTTCTTCGCTTGATGCGGTAGTTATAATGGTGCCGTCTTACACGTATACCGGCATTGCCTCACACGTATATCGACGTTGGCCTATGCGAACGTAGGCGTGAGGCGATGTCGGTATACGTGCTGGATGGAGTTGACGCCGGGGAAAATAAAAAGCATAGATGTATTAAATTTACCAGTTTAAAAGGCAATGTTATTCGTAGCATTGCCTTTTTTGTTAGCTTTGTGGGAGTATAATCTAATTTAATATCGTGGAAAGAATGAGTGTAGAGAAGAAAAACGCTTATATCGGAGTGGATTTAGGGGGGACGAATATGCGTGCCGGCCGTATCGCAGGGGATCGATTAGTGGCTCAGGGGAACGCCCCGACTCCCCAGGACGCTGCGGATTGCGGGGAGACATTGGAGGCTTTGATAGAGGTGATCCGTTCCGTGTGGGACGAGGGCGTGGTAGCTATCGGTATCGGTGTGCCGAGCGTGGTGGATCGTGAGAAGGGGATCGTATATAACGTAGTGAATATCCCGCATTGGGAAGAGGTACATTTGAAGGAGATCTTGGAGGCTCGCTTCTCCGTGCCGGTTTATGTGGATAACGACGCGAATTGCTTCGCTTTGGGTGAGCGTATCTTTGGCGACGGAAAGACGGTTGATAACTTCGTGGGCCTCACCTTGGGTACAGGCTTGGGGGGTGGAATTATCCAGAAAGGCAAGCTGCTGGCCGACGCTAATTGTGGCTCGGGAGAGTTTGGCATGATTCCCTACCAAGGACAGATCTTGGAATATTTCTGTAGCGGTTCCTATTTCATGAACGTATGGGGCGTGGATGGGAAGGAGATGTACACCCGTGCGATGCGGAAGGACGAGCAGGCGCTGGAGGCTTATCGGCAGTTGGGCGTACATGTGGCCGCCGCTATCAAGATCGTGGTATTGACGGTAGATCCGGAGATGATCGTCTTCGGAGGCTCGGTGACCTCCGCCCATGAGTTGTTTGAGGAGAGCATGTATGAGGACTTGAAGGATTTCGCTTATCCGAACTCTATCAAGAACTTGAAGATACGTTTCTCTAAGCTGGAGAATCCGGGGCTATTCGGTGCCGCTTCCCTTTGTTATTAAATAAAGACGGATAATTTATAGTTTACTTAAATCTTATTCATACCATGAGACATGTATTTTGTAGGAAGATCGTTTTCCTTTTGGCCGCTTTACTGGTTGTATGTGGCATGTCGGCCCGTAAGCCGATCAAGACGTTATTAATAACGGGGCAGAATAACCATAATTGGCAGGTGAGCCATGTGGTGCTTAAACAGATATTGGAGAACTCGGGACGCTTCTCCGTGGATTTTGCGGTCTCTCCGGAGGCGGGGAAGGATATGTCCGGCTTTGTCTTGGATTTTAGTCCTTACGAGCTGGTGGTGCTGGATTATAATGGGGATGCTTGGCCGGAAGAGACAAACCGTCGTTTCTTGGAATATGTGCAAGGAGGTGGTGGTGTCGTGATCTATCATGCCGCTGATAACGCCTTCGTGAACTGGCCGGAATACAATAAGATTTGTGCCTTGGGCGGTTGGGAGAACCGGGATGAGAAAGCGGGACCCTATGTATATTGGAGCGATGGTAAGTTGATAAAGGATAGCTCGGCGGGCGTGGGTGGCTCTCATGGCAAGCAACATGAGTATGTGCTGAATGCCCGGAACCATGAGCATCCGATCATGAAGGGGCTGCCGAATAAATGGAAACATGCGCAGGATGAGTTATATGATCGTATGCGTGGCCCGGGAAATATAAAGGATTGCTTGTATACCGCTTATTCGGACAAGGAGACCGGAGGCTCCGGTCGTGAGGAGCCGTTGATCTTTACGGTTGATTATGGGAATGCCCGTATATTCCATACGATGCTAGGGCATGCGGGGGAAACGGTAGAGAATTGTCCGGCTATGCAATGCGCCGGCTTCCAGATCACCTTGTTAAGAGGTGCGGAATGGGCCGCTACCGGCAAGGTAACCCAAAAGGTTCCCACTGATTTCCCGACGGAAAAACAAGTATCTAATCGGAGTAATTATAAGCGGTGATACTTGGTTTATTAGAATGCCCATTGTAAGCTCCTTATGATGGGCATTCTAGCAAGCTAACAATGGGCATTCTAAGGAGCTTACGATGGGCATCGTGCTATTTTGCTGAATCCTCGTGCGATAGATAGCCGTCGCTTAATGTGAATCGGGGATCTTGATCCGCCAGAAAGCGGATGGCCGTGAGGCTTTTCTCTTGAGGGAAAGGTAATTTCTCAATAAGCTCTTTCACGGGGATAGGGGATTCCTCGGCCAATACCTTTACGAGACTTTCCCGGATAGCGCTGAATTCCCAATTCATAAGCTGTGATTCATGCTTCGATAAGCATACGTCGCAACAGCCACAAGGGGCGGAATCTTCCTCGCCGAAATAGGATAGGAGCATGCGGCTACGGCATACCCGCTCCTCGTTGATATATTCCAGCACCTTCTCGATCCGTTTCCCGAAACGCTCCTTGCGTTCCTCATACGCCGAGCGGGGTATGGAAAGATACCGCTGTTCCTCCCGGGTCTGGGTATAGATAATCAACGGGGTTTTCTTATGCGGGATGTAGTTTACGATCCGGTATCTGGATAAACCTACCAAGGTCTCATACACCTCGTGAGGCGTTACTCTCGCACGGGTAGCGATTACGCTCTCATCTATATAAACATAATCCGCAAATAACCCGGTGTAAGAACGCAAGATCGTCTGAATCACCTCATCCGTTCGCTTGTTCTCACTTAAATACCTGTAAAGCTCGTCACGGGTAGCCGTGAACATCAGGCGGGAAGCGTTGTCCACCTCCTCCGTATACTCGATATAGCCCGATAACCCAAGGATCTTCAAGGCATGATGCGCTTGCAATAAAGAGAACTTATAAGCGGAACAAAAATCCGTTAACGAGAAATCGTGTACCGTATCTAGCCCGTACCCTACGGCGATCTGGTAATAATTACCCAACGCCTCATAGACCCGGTAGATAAACTCCTTGTCCGGAAACTCATCCGCCAGCCGTTTCTTTAGCTTGGCGCTATCCGTGGAGGAACAAAGAGCCACGGCGAAGGCTTTCTTCTCATCACGCCCCCCGCGTCCGGCCTCTTGATAATATTCCTCCAACGATCCCGGCATATCCATATGCACGACCAATCGCACGTCCGGCTTATCGATACCCATACCAAAAGCGTTGGTCGATACGATTACCCGGCACTCGTTGCTTTTCCAACGGGCCTGACGCAGTTCTTTCTCGTCACGGTTTAATCCGGCATGGAAGAAATCGGCGGAGATACCCGCCTGTTGCAGCATGACGGCGATCTCCTTGGTGCGTTTCCGGTTGCGGACATATACGATGGCCGTACCCGGAACTTTTCCCAATATATAAACGAGTGTATTTAACTTATCTTCCGTCTTCCGGACAATATAAGCCAGATTTTTGCGGGCGAAGCTCTTTTGAAATACGTTCTTCTTCTTGAACCGCAGACGCTCTTGTATGTCATTCACCACTTCCGGGGTAGCCGTGGCGGTCAAGGCCAATACTGGAACACCCGGCAATAAGTCCCGGATCTCAGCGATATTGAGGTAAGAAGGACGGAAATCATATCCCCATTGCGAGATACAGTGACTCTCGTCGATCACTAGCAGACAAACTTGCATGGCCTCCATCTTGATCCGGAAAATATCCGTACTAAGCCGCTCCGGGGAGACATACAAAAACTTATACCCTCCGAAGATGCAATTCTCCAGTTGCGTGATAATCTCTTGCCGGCTCATGCCCGAATAAATAGCCGTAGCCTTGATGCCGACCCGGCGTAAGTTCTCCACTTGGTCTTTCATCAAGGCGATCAAGGGAGTGACGACGATGCAAATCCCTTCCATCGCCAAGGCCGGCACCTGAAAGGTGATGGATTTACCACCACCTGTAGGCATCAGCCCAAGCGTATCTTTTCCGGCACAGACGGAATGGATAATATCCTCCTGCAAGGGGCGAAAAGCAGGGTATCCCCAATACTTCTCTAATATCTTATGGTAGACGTCCACCTGTCCTCCTCATATATCGTCGGGTTTGATGTCTTTGATCATCAGCTGGATAGAGGTGTTGCCGTTGTAGGTGTTCTCCTCCACCGTGTAGCAGATGTTGAAAGGCTTCATACCCTTGATATGGTCGTTGTGCCTGTGCATGCCGAAAGCGATGGCGTGCATGGGGGTGCTTGAGTTTCCGTCGATCAATTCCAGCTTGAGATGCTCCAGTTCCTTACCCACGAGCTTACTGGTACCGTAGTCCTTTACGCCAAGCGAGCAGAATACAGGCTTCTGGTTGTCCGGCCCGAACGGGCTCATCTTCTTTAGGTCGTTCACGAACTTCTGGTTGATCTCTTTCAAATCCAAGATAGCGTCGATATCGATCTGTGGGATCATCTGTTCCGGTATGATCTCTTCGGATGCGATCTTCAAGAAACGCTCGGTGAATGCCTCTAGGTTCTCCTCCCGAAGGGAAAGCCCGGCGGCGTAGGTATGTCCCCCGAAATTCTCCAATAAATCCCGGCAACTCTCTATCGCCTTGTAAATATCGAAACCCGTTACGGAACGTGCCGATCCGGTGATCAACTCGGACGATTTGGTAAGAACGACCGCCGGACGGTAATACTTCTCGGTCAAACGGGACGCTACGATACCAATCACGCCTTTGTGCCATCCCGGGTTATACACCACGATCGCCTTCCGGTCATCCATGTTCTCTACTTCGTCGATGACAGCGTTCGCCTCGTCGGTGATCTTCTTGTCCAATTCCCGGCGTTCCTCATTATATTGGTTGATGCTCTCGCTCTTCTCCCGGGCACTGGCGCTATCCTTGGACAGTAGCAGTTCCACCGCCTCCTTCCCGTTCATCATACGGCCGGAAGCGTTGATACGGGGACCGATCTTGAATACGATATCACTGATCGTGATCTCCTTTCCGGTCAATCCGCAGATATCGATGATCCCTTTCAGCCCGAGGCTGGGGTTGCTGTTCAATTGCTTCAGCCCGTAATAGGCGAGGATGCGGTTCTCTCCCGTAATCGGGACGATATCCGAGGCGATACTGACCGCCGTCAGTTCCAACAACTTCTCCAGATCCGAGAACGGGAAATTATTACTCTTGGCGAACGCCTGCATGAACTTGAATCCCACTCCGCAACCCGATAAATGCTCATACGGATAGATAGAATCCGAGCGCTTGGCATCCAATACGGCGACAGCGTCCGGCAAAGTGGCGTCCGGCATATGGTGGTCGCAAATAATAAAGTCGATACCTTTCTCCTTGGCGTACTCGATCTTCTCGATCGCTTTGATACCGCAATCCAGCGAGATAACCAGCGACACGCCGTTCTCGGCGGCATAATCGATACCCTTGTAAGAGATACCGTACCCCTCGTCGTACCGGTCCGGGATATAGAAATCCAAGGTAGACGAGTAAGGTCTTAAATACTTGAAGACGAGCGATACCGCTGTCGTTCCATCCACGTCGTAATCGCCGTAGATCAAAATCTTTTCTTTATTCCCCAAGGCTTTGTTCAAGCGCCTCACCGCCTTATCCATATCCGGCATAAGGAACGGGTCGTGCAAATCGTTCAAGCTGGGTTTAAAGAATTTCTTCGCCTCTTCGATCGAAGTGATACCTCGTTGAACGAGCAAGAGACAGATCACCGGGCTGAATCCTAATTCAGCCACCAATTGGTCTCTCTTATGTAACTCTTCTTCTGATGGGGTTTGAAAGTTCCATTTGTTAATCATTATATATTGTTTTTTTCTTTTTTGCTTGCCTGATACTACGGATACCTTGTCATCCTTAATCTACCGTATGACAAAGGCGAGATTTCCGCAATATATTTCAACCCGTAAAGTTAGAAATTAAATATGGTATATCCGGTATGGCTTAAAGAAAATAGTTTTTTTGTTATTATTTTTTTGAAGTAGGAGAATGATTCGTACATTTGCCTAAATATTATAAAATACAATGACGGAAGATATTAAAAAAGCTTGCGAAGTAATGGCCGCAGGCGGCATAATACTTTATCCTACAGACACTATCTGGGGAATTGGTTGCGACGCTACCAATGAAAAAGCCGTACAAAGAGTGTACGAGTTAAAGCGAAGGGCAGACAATAAGGCTATGTTGGTCTTGATGGACAGCGAGGCTAAATTGGATAGGTACGTGTCGGATGTTCCCGATATCGCTAGGGATTTGATTAGCGTGTCTGATAAGCCGTTGACCATCATTTACTCAAGTGCCAAGAACTTGGCGACAAATCTATTGGGAGCCGATGGTAGCGTGGGTATCCGCATCACGAACGAGGAGTTCTCCAAGAAATTGTGCGAGCGCTTCCGTAAACCCTTGGTCTCTACTTCCGCCAACGTAAGCGGCGAGCCTTCTCCCGCTAATTTCAGCGAGGTATCGGAGGTGATCAAGGAGGGTGTGGATTATATCGTGAGTTATCGTCAGGACGATATGAGCAAGGCCGCTCCGTCCGGCATTATCAAGCTAGGAGCCGGTGGGCTTGTGCAGGTAATTAGATAAGGATGAAGAAAAGCGTACAAGCCGGAAAATATATTGTCTCGGATTTTATAGCGTCGTCGGTAGTCTGGTTATTATTTAACCTGATACGCTATGAGGAGGTGGCGGTGTATGAAGGGTTTGATACCGTCGGGGCCTTTTTGCTGCATATCCCCTCGTTGAAGGGGCAGCTATTGATCCCGTTTTTCTGGTTCGTATTATATTGGTTTTCCGGTTATTATAATAAACCGTTCGGTAAGTCGAGGCTTACTGAGTTGTTCTCTACCCTTGGGAGCGTGTCGATCGGTGTCGTGATCTTGTTTTTTGCCTTAGTGCTGAATGACTTGCCCCGTTCTTATCATGTGTATTATGATATGTTTTTCTCTTTATGGGGATTGCAGTTTGTCTTGACGTATATTCCCCGGTTATTGATTACGCAGGCCGGGTTACGGAAGATAAAGTGCAGGGAATGGGCGTTGAATGTATTGATGATTGGGGCGGGGAAGAAGGCGGCGTGTATTGCCGACGACCTGTATGGTTTGGGTTATAATATCGTCGGTTTTGTCTCCGATGGTACGGAGAAAAAAGGCGGGGTCGCCGGAGATCGTGTGATCGGTAGGCTGGAATCTTTGCCGGTGATTGTAGAGGAGAAAAAGGTGGATGAGCTGGTTGTCGCCTTGGAGACGGTGGATAATAACCGTTTGATGGATATCCTGTATTCGTTATATTGTTATAAACGGCCGATCAAGATATTGGCGGATAAATCCAGTTCATTATCGCAAGTAAAGATCAAGGCGATAAAGGGCGTTCCGCTGGTGGACGTGACGGATAACAACTTCTTGCCCATCGAGCAGAATGTAAAGCTCTTTATGGATAAGACGTTATCTCTGATTTTCTTGGTGCTCTTATCTCCCTTGTTCCTGTATATCGCTTGGCGGGTGAAGCGGGATTCCCCCGGCCCGGTGTTTTTCAGTCAGGAACGGATCGGATACATGGGCGAGCCTTTCATGATCTATAAGTTTCGTACGATGTATACGAACGCCGAGGAAGAAGGTCCGTTGCTCTCTTCCGAGGACGATTCCCGTATCACTCCCTTCGGACGGGTGATGCGGAAATACCGCTTGGACGAGTTACCGCAGTTCTGGAACGTGCTGAAAGGGGATATGTCGCTAGTTGGCCCCCGTCCGGAACGTAAATATTTCATCGAGCGGATCGTGAGGAAAGCCCCCTTCTACTATCTGCTGCATAACGTACGTCCGGGAATCACCTCGTTGGGTATGGTGAAATATGGATATGCCGGCAGTGTGGATGAGATGATCGAGCGCTTGGAATATGATATATTATACTATGAGAATATGTCCTTGATTCTGGACATAACGATTCTCATTTATACAGTTAAAACAGTGTTTACAGGTAAAGGTATTTAAAATGGCTAACGAAGGGTTATTCTATAAATTGTTGTTATGGCGGGAAAAGCGCATCAAGGAGAAGCATTTTATCCTTATTATCAGCTTTATCGTGGGAATTTGCACAGCTGCGGCCGCTATCATATTGAAACAATTGATCCATTTCATACAACATGTATTGACGGGTAATTTCAGTGCTGACGGCGTGAACTATCTCTATTTGCTTTATCCGGTGATCGGTATCTTGTTGGCCGGCTTGTTCGTGAAATATATCGTGCGTGACGATATCGGCCATGGGGTGACGAAGATCTTGTATGCCATCTCGCAACGAAAGAGCCGTATCAAGCCGCATAATACATGGACGTCTATCGTAGCCAGTTCCGTGACGATCGGCTTTGGTGGATCGGTCGGGGCGGAGGCTCCTATCGTATTGACAGGGGCGGCTATCGGTTCTAATCTGGGACGGGTGTTCAGGATGGAGCAGAAGACGTTGATGTTGCTCGTGGGATGTGGTGCCGCCGGAGCGATCGCCGGTATCTTCAAGGCGCCTATCGCCGGGTTGGTGTTCGTGATCGAGGTATTGATGCTGGACCTTACGATGACTTCCGTGCTTCCTTTGCTGATCTCGTCGGTGACGGCGGCTACGATGTCTTATATCTTTACCGGTACCGAGGCCATGTTTAAGTTTTCTCAGACCGAGGCATTCGAGATCGAGCGTATTCCTTACGTGCTCTTGCTGGGTGTTTTTTGCGGATTGGTATCCCTTTATTTTACCCGTGTGATGAACAAGGTGGAAGGGATGTACCGGAAGTTGGGTACGTATTGGAAGAAGTTCATGTTGGGCGGCGTGATGCTGAGTATCTTGATATTCTTGTTCCCCCCGCTATATGGTGAGGGCTATGATACGATCGGCTCGTTGCTGAACGGGCAGTTCTCGCATATCATGGACAAGAGTTTGTTTTACGATCTGAACGATACGTATTTCGGGGTCTTGATCTTCTTGACCTTGATCTTGCTTACGAAGGTATTCGCTTCCAGCGCCACGAATGCCGGAGGGGGTTGCGGTGGTATCTTCGCTCCTAGTTTGTATCTGGGCTGTATCGCCGGTTTTATCTTTGCGCATACGTCTAATTATTTCCCGTTCACGATGTATATCTCAGAGAAGAATTTCGCTTTGCTGGGTATGGCGGGCATTATGTCCGGGGTGATGCACGCTCCTTTGACCGGTGTTTTCTTGATCGCCGAGCTGACGGGTGGGTATGATTTGTTCCTCCCCTTGATGATCGTCTCGATCAGTTCCTATATCACGATCCTTATGTTTGAGCCTCATAGTATCTACTCCATGCGTTTGGCACAGAAAGGCGAGTTGCTGACGCACCATAAGGATAGGGCGGTGCTTACCTTGCTACGGGCGGATAGCGTGATCGAGAAAGATTTCCAGATGGTGTCTCCGGAGATGACGTTGGGCGATATGGTAAAGGTCATTTCTCGAAGCGGACGTAACACCTTTCCTGTCGTGGACGAGCGGGGCGTGTTGCTGGGTATCGTCTTGCTGGATAATATCCGGAATATCATGTTCCGTCCGGAGTTGTATAATCGTTTCCATGTATCGAAGTTCATGGTTTCCGCCCCGGCCAAGATCGTAATCAACACGCCGATGGATCAGATCATGCAGACGTTTGATGATACGAAAGCGTGGAATCTTCCGGTGGTCGATGAGAATGGCCATTATATCGGCTTTATGTCGAAATCGAAGATATTTAATTCCTATCGGGAGGTATTGGTCGATAACTTTTCCGGGGACTAACTTGTTAAAAACAGATCCAATTTATTGTATATGAAGAAAGAGGATTTACGAATCGTATATATGGGCACTCCCGATTTCGCCGTGGAGAGCCTGCGTGCCTTGGTAGAAGGTGGATATAATGTGGTAGGTGTCATTACGATGCCGGATAAGCCAATGGGCCGTCATGGTAGCGTACTTCAGCCGAGTGCTGTGAAGCAATATGCCGTATCGGTGGGTCTTCCGGTCTTGCAGCCAGAGAAATTGAAGGATGAGGCATTTTTAGAGGAACTGCGTGCCTTGCGGGCGGATTTGCAGATCGTGGTGGCGTTTCGTATGCTGCCGGAGGTGGTCTGGAATATGCCCCGTCTGGGAACTTTTAATCTGCATGCCTCCTTGCTTCCGCAATACCGGGGCGCCGCTCCGATCAACTGGGCGGTTATCAATGGTGATACGGAGACCGGCGTGACTACTTTCTTTCTTACGCATGAGATTGATACGGGTAAGATCATCCGTCAGAAACATCTGCCGATTGCTGATACCGACGATGTAGAAACCGTTCACGATGCCTTGATGGCGATGGGGGCGGGGTTGGTTACCGAGACCGTGGACTTACTGTTGGATGGAAAAACAGACGCTATCCCTCAAGAGGAGTTCTATAAGGATGCCGCCGAGTTGCGTCCGGCCCCGAAGATCTTCAAAGATACCTGTCATATCGACTGGAACCAACCGGTGAAGAAGATCTATGATTTCGTCCGTGGGCTTTCTCCTTATCCTGCCGCTTGGACGGAATTGATCTCAGCGGATGGCAAACGTATGGTCTTGAAGGTTTACCAGACGAAGAAGCGTCCGGCAACGCATAACTTCCCGGTAGGTTCTATCCATACAGATCATAAATCGTATATCGATGTGGCCGTGAAGGATGGTTTCCTTCGATTGCATTCCTTGCAACTTGCCGGAAAGAAACGGATGAATATAACGGACTTCTTGAACGGTTTCAAGCAAATCGCAGAATATACGGTTGGCTGATGAACGGGACGAGACGTATCATATACATTACGTTAGGAACGTTTTTTCTCATATTGGGAGCGATCGGCATCTTTGTCCCTTTGCTCCCGACCACTCCTTTTTGGTTACTGACTTGTTGGTTTTATGTCCGTAGCTCGGAGAGACTTTATAACCGGGTGATGAGCAATCGTTATTTCGGGCCGCATATTAAGGGCTTTGTGGAAGATAAGGCTATTCCTTTGCGTTCCAAGATTATCACGATCGCTATCATGTGGCTATCTACGATCATTACTTCCCTTTTGCTAGTCGGCTATTGGTGGGTGAAAGCTTTGTTAGGGCTTATCAGTATCGGGGTCTCATGGCATATCCTCTCTTATCCTACTAAAAAAGAATGAGATAACCTGTTCATCCATAGGATTACTGGGGTTATCCCTCTTTTATCGCTTTCTATCGTAGCCTTACTACTTTATCGGTCTTCTTTCAAGGCCTCTTCCAAGCTGATTCCTAGAGCTTCAGCTACTCCCTTACCGTAAGCAGGGTCTGCCTTGTAGCAATTGCGTACGTGGCGTTGCTTGATGAACAGTTGGGCGTTACCCATCGCACGGGCGGTATTTCCGAATAACAACTGTTGCTCTTCCGGCGGCATCAAACGGAATAAGGCACCCGGTTGGCTGTAATAATCATCATCATACTCACGCTCGTTGTAATTATAAACATCCCCGTGTACTTTCAAAGGCGGTTCCTTCTTCTCGGGAGAGTCTTTCCATTCGCCGAAGCTGTTAGGTTCGTAACCCTTTGCGGCTCCATAGTTTCCGTCTACACGCATCGCTCCGTCACGGTGATAGGCATGGAACGGACAGCGGGGCTTGTTCACCGGGATCTGCTCTAGGTTCACGCCAAGGCGGTAACGCTGGGCGTCGCCATAAGAGAATAGACGACCTTGTAACATCTTGTCTGGGGAGAAGCCGATACCTTCGACAGTATTCATCGGGTTGAATGCGGCTTGCTCCACGTCTTGGAAATAATTCTCCGGATTACGGTTCAACTCGAGGATACCGACATCCATTAACGGGAAGTCACCACGCTCGATACTCTCGAACAAATCACGCTGATGGGATTCACGATCCTTGGCGATGATCGCAGCCGCTTCCTCGTCACTCAAGTTCTTGATACCTTGCAGGGTTCTGAGATGGAACTTCACCCAGATACGTTCGTTCTTATTGTTGATAAAACTGTACGTATGGCTACCGAAACCATGCATATGTCGATAAGAGTAAGGAATGCCGCGAGAACTCATCGTAATCGTTACTTGATGCAGGGCCTCGGGAAGCAAAGTCCAGAAATCCCAGTTGTTATCCTCGCTTCGTAGATTCGTTTTCGGGTCACGTTTGACCGCATGATTCAAGTCCGGGAACTTTAGGGGATCACGCAAGAAGAATACGGGGGTGTTGTTACCTTCCAAGTCCCAGTTACCCTCCTCTGTGTAGAATTTCATGGCGAATCCACGGATATCACGCTCTGCGTCGGCTGCTCCGCACTCTCCGGCTACGGTGGAGAAACGGACAAAGCAGTCAGTTTTCTTGCCTACCTCGCTGAAAATAGCCGCATGAGTTATAAAAGTATCTTAGTTTCATCGCCCCATACACCTAAGATACTTCGCCAATGAACTTAGGATACTTTCTCTATGAAACTAAGATACCTTGTTTAAAAGGTATGGATACAAAAAAGCGGTTGTCTGGCAAGATGCCAAGCAACCACGGTATGGTTTGAAAAAATCAAATGTTCACCTTCCCGGTAAAATGGGGTGTTACTTATTTATTGTAACCCCATTTTGTTAACTCCGACTGACCGATAGCAGCGAGTGATCTCAAGCAGCTATCCAAAAAATGTCTAATAAAACTTTTCATAGCTCATTTTCTTTTTAATTAATAAATCTGTGCCTTTCGACACGTTCTAAATCTCACATAACTTTTGAAGTCCGAGTAACGAATGAATTGAAAACCTAAACCTTTAACCTTTTAACCTATTACTAACCTAATCCCGGACTTCTGATAACCTTAACCTAAACCTTCCTCTTTTTCATCGTGAGGTTTACCACATGCGGTAAACCCAAATTGTCCAAGGTTGAAACCCTAGCAAATCGATGTAACGTTTAAACAATCTCTTTACCATATTTGCTTTACAATTATGTTTTACGACACAAATATACGGCGTTATTCCATACGTGGTATGTTTTATAGCATGTTTCTTGCGGATTCCTATGTTTTCTTGATCTATGATAAAAAAAGCGGGAATCAGATTCATATAATGATAGTATTTGAACGTTTGGCATGTCTATTGTGTTACCATGCCATTGCGTTTCTATTTCTATTTGCTACATTTGCGGAGCTAAATGTAAGATAATGTAATATATATGAGTAGAAAAGAGGAGTACAAAGAGAAGAATCTATTGTATTTGGACGAGATCGCTTCGGAAGAGGGAACCCGGACATTACCGTGCGGTATATTATATAAGGTAATACAAGCGGGTACAGGCAAAGTTTCTCCTAATCGGGAAAGCGTCGTTTCCGTACATTATAAAGGAACGTTGATTAACGGAAGGGAATTTGATAACTCATGGAAACGGGGTTGCCCGGAAGCCTTTCGCTTGAACCAAGTGATTGAAGGCTGGCAATTGGCTCTTCAAGAAATGCGGGTAGGGGATAGATGGATAATCTATATCCCTTACAGTTTGGGTTATGGTAATCGTGCCTCGGGTCCGATCCCTGCTTTCTCCACATTAATATTTGAGGTAGAGTTGTTGGGAATCGCCTAATTCCAATCATAGAATATATAATAATGTATCCGAAGGGAGTAAAAAAGAATAGCCATGGCTAAACCCATGGCTATTCTCTTTTTGCCTCATTAGAGGATTGGAAACTTTCTATTGTTTAGGCGTTTCATCCGTCTTCTTTCCTTTATCCAGCCATTTCTCTTGGATGGTCTGCATCAGTTCATAGAAGTTAGGGATGAACATCGTGGCGAATATCGTATTGATAGCCATACCGAATACTACCGCCGCACCTAAGGATATACGGCTGGCCGCTCCCGCTCCGGTAGCGAAAAGCAAAGGCATGACACCCAATACAAAGGCGAACGAGGTCATCAGGATCGGACGTAAACGAACGTGTCCGGCTTCCAAGGCGGAATCCCGTATCGGATTACCTTCCTTCCGGAAATCCCGGGCGAACTCTACGATCAAGATACCATTCTTGGCGGACAAGGCGATCAATAAGATAATACCGATCTGGGTATATACGCTTACCGGAACCCCCATCACCCAGCAGCCGATAATAGCTCCCAACAAGGCGATCGGCAAACCCATGATAGCCGCCAACGGACTTGTCCAGCTCTCATATTGAGCCGAGAGAACCAAGAAAGCGACTAGCAACGCCATGGCGAAAATAATCACCGTCGTAGATCCTGCTTTCGTCTCTTGATAAGCGACCGAGGTCCATTCATATCCAAAATTATCACCTAATTGTTCCTGTATCAGCTCCTCCATCGCTAGGATCGCTTCTCCGGAACTATATTTCGGGTTGGCGATACAAGTAATAGCCGCCGATGAATACATATTATATAGGTTGATCTGGTCTAATCCCAATTGCTCGTCTAATTCGATAAAAGAGGAGAAGGGTACCATCTCTCCTTTACTATTCGCCAGACTCAAACGGAGTACATCATCGATCACTTTCTGCGCCTCTCCGTTCGCCTCGATCTTAACTTGGTAAATACGTCCGAACTCCACGAAATCGTTCACGTACGCCGCTCCCATATAATAGCTGAGCGTGGAGAATACTTGATTCAACTGAAGACCGAGCATCTGCACCTTATCCCGGTCTATCTTCAGTAGATACTGCGGGGTATTGGCCTGATACATACAAGAAAGGTTCAGCAATTGCGGTTTCGAGCGGTAGCTGGCCAGCAATGTCTCCACGGCATGCTGCATCTCCGTCGGACCTAGGTTCTTACGATCCTCCAATTGCAGTTGCAAGCCGCCCGAAGCGCCCAACCCCGGGATAGCTGGCGGTACCATACCGAATACCTGCGCTTCTTGGATAGCCGATGCCTCCCGGTTGAAACGGTTGGTCACGGCCTCTGCCGTATGCTCCTTACCTTTACGTTCGTTCCAGTTCTTTAGGATCACGAAGAAGGTGGCCGTATTGGATTGCTCCCCTCCACCCATCACGGAGAATCCGCTAACGCTGATGAATGATTTCACCTCGGGGTATGTCTTTAGGATCTCGTCGATCTGCTTGGTGACCGCCTCCGTCCGGTTCAAGCTCGCCGCCGGGGGTAATTGGGATACGATTAGGAAATAGCCGTCATCCTCTTCGGGTATAAAGGTTGTCGGCCAGCGCATAAACAAGATAACCGCTACCGCCGTGATGATACCGTAAACGATCATCGCCGCTCCCGGTCGTTTCAGCATCCGCTCCACGATCGAGTCGTACATCTTCTGAGTCTTTCCGTATACCTTATTGAATCCTTTGAAGAGGAAGAATTTTGGTTCTTCCGTATTCTTCTCCAAGAAAAGGGCGCAAAGCGAGGGCGTAAGCGTAAGCGAGTTAAATCCGCTTAATACGGTAGCGGCGGCGATTGTCAAGGCGAATTGCTTATAGAGCTGCCCGGAGATACCGCTGATAAACGTTGTCGGGATAAATACCGCCAATAATACCAATACCACGCCCACGATAGGCCCTACGATCTCATCCATGGCCTTCGATACCGCCTCGTGGGCCGTATATTTCCCGGTATCGAGGAGCCGGGTGGAGTTCTCTACCACCACGATGGCGTCGTCTACCACCACCGCTATCGCCAGAATCAAGCCGAATAAGGTCAACGTATTAATGGAGAAGCCTAAAGCCGCCATGACCGCCAGCGTACCGATCAATGAGACCGGAATCGTAATGAACGGGATGACTACCGCCCGGAAATTCTGTAAGAATAAGAAGATAACCAAGACCACCAGCAAGGTTGTCTCCAAGAACGTGATAAGCACCTCATGGATGGAGGCGTCGATCACCTCTGTCGTATCCAAGGTCACTTTGTATTCCACGCCTTCGGGTAAGGAACTGCCTAATTCTTTCATCTTGGCCTTTACCACCTTCGATACATCCAAGGAGTTGGAGCCCGGCAGCTGGTAGATCGCTATCGCAGCCGTCGGCTGTCCGCTTAATTTAGAGACCACGTTGTAAGAGGAGCTGCCCAACTCTATGCGGGCGATATCCTTCAATCGCAGGATCTTGCCACCTTGTCCGGTCTTAAGGACAATATTGCCGAACTCATCCGGTGTCGTCAACCGTCCTTTCACGGTCAAGGTATATTGATAGGGGTTATCCGCCCGTAGAATCGGTTGGCCTACGTAACCGGCGGATACTTGGGCGTTTTGCGTGGATATGGCTTGATAGACCATGTCCGGCGTCAAGTTACGGATACGCATCGCCTCCGGGTCTAGCCAGATACGCATGCTATAGTTTCCGGCTCCCATTACCTGTACCGAGCCTACACCCGGCAGGCGGGTTAGCTGGTCTATCATATTTAAGGTGGCGTAATTACTTAAATACAACCCGTCGTAAATGGAATCCTTGGAACTTAGGGTAAGCATCATCACGATATTGGAGGATTGCTTGCGGGTGGTGATACCTTGTACGATCACGGGTTCCGGCAAGCTACTTTGGGCGATACTCACCCGGTTTTGCACCATGACGGTCGCCATGTCGATATCCGTTCCCACGGCGAAGGTGATCGTCAGGGAGTAAGCCCCCGAACTGGAGGAGTTTGAACTCATGTAAAGCATACCGTCCACGCCGTTTACCTGTTGCTCGATCGGTAAACCTACGGTTTGCGCTACCGTCTGTGCGTCCGCCCCGGGATAAACGGCGGATACCTGTACGGTAGGCGGCGTGATCTCCGGATACTGGGCGATCGGTAATATATTGAGGGTGACCAAACCCGCCACGACGATGATCAGAGCAAGTACGGTGGCGAATATCGGTCTGTTAATAAAGAACTTTACCATAGCTTGCTTATTTTATAGGTTTGATAGTCATGCCATCTCGTACCTTAAGCAGGGCGGAGGTGACATAGGAGTCTTTGGGGCTGATACCGGCGGTCACTTGGCGAAGCGTATCGTCTACCAATTGGCCCACCTCGATAGGACGGTATCGTACGACATTGGAGTCGTTCACGATATAAAGGTACTTCCCTAATTGGTCGGTACCGATCGAGGCGTCGCGAACCAAGACCGCATTCGGCTGCTCGGCATACGGCAGGGTGATGGTGACATATAAGCCACTCTTCAATACATGCTTCGGGTTATCCAGATTGGCACGTACGTTCAGGGTACCGGTCGATAGGTCGATATTTGGGGATAGATAATCCAGCCGGCCCGTATACGCATTGCCGCCATCCTTGCCTATGCTGACGAGGATCTCGGTCGGAAGCTTCACGGTGCTATCGTTGCGGGCGGCTTCCAGCATCATCTTCATGAACTGGTTATCCTCGATATTGAAATTGGCGAACATCAAGTCGTCCTTGTATAAGGTGGCCAAGGTAACCGGCTGGACGGCTCCGTTGATGTAATTACCTATATCGTAGCTGGCCCGGGTAACCGCACCGTCGAAAGGCGCACGGATATAGCAATAGCTCAAGTTGGTCCGTGCGGTATTCAACTCCGCCTCGGCATTCTTCACGGCAGCCTCAGACTCCGATACGGTAGCCTCCGCTTGGATCACTTGTATCTGGCTTACGGCGCCGCTCTTAGCCGCCTCCTTCATACGCTCGTAGTTACTGCGTGCATATTCCAGCTGGGCTTTGGAGGTCTTTACGGAAGCCTCGGCTTGGGTGACGTTATCTTGATAGGTGTCCGGTTCGATCACGAAGATAAGATCGCCCTTCTTCACCCGGCTTCCGGCCTTGAGGTAAGAGGTACGCAAGTATCCGTTGACACGGGCTACCAAGTCTACTTTCAGTTGTGAACTAAGGTATCCGGGGTATTCTTTCGTCAAGGTAATGTCCCTCACGATCGGCGTGGATACGCTTATGGAGGGCACGGGCGTTTCCATCGGCTTGCTTTTCCCCTTGCAAGACGCCAGTAATAAGGCGGAGGCTCCGATAATCCCTATGTAAACAAATGTCTTCATATCTTTTGTCTTTAATGATTATTTATATTAATTGTTTGAGTGGGCTTTTGTTCGATCGGATCGAACGGCCTACATAGGATTCCATCCTCCGCCCAATGACTGATAAAGCTGTATCAAGTTCAGTAGTGAGCTACCTTGAGCCTGTGTCAATTGGTTCTGGTAGGTGAGGAGGGAGCGTTGCGCGTCCAGTACGTTTTGGAAAGGCGTAAGGCCCTGCTTATAGAGGTCAAGGGAAAGATCCAAGGTCTGTTTTCCTTGGTTTACCACTTCCCGGAGGGCTACGATCTGCTTGATCGAGTTCTTGTACGAGCTCATGGCGTTATCCACTTCCTGTACGGAGGTAAGCACGGTCTGGTTGAATTGCCGGATCGACTCGTCCAACTGGGCTTTCGCCAACCGGGTAGCCTGTATCTTCTGGGTGCCTTGGAAGAAGTTCCACGTAAGGGTAGGGGCGATCTCATAGGTCAAGCTATTATGATTCGCCAGCTTGTCGAAGTCGTGGGAGGCGAAACCGACCGAGCCTTTCACGAATACTTTCGGCCACCAATCGGACTTAGAGGCCCCGAGCGAGGCGGCAAGCGCATTGACCTGCCTTTCTGCCGCACGTACATCCGGACGGCGTAGCAATAGGTTTGCCGGTAGCCCTACACCGACCGGCTCGATATATTCCGGCAAGGAAGCGTTTGTCTCCATGATCTTTTGCAGATCGGAAGGGTACAGGCCTAGCAAGATCGCCAAGGAGTTCGCGTATTGGATGATACCGGCCTCCAGCATCGGTAGGGAGGCTTTCGTGCTGTAGTATACGGATTGCGCCTGCGCTACGTCCAGTTTAGAGACTAGCCCGGTCTCATACCGTTTCTGGGTGATCTGTACGACCGTCTGTTGGGAGCGGCAGTTCTGTTGCGCTACCTTTACCTCTTGTTGCAGTTCCCTCATATTGATGTAGGAGGAGGCTACTTGAGCGCAAAGGGAGACCATGGCGGCGTTGTATTCCTCTTTCGAGGCGGCGAAATTCTCTTTCTCCGCTTTCACCCGGTTCCGGATACTCCCGAATACGTCCACCTCCCAGTTCATATCTACGGTAGCGCTGGAATATTGGGTGATCGCCTTGGGTACCTGATTGATATTGCCGCTACTTTGTTGCCGTGTCCATCCGGCGGAAAGCCCTAGGGTGGGCGAGTAGCTTCCTTGTGCCGACCGCAGGTTGGCTTTCGCCATGGCGATCCTATCCATCGCCATTTGCACGGAATAGTTTTGTTTCACGGCTACTTCTATCAGCGAGTCCAGTAACGGGTCCTTAAAATTTCTCCACCAATTATCTTCTACGGGAAGTGTCTGCTGGAAATCACTCCCTTCCTCAGACCATGACCCGGGTAGGGCACGGTCTAAATACGTATGCTCTGTCTGCGCCATTACCCCGATCGGTACCAGCAAGCACAACAAAGCATAACATGTCAGGCGTAAATGTTTGTGCATAAATATATATGTTTAGATTTAGCTTTTAGCAAAACAGTTAAGGGTGGGAAATGTTTGTATCTTTGTCTATTTATATATCCTAAAAACTGAAACGTATGGAAAATGGCAAGATCGTTATTTATCGGACAGCCGATGGTGAGACTTCAATTGACGTGAAATTGGAGAATGATACAGTATGGCTTACGCAAGCGCAGATGGCGGAGCTTTTTCAAAAGGATCAATCGGTAATAGCTCGGCATATCAGAAATGTTTTTAAAGAAGGAGAACTTGAGGAAATGAGTAATATGCAAATTTTGCATAATACTTTTTCCAAATACAAGCCTACTGGGGTTTATAGTCTTGATGTCATTATCTCAGTCGGCTATCGTGTCAAGTCTAAGCGTGGTACGCAATTCCGTATCTGGGCGAATAAAATCCTAAAAGAATACCTTGTTAAAGGTTACGCTGTCAATAAACAACTGACCCAACAAAAATACGACGAACTGAAGCTGCTTGTACAAGTCCTCGGTCGTACGGTTAAGGGTCAGGAGGTTCTTTCCTCGGATGAAAGCCGTACGTTACTAGATGTGGTTGTAGACTATACCTATGCCTTAGATACACTGGATAAGTATGACTATCAGCAATTGGATATTCATTCGACGACAAATGAGCAACGGTTTAAGGCTACCTATGAAAATGCGATGTTGGCTATCCAAGGATTGAAAAGTAAATTTGGTGGAAGTAATTTATTCGGAAACGAGAAAGACGGCTCTTTCAAAAGCTCTATCGGACAGATTTACCAAACTTTTGGTGGGGAGGATCTTTATCCCTCGGTAGAGGAAAAAGCGGCTATGCTTCTTTATCTGGTTACAAAAAATCATTCGTTCAGCGATGGTAATAAGCGTATAGCCGCAACGCTTTTCTTGTGGTTTCTCGATAATAATGGAATCTTATATAATCCGGATGGGACGAAACGTATCGCTGATAATACATTGGTCGCTTTAACCTTGATGATAGCGGAAAGCCGGACGGAGGAAAAAGATATGATGGTGAAAGTCGTAGTGAATTTGATTAATAAGGAGAATTGGTGAAATAAAGGATTATTGTAAATAGTGATTGTATGGATATCTTATTGGTTATACTAGGCGTTATCTGTTTGTTGGTGGGATTGGCGGGGTGTTTTTTGCCGGTCTTGCCGGGGCCGCCGGTGGCGTATTTGGCTTTGTGGCTGCTGCATTTTACAGGCTATGCGGAATTCACGGTTACGGAGTTGGTCGTGTGGGGATTGCTGGTCGTGTTGGCACAGGCGATGGACTATGTTACGCCCATGCTGGGGACTAAGTATAGCGGAGGGTCCAAGTGGGGAAATTGGGGATGTGCCGTGGGAACCGTGGCCGGCATATTCGTGTTTCCGCCTTGGGGAATCTTGCTGGGTCCTTTCGTGGGGGCTTTCGTGGGGGAACTTTTGGGAGGCAAGGCGTCCGGAGATGCGTTGAAGGCTGGTTTCGGGGCGTTCGCGGGTTTTTTATTGAGTGTCGTGCTGAAGGTTACCCTTTGCGGCTATTTTATTTATAGCTTTGTGAGAGGGATAATTAATTGAAGATGGTAATTAATAATGTGAGATATGTTTGAGAAAATAGTAGTGGTAGATTCTACCGGGTTGAATACATGGGGAGTGGAGCGTTTGAAGGAGCTTGGAAAAGAGGTTGTTTTTTATACCGGCATTCCGGAAACGGATGAGGAGATTGTGAACCGGATCGGGGACGCAGATTGCGTACTCGTCTCTTATAATACACAGATCCGGAGGAACGTGATCGAGGCTTGCCCGAATATCAAATACATCGGGATGTGCTGTACCCTCTATAGCGAGTCTAGCGCGAATGTGGATATAGCCGCTGCACGTGAGCGGGGGATAACGGTCTTGGGTATCCGCGACTATGGCGATGAGGGAGTCGTGGAGTATGTCATTAGCGAGCTGGTCCGTTTGTTGCATGGTTTTGGCGGGAAACAGTGGAAACATAAGGCGTATGAGCTGGGCGGGCAAAAAGTAGGCATCGTGGGATTGGGTCGCACCGGGAGAATGATCGCTGACGCTCTTCGTTTCTTGGGGGCTGAGGTTTATTATTTCAGCCGTACCCGTAAGCCGGATGCCGAGGCCGCCGGTATCGCTTACCTGCCTCTGCGGGAGTTGCTGCGGGAGGTGGATATTTTATGTACTTGCTTGCCTCGTAATACGATTCTTCTGGGGGCGGGTGAGTTTCGTTTGTTCGGTAATCTGAAGATATTGATCAATACGTCGGTAGGGCCTACTTTCCGTGTCCCGGATTTACAACGTTGGCTTAGCGCCCATAAGCGGAATTTCTTCTTATGCGATGAGGTAGGTATTGGGAATTATGCGGATACCTTGACGCAGTTCGATAATGTCATATATACCCCGAAAGTCTCCGGCCACTCGGAGCAATGTATGGAGCGATTGTCGCAAAAGGTAATAGCGAATATCGAAAGCTATCAGAATTGATATATCCAGTTGTAGAGACGGGGCACGCCCTGTCTCTACAACTGGGGATAGTATTGATAGGGGATAAGCCCTATCAACCTTCTTTCTCGATCTGTTCCTGAACGATAGCGTCTACGACAGCTACGGTAGTCAGGTTCACGATATCACGGGTAGAGCTTTCTACGTCGGTGAAGTGGATCGGTTTGTTCAATCCCATCTGGATCGGGCCGATCGTCTCGGTGATACCCAGCGTATCCAATAGCTTATATGCGCTGTTGGCGGAGCTTAGGTTCGGGAAGATCAAGGTATTCACGTCTTGTCCTTTCAGCTTGTTGAACGGGTACATATCGTCGCGCAGCTTCTTGTCGAGGGCGAAGTTTACTTGCATCTCTCCGTCTACCACCATGTCTGGGTATGTCTTATGCAAGAAGTCGATCGCCTCGTGTACTTTCAGCGGACTGCCCTGCTTGTCGGAACCGAAGTTCGAGTAAGACAACATCGCCATAACCGGCTCGTGAGCGAAGAACTTCACGGCGTCGTGCGTCAGGCGGGCGATATCGATCAATACCTCGGCCGACGGATGACGGTTGATCAACGTATCGGCCATAAAGAACGTACCCTTCTTGCACGTCAGGATGTTCAAAGCGCCGAAATGTTTGTAGCTCGGGCGGATGCCGATGATCTGCTCCGCCATCTTGGTAACCTCCGAGTAGCGGCTGTATACACCCGTCACGAAAGCGTCGGCGTCGCCGGTAGCCACCATCATCATACCAAAGGCGTTACGGTCTACCATTTTCTCGCAAGCCTCCGAGTAGGTCACGCCCTCGCGCGCCTTCTTGTCGGTAAGGATACGGGCGTAGCGGTGGCGGCGTTCCGTCTCACGGTCGTGGCGGAGGTTGACGATCTCGATACCGTCCAGACTGATATTCTCCTCGGCGGCGATCTTGGCCAGACGCTCCTCGTTACCCAGCAAGATCGGGAAACAGATACCTTCCGCTTTCGCCTCGGCGGCGGCTTTCAGCATATTCACGTGGTTCGCCTCCGCGAATACCACCCGTTTCGGGTTCGCTTTCGCCATATCGGTGAACGAGCGCAAGAGTTTATTATCGTACCCCATCATCTCACGCAAATGGTTGGCGTAGCCCTCCCAGTCGGTGATCGTCTTGCGAGACACGCCCGAGTCGATAGCGGCTTTCGCCACGGCGCAAGATACACGGGTCAGCAAGCGGGGATCGAGCGCTTTCGGAAGGATATAGTCGCGTCCGAAAGTGGTTCGTTTCAGCTTATAGGCGGCGTTCACCACGTCGGGAACCGGCTCCTTGGCAAGGTCGGCGATGGCGTAGACGGCGGCCCGCTTCATCTCCTCGTTGATCGCCTTGGCGTGCGTATCCAAGGCGCCGCGGAAGATATAAGGGAATCCCAGCACGTTGTTGATCTGGTTCGGATAGTCGGAACGTCCGGTAGCGAAGATGATATCGTCCCGCGAGGCCATCGCATCGGCGTAGGAGATCTCCGGGTTCGGGTTCGCCAAGGCGAATACGATCGGGTCGGCGTTCATGCTACGTACCATCTCCTTGGTCAATACGTTCGCCACGGAGAGGCCCAAGAATACGTCGGCTCCCACCACGGCCTCCTGCAAGGTCTTGATCGGACGGTCGGTAGCGAACTCCCGCTTGGCGGCGTTCAAGTCCGGGCGGCTGGTAGAGATGACGCCCTTGCTGTCGCACATGACGATATTCTCCTTGCGCGCTCCCAGCATCACGTACAGTTTCGTACATGAGATAGAGGCGGCTCCGGCGCCGTTCACCACGATCTTCACGTCCTCGATCTTCTTGCCGGCGATCTCCAAGGCGTTGATCAGCCCGGCGCCGGAGATGATTGCCGTACCATGCTGGTCGTCGTGCATGACGGGGATATCCAGCTCGTTCTTCAAGCGAGTCTCGATCTCGAAACACTCCGGTGCCTTGATATCCTCCAAGTTGATTCCTCCGAACGTGGGCGAGATCGCCTTCACGGTCTGGATAAACTTCTCCGGATCTTTCTCGTTCACTTCGATATCGAATACGTCGATGCCCGCAAATATCTTGAATAGCAATCCCTTGCCTTCCATCACCGGCTTACCGGCCAAGGGGCCGATATCGCCCAGCCCGAGTACGGCGGTACCGTTGGAGATTACGGCTACCAAATTACCTTTCGCCGTATATTCGTACGCGTCCAGCGGATTCTTCTCGATTTCTAGGCACGGCTCGGCTACGCCCGGCGAATAAGCCAGGGATAAATCCGTTTGCGTGCTATGAGGCTTTGTCGGGATGACCTCGATCTTACCCGGTTTGCCCTCGGCATGGTACCGAAGGGCCTCCTCTTTTGTAATCTTTGCCATAGGTATGTTTATTAATTATGTTGTTCCTATTTAAAACCACCGCAAAAGTAACAAATTATTATGAGTTGGCTAGGTTTTGCTTACAAATAGTTTTTGGGAAAGCGTGAATAGTAATCCGATTCCCGCTTGTCGGAGTGAAAGTTTATTGTTACATTTGGGTGTTTAATAACTAGGGTCTCTATCCAAGAGAGGCCCATAATCTGAATGATAGTATGGCAGAACCTAAGAAAAGAAGTATCACCGGTAAGCTGGTGGAGAACAAGTTGACGGCGCGCACGGACGATTTCACGTTCAACGTCACTTACGTACAAAGTCGTTCGATCGGCGACTTATGCAAGCTGGCCGCCGCTCGGCTCGGTACGAAATATTCGGCCTCGGAGATTGAAGGTATTTACAGTGAGATCAAGGGTGTGGCCGAGGAGGAGCTGTACTCGGGCAGTACCGTGGAGTTCGGTTTCACGACGAACAGCTTGGGCGTGGAGGGCTCGTTCATCGGCCCGAAGGCGCAGTTCGACCCGGCGCGCAACAAGGTCGTGCTCCGTTCCACGCCCACGGCGGAGATTCGTTCGAAGCTGACGGACATCAGCGTGATCGTCAGCCACGTGGAGGAGGGGCTGCCTACGATCATCAGCGTGACGGACGTAGCGTCCGGTGCCGTGAATACGAAACTGACCCCGGGCGGAGGATTGACCGGCAGCGGGCAACGTATCAAGATCGCCGGCGAGACGGGAGATGCCGTGGGCTTCTTCTTCGTGAAGGACGGCTCCCAAACGTCGGTAGCCGTGCCGATGACCTCCGTGTTGCGCAACGATCCGTCGGCCTTCTCGCTTATCATCCCCGCCTTGGAGGATGGCACGTATTACTTGGAGGTGGCTACTCGCTCGAGTGGCAACAGTAAAGTCTTTTTGAAGGAAGTACGCCGGAATCGCTTCCCTTATCCATTAACCGTGGGCGGAGGTGGAGATAGCGAAAGCCCCGATGAGGTTTAACTTTTATTCCGGGTGTCGGAAACGAGAACTTCCGACACCCGGAAGCTTTCGTTTCCGATACCCGGAAGCTCTCGTTTCCGGCACCCGGAAATGACAACTTGCTTCCTTCCCGCATCCTCTCCTCCTTTCTAAAGGTCTTTCCTGAGATTTTTCCCTACCTTTGGCCTCCATAAAGCAAGATTACCATCATGGCATTGAAACTTATCCATACGGCCGACTGACATCCGGGCCGGGCCTTTTTCGGCTCCGACCGGGAATCTCCGGACGAGATATAAGCCGGGATGGATGATTGCGGGAGAGGTAGGCGCTGTTCTCGCGGGACTACGGT